>DCTE01000118.1:559-4815 GCA_002329405.1 Ruminococcaceae bacterium UBA1448 | reverse complement strand
GATAAACCCGCCGTGTCCGCTCATCCGACGAAACCGACGTCCGCGCCAGATAGTCCGAACAGCCGATCATCAGATAAAGCACTGTCCAGACCCATGAAAACGCCCATCCCGGCAGGGCAAACTCCGGCTTGGGAAGAAGCTGATAAAACGAACGTACATTCCCGCTCCCGCCTGCCACCAGAAAAGAAACCAGCCCAACCCCAAGCGGCAGCAGCAGGGATTGCAGCAACAGCTTTAACCGTATCATAAAAAACACCTCCGACAAGGGTCCTGTCGGAGGCAATATATGCGCTGTTAGATCAAAATATGCCGGCTATCTGGTGAGCCGGTTGATAATGTCGACGTACAGCTGCTGGTAATCCTCCAGCAGCCGCTCCCGCAGACGGCCGGCCTGCACCTCATCCGGCGCGTAAAGCGACAGCTTCATAAACTCAATCTCTCCGTCGTGAAAGGAAAAATCTACCCGGTAGCCATCCCCTGTGCCGACAATCTCCGCGCTGGTCTCGGAATGCAGCCGGTTCTCCCTGCGCAGTGTTTCTGCACGCGCAAGCACCCGCTCCCGCAGCGTCACCGGCAGTTCGCCGCCCAGCTCTTCCGCTGTCCGCCGCCCCAGCTGGGTCAACAGCAGGCTATCCCCTTTCTGACGCAGGTGCCCCAGCTTTTTCAGCCCGGCAAGTGCTGTCGTCAGCAGAAAGTAATTGACCGTCTGGTCCCCGGTCAGCAGCTCAACCAGTTCGCTCTCGCTTACCGGACGGTCCAGCCGCTGCAACAGATAGCAGATCATGATTTTGACAGTTGACGGATCACGCACCCCGCCCGGAGGTATCCCCGCGATCAGATTGTCCTGATACTCCACTTTCGGCCACCACTTTTCTGATTTACAGTCGTCTTTACTTATTGCAATACAGATATATTTGTTTCATTATATCATGATTCCACGGCTTTTGCAATCGCCGGCCGGCTTTTTCCAGGATACAGGCATTTTGAACAGGGTATGGGCCGGAATTTGGGAGTTTTCAACCCATCTATTGTTCAGGTTGCCAAAAATGTCCGCAGAATCCTATGCAAAAAAGTCGTAGATTGCTCTTTACAAATCGGAAGGTTTCCGGTACAATAGACTAAAACAAAACGCATCTCAAAAACCAGATGAATTCTGTCAAATTCCCTTTAAGTTAGTCCCGTGAGGCTGACAAGGCGGTTTGCTTTCTGACTGGGGTTGAATTGTGCTGCCCCGGACGATATGCGAAAGACTCAAACCAGACTGTCAGTAAATGGGCAGTCTGGTTTTTATTTTTTGGAAAGGAGTCGGGTATGGAAGGTAAAGCCCTCATTATGGACGAAAAGGCAATGTCCCGCGCCATCAACCGGATCTCCTATGAGATCATTGAACGCAACAAAGGCTCCGAGGGGCTCTGCGTCATCGGGATCTACTCCCGCGGCGTCGAACTCGCCCAGCGGATCGCTGGTAAAATCCAGTCGGTTGAACAGCGCCCTGTCCCCGCCGGATGTCTGGATATCACACCATTCCGGGATGACGGGAAAAAATTTGACGGCATCAGCCATACCGATATCCCCTTCCCGCTGGATAACAAACAGGTCATCCTCGTCGACGATGTCATCTGCACCGGACGCAGTGTCCGCGCCGCTATCGACGGCATCCTCTCGATGGGACGCCCCCGCAGAATCCAGCTCGCTGTCCTCATCGACCGCGGCCACCGCGAACTTCCGCTGCGCGCTGATTTCATCGGGAAAAATGTCCCGACTTCACGGGATGAGGAGATCTGCGTTTTTGTTCAGGAACGGGATGGCAAAGACTGTGTCATCATCCGTTAATCTATTCACCTACACACAAAGGAGAAAATTATGATTCTGATTCAAGGCGGACGGGTCGTCAGCCCCAAAAATGGCGTCGACGGCCTGTACGATATTCTGATCGACGGCGATAAAATCGTCCGGGTCAGCAGTGAACCGATCACCGATCTGCCGGAGGATGTCCAGCTGCTGGACGCGGCCGGCAAACATGTTTTCCCCGGTTTTGTTGATATGCACGTCCATCTGCGCGACCCCGGACAGACCCATAAAGAGGATATCCTGACCGGCTGTGCGGCTGCCGCTGCCGGCGGCGTCACTTCGGTCGCCTGTATGCCCAATACCAAACCTGCGGTCGACAGCCCTGAGGTCATCCGGTATATCCTGGATAAGGCACAGTCCGCCCAGGCAAGGGTCTATCCGGTCGCCTGCGTCACCAAAGGTATGGACGGAGAGGCACTGACCGATATGGCCGCCCTGAAAAATGCCGGTGCTGTCGCCTTTTCTGACGATGGAAGGCCGGTCCGCAATGCCCGCACGATGCTGGAAGGTATGCAGCACGCGGCCTGCGTCGGAAAGCTGATCCTCTCCCATTGTGAGGACCTCGACCTGATCAACGGCGGGATCATCCACAAGGGTGAGGTCTCAAGAATGCTCGGCGTCCGCGGTATGGACCGGGCAAGCGAAGATTCGATCACCGCGCGGGAAATCTGTCTGGCTGACTCTTCCGGCGCACCCATCCACATCTGCCATGTTTCCACCCGTGGGGCGGTCGACCTGATCCGCCATGCCAAGTCAAGAGGGGTACGGGTCACCTGTGAGACGGCTCCCCACTATTTTATCCTCGACCACAAAAAACTGCTGAGCAAGGATGCCGATTACCGGATGAATCCCCCGCTGCGGGAACAGAAGGATATCCGCGCTATCCTCGGCGGTCTGGCAGACGGAACCATCGACTGTATCATCACCGACCATGCGCCCCATTCCGCTGAGGAAAAGGCGGACTTCTACTCCGCTCCCAACGGCNNGGGTTGGAAACCAGCTTCGCCGCCTGCTATACCTATCTGGTCAGGACCGGTGTCATCTCGCTGCGGCGGCTGGTCGAGCTGATGAGTGAAAACCCCGCGACCATCCTCGGCATCCCCGGCGGCTCCATCGAAGAAGGAGGACCGGCGGATATCGCAATCGCTGATACCAATATGGTCTGGACGGTCGAGCCGCAAAAGCTCCACTCCAAGTCCAAAAATACCNNTGCAGGGCAGGGTCATCACAACCATCTGCCGCGGAAAAATTGTCTATCAGTTATCCGAGGCCGACGGCAACCAGTAAAACGGCTGCTGATAAAATGACAACTGAGTATATAACTGGAGGTATTTACTATGTCTTTTGATAAGCTGATTGATCGCATTAAAGAAATGAAAAACCCGACTGTCGCCGGGCTGGACCCCAACTTCTCGTATGTACCGGAATATATCCGGGAAAAATATGCTTCTATCCCCGATCCGCTGGAAGCAGCTGCGAAAGCGGTGCTGGAATACAACTATGGGCTGATCGACGCACTGTGCGACATCGTCCCCGCTGTCCAACCCCAGGCTGCTTACTATGAAATGTACGGCTGGTATGGAATGAAGACCTTTGCGGAAACCATCTCCTATGCACAGAGCAAGGGCATGTATGTCATCGCCGACTGCAAGAGAAATGATATCGGCTCGACGATGGAAGCCTATTCGACCGCACATCTGGGCGAGATCGAACTGTACGGCAAAAAAGTCTCCCCCTTCGGTGCCGACGCGCTGACTGTCAACGGCTATCTCGGAAGCGATGGCATCCGTCCGCTGCTGGGAGCATGCAAAGAATTTGACAAGGGAATTTTTGTCCTGGTTAAGACCAGCAACCCCTCCTCCGGTGAATTGCAGGACAGAAAACTCTACAACAAAAAGGGCTTCCCCTCCGGCAACGTCTATGAAGTCATGGGTGATATGTGCGAAAGCTGGGGCAGTGAAGTCCCCGGCAGCAAGTACGGCTACTCCGGTGTCGGCGCGGTCGTCGGCGCAACCTACCCTGAACAGCTGGCTGAACTGCGCAAGCGTCTTCCCCATACCTTCTTCCTCGTCCCCGGCTACGGTGCACAGGGCGGCGGCGGAGCTGGCGTCGCAGGCGCGTTTGACCAGGAGGGCCTCGGCGCAATCGTCAACGCTTCCCGTTCCATCATCTGCGCTTATAAAAAGGAAGGCTGCGACGAAACCGATTATGCCGGTGCAGCAAGAAGAGAAGCAATCCGCATGCGGGATGATATCTGCTCTTATATCAATCTGAAATAATCAGACCATCAGGATCATTTTTGATGATCTGTCTGCAAAACTGTTGTCACCTCACCCAGAAAGGATCGAGATTTTATTATGCCACTGAGAAAAGATATAAAGAAGGTCATGGTCATCGGCTCCGGC
>DCTE01000118.1:0-550 GCA_002329405.1 Ruminococcaceae bacterium UBA1448 | reverse complement strand
TATGCAGGAACCCAGGCCTGCCGTGCCCTCAAGGAAGAAGGTCTTGAGGTCGTCCTGCTCAACTCCAACCCCGCAACCATCATGACCGACAAGGCGATGGCTGATAAGATCTATATTGAGCCGCTGACGCTGGATGTCTGCAAGCGGATTATCGAGATCGAAAAGCCCGACTCGCTGCTCTCCACCCTCGGCGGTCAGACCGGTCTGACCCTTTCGATGGAGCTGGCAAAATGCGGTTTTCTGGATGAACACGGCGTTAAACTGCTCGGTGCCAACCCCGAAACAATCGACAAGGCCGAAGACCGGCAGTGCTTCAAGGATACGATGGAAGCCATCAACCAGCCGGTTATCCCCTCTAAGGTTGTTACAACGGTCGAGGACGCTGTTGATTTTGCAAAGGTAATTGACTACCCGGTTATCGTCCGTCCCGCATTTACGCTGGGCGGTACCGGCGGCGGTATCGCCGATGACGAGGCGCAGCTGCGGGATATCGCCACCAACGGCCTGCGTCTCTCCCCCATTACCCAGATCCTGGTTGAAAAGTGCATCT
>DCTE01000122.1:18641-30581 GCA_002329405.1 Ruminococcaceae bacterium UBA1448 | reverse complement strand
GGCACCTTTTACGATACCCAGATGATGCGGCTGAATGTGCAGACCAATTACCAGGAATTCGATTATTATTCCTGGCCGCGGCTGTTCGTGATTGCCGGGTATCTTTTGATTGGATGGATCGGCGACCTGAAAAAACAGAAGTATGTCCCGATTGCGACCTTGTGCGTGACGATGTTCGCGGTGTTCAACCCGATTTTATTTGGCGAGCTGGAAGATTACCACTTGAATATGTGTATCTATTACACCTGCCTCAGCGCCAATATCGCCTATTTCAACCTGATGTTTTGGAATATTGCGCAGGAAACCCGCTATCCTGAGCTTTGGGCCGGGATGGGGNNGGGTCATCAGCGGGCTGGCGGATGTGGTACTGGCTGCCGCCTGTCTGGCGGACCTCCCGCTGAATCTGATCATCGGGATCGACCTTCTGATGTTCGTCATGCTGGTCATCTCGATGGCGGCCGGCGGCTACCTGCTGATCGGGCAGGAGGCGGAGAAAAAGGCGGAGGATACTTGTGCCGGTGAGCCGGCGATGGCGCCGGAGCAGCGGCTGAAGCTGTATGCGGAGCATTGCGCGCTGACCCCCCGTGAAACAGAAGTGCTGGAAATGCTGTTGACCACCGACGACGATTTGCAGAGGATCGCCGACAGCCTGTACATTTCACGGCGGATGGTGCAGCGGTATGTCTCCTCCATTTATGAAAAGACCGAGACCAAAACACGGCTTGGCCTGTTCAAGAACTATATGGATTTTACTGTGGAGTGAAAGCTGCCGGATGGTTTCGGACATCCTGGATGGTTTAAACATCCTTTGCGGGTGTTTTCCGCCCTGCCGCCGGCTTGCGGAGTNNCGGTTTTCGTCAATCTCACCGTTTTCCCTGTGGAAAGCGGTATTTTTTTGCCCGTTTTGCAAAATGGCACAGATACGAACCCCTATTTTAAACAAAATGGCGCGGGTGCGAACTGCAAAAATGTGTATTTTTTATGTATGATATAAATACCAACAGTATCCTGCTCCTCAACGACCCGTTATGATTAAGGAGGGAACGTAAATGTTCAAACAGAAGAGGATGTTCAGAAGAGTGACCGCAACCGTGATGGCGCTGTCGATGCTTTTGTGCGCTGCGGCCTGGGGAGGGACGGCTGCGTTTGCTGAAACAGGTGAGAGCCAGGGCAGCCTGGCAGCCAAGGAAACGACCCCCGCCGGCCATTCTACCGATGCGATACGGGAGCGCGGCGTGCTGACCATCTCGGTGAGCAACAGCGCAAAATTCAATTACATTGTGCCGGATCAATACGCAAGCCTTGCGGGTACCCGGGACGGCCCCGTGCCGGAACTCTGCCGCCGGCTTGCCAAAGAGCTGGGCGTCAAAGTGGAGTTTGTCGAATACGGCAGCACACAGGAGCAGCTGGATGCGGTAGCGGCCGGGGAGGTCGACCTTGCGGCGGATAACTTTGCGATCAATCAGGAACGGCTTGCCCTTTACGAAATGACGGANNACGGTGTCGAATCAGATGATGTATTTTTAAGCAAGCGGCCGGTATCGGGCAAAAAGATTCGGAAGGAAAAGGACCTTGAAACTGCCCGCATCGCCGTTGTCAAGGGTTCGGCGCAGGCCAACAGGACCGCGGTACAGTACCCAAAAGCGGAGCTGCATGAACTCGCTAACAACCAGGCAGTCCTCGATGCGTTGGCCGCAGGTGAGGTGGATGCCGGTGTATTTAGCCCAATTAACCAGTCATTTGCAGATAAGATTTCCAAGGCGATTCTCAGAGGGAAGGTCGCCCAGTGCAGCTATACGATAAAAAACCGGGATTACCGCGGCTTCGGGCTGATTCTGATGAAAGGCAATACAGAACTCTGCCGGTATCTCAACACGCAGATTTACATCCTTATCGAGAGCGGCTGGATGCTGACATGCTGCAAAACCGAGGAAATCGAGGCGGTGGAGCGGAGGATTATCCTGGAAAGTGCCATGACCCATCAGAATATCAAGGAGAAAAAGGCCGACTGCCCATCCCTTGATTTCACCGATCTGGACACCGGCAAGTGGTACCATCAGTATGTGGACTATGCGCTTGACAACAAGCTGATGGACGGCACAGGCGACGAGACCTTCTCCCCAGATGGGACGCTGACATGGGAGCAGGCCATCACCGCGCTGTGGAGGCTGGAAAACAAGTCGAAATCCACCCGCAGCCAGAGCTATGATAAGATCGTCAAGAGCAAATTCTACACCCAGGTGACAGGATGGGTCACCAGCAAGAAGATCCTACCGGCAAACGGCAGCAGTTTTAGCCCGGACGACAAAGTTACCTGGGAACAGGTTACGGCGCTCCTCTACCAGTACGCGGCATACAAGAAGTATGACGTGACGGCAAAAGGCGACCTTTCCATCTATACCGGCGGCTCTAAGGTCAGCGACTGGGCAAATGGTGCGATGCAGTGGGCCAGCGCGGATATCCTGAGGAACAGCAGCGAGGGCACGATCAGCCCCGCCGCCGGCATCAAGCGCTGTGAGTTTGCGGCAGTGGTCATGCGGTTTGCTGAGGATGTTGCAAAGTGGTAAAAATACCCAAAAGGGCGTGGCACGGCCGGTCTCTCCTTGCGTGCCGGTCCAGCAGGGGTTTTGACCCGTGATGGTTAAAGGCGATGAAGAAGGAGGTGCAAAACGACATCTCCTTCTTTGTGTATCCGGGAATAACTGCGGGATGGGCCGTCCCTGTGCCAGAGGAAGAGTGCCGCCCCATCCCTTCATAGTCAATATTTTACAGGAGGAATATAAGATGAAACAGTGTGACAACGGCCATTTTTATGATGAGAACCGGTTTGAAAGCTGCCCTTACTGCCAGGAGGGCGCAGGGGTCGGCAAGACGGTGGCGGTCGGTACGGTCGGCAAGACGGTAGCCGCTGTCCCGGGGAACGCGGCGCCCGATACCGACCGCGGTAAGACGGTCGGGATTATCAAAAAGAAGATCGGGATTGACCCGGCGGTCGGCTTTCTGGTATGTATCTCCGGGCCGCACCGCGGCGCCGATTACAGGCTGGTGGCCGGGCGGAACTTTATCGGACGTGCGGCGGCAATGGATGTGGCGCTGGCGGACGACGACACCGTCTCCAGGGAAAGCCACGCGCTGGTTACATATGACGTCAAGCACAACACCTTTTCCCTCTCTCCCGGACAGGGCCGGGGGATCACCTATTGCAACGATGAACAGGTGGAGATGGTCCGCCCGCTGAACGCCTATGATGTGATCGAGGTGGGGAGAAGCCAGCTGGTGTTCCTGCCATTGTGCGGTGAAAAGTTCCAATGGAAAGAGGAATGATGGATGGAAGGTGTATTTGCGTGGCTGGACCAGCCGCTGTTTCAGGATGGCTTCCTCCGAATGTGGATGGCCATTGCGGCCGGTGCCGGGCTTGTGCTGGTACTTCTGCTGATTCTGGTCCTGGTTGGAAAAAGGAAAAGGAATAAGCGAAAAGAAAAAATGGAAACACAAGAGGATAACCAGCATCCGGTTACCGAGACCACCGAAAAGCCGGTCCCGCTGCCGGTTTTGGAGCTTGCCAACCTCCAGGGGATTGGCAGCCGGGAAGAACAGCAGGACGCCTTTGGGATCTCCCGCCTCGAACGCCTTGAGGCCGACGGCCTGCTGGCGGTGCTCTGCGACGGGATGGGCGGCCTGGCCGAGGGCGGCATGATCGCCGCGCAGACGGCGGCGGATATGATCGGCCTCTTCCCATGGGAAGACGACGCCGATGTGCCGGAATGGGTGCGGCAGCGGAGCAGGCGGGTCTACCAGCAGTTCCGCGGGCATGGCGGCACCACGCTGGTGGCGGCACTGCTCAGAGGAAAATCGCTCTCTTTCTGGTGTGTGGGCGACAGCGACCTGTTTTTGCTGCGGGAGGAGAAGCTCTATGCGCTGAACGTCCGGCAGGAGTTCAAAAACGACCTGGTCCTGCGCGCGTTGGACGGTGCGTTCCCGGTCGGGGAGGCCTTTACAGACCCGCAGGCGGGTGCTTTGTCGGAATACATCGGGAAAGAGGACGTCAGCTGCGACTGTACCTGCATGCCGTTTGCCCTGCAGCCGGAAGACGCCCTGCTGCTCTGCTCGGACGGGGTGAGCGATACCCTGACCCTCAGACAGATCCGCGAGGCGATGGCCCTGCCGCCGCAGGCGTGCTGCGACAGGCTGGAACAGGAAATCCTGGCGGCGGGGAAGCCGAACCAGGATAATTATACGGCAATCGTTTTGAAATACCATGGCAAAGGGGAGGAACAATAATGGATAAAAAATCAACCGGAAAGCAAATCGCCGCCATTGCGCTGTTTGTGGCCGGGCTAATCGGCCTTGTATTCGGCATATTCGGGCTCTTCGGGGGCGGCAGCATCGAACCATATGAGGCGCGCCAGGGGGTCGTCCTGGTCTACGCGACGGCAACCGTATACAACGAGGACGGCACCGTCGAACAGCTGGGCGGGACGGGGACCGGATGGGCGGTCGGGAAACCGGGCGAGCCGGTCCAGTACATCGTCACCAACGGGCATGTGGTGGAGGCAGCGTATGCCTACCCCAGGACGTATGACAATGTGGCGGGCATGGTTCAGGTGTACTATTCCGCCGCAGAGAATGATTTTGTCCAGGTAGAGGTGGTCTACTATTCCCCGCAGACGGAAAAGGATATCGCCATCCTCAAGCTGCCGACCCCCACGACCAAGCGGATTGCCCTTACCTTGCAGCCGTCCGATTCGGTCAAGATGAGCGAGACCGCTTACGCACTGGGATACCCCGGGGATTCCTCCAGCAGGCAGACGCTCCCGGCCTTTGACCTGAACGACGTGACCATCACCAAGGGGATTATCAGCAACCGGGTGAGTGCCGCATGGGCGACCTATGAAGCGTTCCAGATGGATGTCTCCATTGCGCCGGGCAACTCTGGCGGCCCGCTGGTCGATGAGGACGGCCGGGTCATCGGGATCAATGCCTCCGGGGCGATTGACGCGGAAACCGGGCTTTCGCTGGGGATGAACTACGCGATCATCATTGATGAGCTGACCAAAATCCTCGATCAGGAAAGAATCGGATATACGATGGCAGGCGGGCTTGGCTGGGTGCCCGGATGGTTTGCGTTTGTATTCCTGCCTTTGGGTGTCCTGGCACTGGCAGGCAGCGTCATGCTGCTGGTGCTCAGCACGAGAAAAGGCGGGGCGGCTTTTGCCGCCGCAGGGGCCGGGGGCCAGAAAAATCCGGCCGCAAAAGGCCGCGGCCCGGTAGGAAAATTTGCCGTACTGCGCGGCGTGACGGGGAAATACGCCGGGCAGAAGTTCGACCTGCTGAAAGGGAAGGTCGTCATCGGCCGTGACCCGTCGGCCTGCAACATCGTGTTTGATAAAAACACGCCCGGCATCAGCGGGCGGCATTGCCAGGTGGTTTATGACCCAAATGAAGACTGCTTCCTGATCACCGACCTCGGCTCCTCCTACGGCACCTTCCTGGGCAACGGCAAAAAGCTGACGGCCAATGTGGCTGAAAAGCTGTCGGCGGGTGATACCTTCTACCTGTGCGACAATGCCAACAGGTTTGTTGTGACAAAGGAGTAACCATGTATGACAGACAGATATTGTTTAAAGTACGGCAGGCTTCAGCAGGCGTTTGATGATAAAGACGCCGCGGGCCGGCAGCCGTCGGCCGCTTTCCATCTCACCGCGGACGGCGCGCTGCATCAGGTCCCGGGAATCCCCCCCTTGAAAGTGGGCGAGGGGGCGGTGGCCTACGCCGGGGATTTTTACGTGGAGCCTTTGGAAATCCAGATCGAGTTTTTAAAAGCCGGCAGCGCACAGAAATGGCTGGAAGCACTGGTCTTGCGGCATGCGGACCGGGTGCGCCAGATTGCGGAAGATCTGTGGGTGCTGGCAGAAAGGGAGGAGGCGGAGGCATGAATCCGGAACGCCTTTGCTATGGCTGCTTTCAGGAAAAAGAGCCGGGCAGCATCTGCCCGCATTGCGGGTTCAATGAAAACGAGGAACAGCCCTATCTCGCCCTGCCGCTGGGGACGCTGCTCAACGGACGGTATATGCTGGGGAAGGTGCTGGGAATCGGCGGCTTTGGGATCACCTATCTGGCCTTTGACCTGACGCTGGAGATCAAGGTCGCCATCAAGGAATATATGCCCTCCTCTATTGTCACCCGGAGTGCGGACCGGTACAATGTCACACTCACCGGACGGGTGGAAGAGGATTATCAGTACGGCATGGAGCGTTTTCTGGACGAAGCAAAAATCCTTGCCAGGCTGCAAAATACCCCCAATATTGTTTCGGTGCAGAATTACTTCAAGGAAAACAGTACCGCCTATTTTGTGATGGAATATATCGACGGGATGAGCCTTAAGGCGTATCTGAAAGACCAGGGGGACAAAATCCCGTATGCACAGGCACTGACCATCCTCCAGCCCATCATGGAGGCACTGATCCAGGTGCATGCGCTCAATCTGCTGCACCGGGATATCAGCCCGGACAACATCTACATCACCTCCCGGGGGGAAAGCCGACTGCTGGATTTCGGCGCCGCAAGGTTTGCGCTGGGGGACGGCAAGAGCGTGTCGGTCATCCTCAAACACGGTTACGCCCCCGAGGAACAGTACTCCAGCCACGGCAACCAGGGCCCCTGGACGGATGTTTACGCGATGGGCGCCACCCTCTACCGCTGCATCACCGGGGTTCTGCCGCCGGATTCTGTGGAGCGGATCCGCGGGGATACCATGAAAACGCCGTCAGAGCTGGGAGTCCATATCCCGAAAAATGTCGAGCAGGCAATTTTGAAGGCACTGGCCGTGAAGACGGAAGACCGTTTCTCCAATATGGGTGCCTTTCTCCGCGCTTTGACCGGTAAAGCCCCGGTACAGGAACAGGTCGCCGCCAGCATCAGTGAGCGGACCCAGGCTTCCTCCTTTGGCCAGTCCTTTGGCCAGACGGTGTACGGCGGGGAGGGCGCGGAGCCGCCCAGGCCGGGCCCTATTTCCAGGTTTACCGCCTGGGTGAAGGCCAATCCCGTCATTGCCGGGGTTTCCGGCGGCGGGCTGGTGGCTGTCCTCGCACTGTGCATCATCCTGCCTATCGCGCTCTCCGGCGGCGGGAAAACCACGACGGCCGGCGGTGGCGGCGGAGGGGCCGGAACCGGGGGAATCAGTACCGGCGATATCGGCACCGGGACTCCGCCGGACAGCAGCACCTCGGGTGAAATGCCACTCCCTTCGTCCGAACCATCATCTTCCAGCCCGTCTGTCCCTGCTGCTCAGATGCAGACCAGGGACCTTGGTGCCCTCAACGCCAGTATTGATATCCCTGCGGACTATGTGGTAAGTTCGGATGGGTTCAGCTTTATGAATGAGGACAGGGGCTGTGCGGTCACGACCAGCTTTATCTGGAACATCGGGTTCCCGATCTACTCCCTTTCAGATGTAGAGGACAACCAGCAGGCGATTGTGGCTGCCCTGATGGAAGGGTTTGAAGTGCCGGATTATACCATCCTGTCCTCCGGCTATGCCAGCATCGGGGACCAGGAGGCGTATCAGATCTATTTCGAGGGGACAGATACAGACGGCGTTTCGATGGAAATGATCTATGCGACGATGCAGGGGAACAATCCTTTTGGCTGCTACAGCCTGCTGGGCGCCTTCCCCAAGGGCGACGGGGCAGGCAGGGAGGAGATTGATCAGATTATCCAGAGCTTCCAGAGCAATGGGGAACCGGAGACCACCTACAGCATGTGGTACAGTGAAAACATCGGGCTTAAATTCATCATCGACAATTCGGTTGCACTGGGAAGCGTGTGGGAGACAGACCTTTCGATGATGGGGGACAGTGCGGTAGAGCTCATCGCTATCTATCCGACCGAGGCCGCGCAGGAAGCCGGCCTTGGCGGTGTCGACAGTTCGGACGCCGGTGGGGTGGAAGTCGGATATGCCGCACAGTACNNGGCTATACGACGCCTGAAGAGGTGCTGGACGCCCATATCGGTACGGCCGAAGCGGTTGGCGGGACGGTGGGGACGAGGTACACCGCGTCCCTGGGCGGGGTGGAATGGCTCTGCCAGGACTACCTGATTGACGCCTACAATTTCAGCAGCGCCGCGGGGTTTGTCGACGGCCAGCTGATCTATCTGAGAGCCATGTACAACGACTCCAACCAGGAAGCGGTGATGGCGCTGTGCAACCAGGTGCTGGCAAGCGTCCGCCCCTGGTAACCTGAGGGAATGCTTCCGGCGGCCAGGGATACCCGGCCGCCGGAGGGGGAGATTGATTTTGCGCAGGCGGTTGTGCAGGATGGGGTTGGAACGGGACGGAAGGAGAAAGCCGGAATGGATTTGGCAAGAGTGTGTTACAGCTGTTTTCAGGAAAAGCCGGATGATTCCCCTGTCTGCCCCTACTGCGGGTTCAGCGCGGAGGAGGAACAGCCTTTCCTCGCCCTCCCGATGGGGACGGTGCTCCATGGCCGGTACCTGATGGGCAGGGTGCTGGGGGTGGGCGGCTTTGGCATTACCTATCTTGGGTACGATATGGTGCTGGAAATCCGGGTCGCCGTCAAGGAATATATGCCTTCCGGCCTTGCGGTGCGCCACGCCGACCGTTACCGGGTGGTGCTGGCCGGGCGCAGGAAAGAGGATTACGAAAACGGGCTGGACCGGTTCCTGGAGGAGGCAAGGATCCTGGCCAGGCTCCAGGGGACGCCCAACATCGTCTCGGTGCAGGACTACTTTACCGAAAACAGTACCGCCTACTTTGTGATGGAGTATGTGGACGGGATGAGCCTGAAAGCCTATCTCGCCTCCCAGGGCGGGAAAATCCCCTGCGCTCAGGCATTGACCATCCTGAAACCGGTTATGGAGGCACTGACCCGGGTCCATGGATTGGGGCTGACCCACCGGGATATCAGCCCCGACAACATCTCCATCACCTCGGGCGGGGAAAGTAAGCTGCTGGATTTTGGCGCGGCGCGGTTTTCCTCACAGGACGATCAAAGCGTTTCGGTTATTCTTAAACATGGCTTTGCGCCGGAGGAACAGTATTCCAGCCACGGCAGCCTCGGTCCCTGGACGGATGTTTACGCGATGGGTGCCACCCTTTACCGCTGCGTCACAGGGCAGCTGCCGCCGGATGCGATCGAAAGGGTCCGCCGCGATACCCTGAAAAAGCCGTCGGAGCTGGGGGTCTCCCTGCCATCAAACGTAGAAGCGGCCATGATGAAAGCCATGGCGGTGAAGGCGGAAGACCGGTTCCCTTCGATGGCGGACTTTTTATGCGCCCTCACAGCCACGGGTGGCGGGACTGCTTTTCCGAAAATCGCTGGGCGGAAAACCGGCTTCCGGCATGGGAACCCGGGGACAGAGAAGGGCGGAACCCTGATCAGGCGGCCGCAGAAAGCCTTTGTCCTGAAACTGGCGGCACTGGCAGCAACTGCCGCCTTAACCGGGGTGGGGGTTTGGAGGCTTTTACCAGATGCCAGCCTTCCGGCCGGTACCGGCACTTCCGGGCTTCCTGCCTCCACGCCAGAACCGGGCAGCAGTATGTCAACCCCGGAAAGCAGCGTCCCGGAGCCGGAAAACAGCGGTTCATCCGAACCAGAGAACGGCATGTCGGAACCTGGCGGCAGCACCCAGCCGGTTCTGGCTGATTATGCCAATGAGTATCTGAACCTTTCGATGAAGGTCCCGTCCGATTTTCAGGAAACCAGTCCCGGGAGTGCCGTATTCGTTTCGCCGGACGGGAGCTGTTCGCTTCAGGTCGGGTTTTATACCTGCTGGTCCGGTTTCCCCGTCTATTCTCTTGCGGATGTGGAGGCAAACGCGGAGCAGTATGTCGGGTATTTTATCGGCCTTTTGCAGAGCACGGAAATTACCGGCTATGAAATCCTGGACGAAGGGTACCGGCAGGCCGGCGGGGCAGATGGGTACCAGGTGGAGTNNCTGGAGTTTCAGGCGGCGGAAAGCGGCGGTTCGGTGATGCGGTTTCTGGCTGTGTTTATCGAGGGGCAGAACGGGTTCGGATGCTACAACCTGATCGCCTCTTACCCACAGGAGGATACAGCCGTACAGCAAAAGCTCCTGTCGGCGGTCGATTCCTTCCGGTGCCTGGGGCCGGCAGGGACAGGCTATCAGCTGTTTACCGATGAAAAACTTCCCTTCAAATTTATGTATGCACAACAGGAGCCGGCTTTCGACTTCCAGATCGAGGATGATATTCTGACCGCCACCTCCATAACGGGCAGCGATTATTTTGTCCTGACCGTCAGCGCACTCCCGCTCGCCGGCGGAGAGACTGCGGCCGGGGTGCTGGGACAGTCTACCGCAGGGCTGGACACCATATTCCCCGGTATCCGGCAGCTCGGCGGACAGCAGACGTTGGAGAGCGGGGGAATGGAATGGGCCGTTCAAGACTACGTCCATCAAAGCGAAGGGGTTGACGTTTATCTGTCGTACGCCGTTTCGATCTGGGAGGACAGGGCATATCTGATCATTTTTACTTCGAGTCAGGAGGCACAGCTGGCGGATAACGGGTTAAAGTCGGACATTATGGGCTCCCTTCGCCCGGTAACATAAATTCTTGGAAGCAAGGAGAATGAAGATGCCAGGATTAAAGCAAAACTTGGATTGTCCGCGCCGGCTGGTCGTATTTGCTGTGTTTGACATCATCGACAGGATGGGCGGGGAATATGAGCCGGCCATGGCCGGCGATATCAGGGCAAAGGTGAAGGTGCTGGGGAAAACCAGCCAGTACGCCTTTGCGGTAACAGAGGTGACGTCTGAAACATCTATCCTGCACATCTCGCTGCTTCAGACGATGGAACTGCTGAGCGAAGAGGAAAAGCAGCTGGCGCTGCATTACCTTCTGGACAGCGTGCTGTACCACATTGACGAAGTATAGGCGTTGGGCTAAAAATTACCACTCTAAAAAGATAAGGATGTTTTTTAATGTGGAGATATTTTGATTTAAGCATCTCGGATTTCGGCATGATCCTGATTGTATGCGGGCTGGTATGCGTCATCCTGGGGCTGACCCGCCGGGCGCATGCGCCGCTGGCCAGTGTCCTGTGCGGCCTTCTTCTGCTGGTCAGCGGCGGGCTGATGTGGCTGATCCCCCGGCTGGACATCTCCCCGGAGAATTTTACCCGTCTCGAGTTTCTGCTGGCCGGCAGTGCATTGCTGGCGGTTGACCTGGTCAACGATTATAAACGGCTGAAATGTACCGTCCCCTTGCAGGGGGAATTTTTGGAAATAACCACCTATGGAACGAGGAAAAGCGGGCTGATGTACGGTGCGGCTGTCTTTAGCTACCAGGTGGATGGCGTTTCCTACCAGCAGGCCAGCCTGGATAAACGGTTTTGGCTGGGATTTTTAAACCCACCCTTCCTGAAAAAATACACGCCCGGCAGCTATTATGACATCTATCTGAATCCCGGCAACCCCCGCCGGTTCGCTTTGTCCAGACGGCCCCATTTTGGGCTCTTTTCATGCTGCGGGGCAGTCCTGCTCGCGGCATTCATCCGTGCATGCGTCAAGTAAATTTATCCATAAAGCCGGCAAACAGCAGGATGAGAACAACAGACACCTTTTGCATTACCTGGTATCCGCGCCGTAAGATACGCAGGCGTTGTTTACGCCGGTAATATTTTTCAGCCCGTTTCCAGGCAGAAGCTGTTTCTGCCGGTGCCGCGTAACGATCTTTTGTGCACTGAGTGAGCGATGGATAGTTACGGCATCAATATCCCCTGCTTTTGTACTTTCTATATCCTTTCCGGTCGTTTGTGGAATAGTCCAGCAGATGATATTCCGGGCAAATCACCTGATCATAATATTCATTGTAAAAGGAAAAGCTCAGCTTCCGCTGAGCTTTCAGGCTGTCGAGGAAATCAACCCCTAGTCTTCTCTATCCGCCATTGCCCTGCTATC
>DCTE01000122.1:0-18601 GCA_002329405.1 Ruminococcaceae bacterium UBA1448 | reverse complement strand
AAATAGTTTTTCGACAAACTCAAAGCTCAGTTTCCGCTGAGCTTTTTTGTATCCAGACCGGCGCAGGGCCGTGCTGCTGCTGGATTATGGCTGGACGGTCCCGGTAAAAGCCATATCGCAAAAGCGTACGTTGCGGTCGCTGGCAATCCCGAAAAGGTCAAACATCTGCTTGGTGCCGTCGGTAATCCACAGATAGAGCTGGTCGCCGGAGAACTGGAATTTCCAGGTCTGGTTGTGCCCGGTCTCCCGCCAGCAGACGGTAACCATCAGCGCGTCTTGGTCAATCCAGGCGTGATGCGCAGAGTACGCCCAGCTGCGGGAACGCTGTTCCTTCCCCAGCAGGGGGCTGCTGCTGGGCAGCTCGATCACAAACGGCGTCACACCGTGGACGTCGGTCACGCTGGAACTGTCGATCACCTGTCTGCCGTCGACGGTGATCCGCAGCCGGCTGTTGGCAGCATCCAGGCAGATTTTATGTCCGCACAGATTGTTGTGCCCCTCTTCCGCCGCGCCGGCAGGCTGAAGGGTATAGGTCTTGTTTTGCAGCAGGTATTGCAGATGGGAGGAAGTCGCCTCGTAGACGGCGGGGGTTTCCCACAGGGCAAGTTCTTTTTGCAGGCAGGCAAACGCCCATGCGTCCTTCCCCAGCTGCTTTTCCGCCAGCCCTGTCAGCAGCCAGCGTTCGACCAGGGGGAAAATGCGGTTTGCGTCCATCTCCTCGGCGGTGGTGACAACCATCATATCCTGTTCAGGGAAGACCATGCAGTACTGCCCAAAGGCACCGTCCGCCCGGTAGCTGCCGGGAATATTCTCCCAGATCTGATAGCCGTAGTGCCTGCCCCAGCCGGTACTATTGCTGTTGTTGGTGGCGATATGAGGCGTGGTCGCCTCCCTGACCCATTCTTCCGAGAGGATTCTCCGTCCGTCCCATACCCCCTTGTTCAGGTACAGCATCCCGGCCCGGCAGAGATCCCGCGGGGCAATCAGCAGTCCCCAGCCTCCTGTGTTCACATCGCCGTGGACATCCCAGCTCACATCGGTGATGCCCAGCGGTTCAAAGAACTTTTCCTGGAGCCAGGCCATCATATTTTTGCCGGTCGTCCGGCTGATCACCTCAGAGAGCATATACGTCCCGCCGGAATTGTAGACAAACCGTTCGCCGGGGGCGTACGCCATCTTACGGGTGAAGAAAACTTCCGGCCAGGGGGTATTTTCGCTGTTGCAGATATCCCCCGTAGTGTCCGCCGCATGGCCGGTGCTCATGGTCAGCACGTCTTTCAGGGTGATTTCCTTGGCACGGGGGTCCATAGGCAGGTTTTGACACTCGGGGAAATAATCCAGCAGCTTATCCTCAACCCGGAGGAGCCCCTCCTGCACCGCCAGTCCGACGGCAGTCGAAGTGAACGTTTTGCTCACCGAATAAACCAGGCGTTTGTCATCGGCCCGGAAAGGATAACGGGCGGCCTCGGCGACCAGCTTCCCATGGCGCACAATATGAAGGGTGCGGAGCTTATAGTGGATTTTTTCGCAGTCCTGCAAAAAGTTTGCGATTGAAATAGACGGAATCCCTGCCTCCTCGGGGAGATAAACCCGGTCAAATACATCAGCCATTTTATATACCTTCTTTCATTATGATAAAATATTATCCACCGCTTTTCAAAAAACGCCGCTCCTCATCCGGCAGGCCGACATTGGCCTGCATTGATTTGGGGATACGATGTTTGATGAATCTATCTAAAGAAAGGATAACCGTTATACCATCAAATGTCAAGTAAAAAGGCAAGGATNNTTTCGTCTCCACGCCAGAACATTCCCCTAAATGACCAGGATTTTTACAGCTTTCAGGATGGCTACTCATCAGGGCGATTATCTCTTGACTTTTCAAAAGGTTCTGGTATACTTGAACCCAAACAACAGACTTTTAGTCAGGAGGGGCATATAAATTGATTCCATTTTTAAAACAGGCAGCACATGTCTGCCCATCTCAAAAACAGCTGGACTGGTATGCAATGGAAATGTACGCTTTTGTCCACTTCAGCCCCAATACCTTTACCGATCTGGAATGGGGAGATGGTACCGAGCCGGAAGCGGTCTTTAATCCTACCCGGCTCGACTGTGATCAATGGGTAGAAGCGATCAAGTCAGCCGGTCTGAAAGGAATGGTCCTGACCGCCAAGCATCACGACGGGTTCTGTCTCTGGCCGTCCAAATACACCGAACACAGTGTCAAAAACTGTCCTGTTCCGCGGGATATCGTAAAAGAAGCTTCCTTAGCCTGCAAACGCGGTGGGATTAAATTCGGCATTTATCTTTCCCCCTGGGACCGGAATTCGAAATACTATGGTACACCTGAATACAACGACTATTTCTGCAATCAGCTGACTGAACTGCTCACCCAGTACGGCGAGATTTTTTATGTCTGGTTTGACAACGCCTGCGGCGAGGGGCCCAACGGCAAAAAACAGCAATATGATTTCCCGCGGTATTTTGCGCTGATTCACAAATATCAGCCCAATGCCCTGATCTTTAACGATTTTGGTCCCGATGTCCGCTGGTGCGGCAATGAAGCAGGGATTGCACGTCATTCGGAGTGGGCGGTGGTCCCGGCCGAGCTGTGCCATTATGCCCAGCCGCAGACAGCCGCTGGGCCGATGGCTGAAGAAGGCAGCCTCTCTTATATGTACAGCACCGATCAGGAAATCGGCAGTATCAGCAACATCCTGTACAGCAAAGGGCTTGCCTTTGTGCCGTCGGAGATCAATATGTCGATACGTCCCGGATGGTTCTGGCATGAAAAGGAAGAACCGCATTCCCTTCAACGGCTGTTCAATACCTATCTGACTTCTGCTGGCGCAAACGCCTGTCTGCACTTGAATATTCCGCCAACCAGAGAAGGCCTTTTCGATGAGCGGGATGTCAGACGGTTAAAGGAATTCGGCGATTTAATCCGTAAAGAATTTGGGACACCAGTCAAAAATCACCTGAAGAAGGTGGAAGGCTGTCCTGTTACCCAGCCCAAATATACCCTTACTTTTGAAAAACCGGTAAAAGATCTCAAATATGTCGTGATCGCCGAGGATATTGCCCAGGGGCAGCGGGTGGAGAGTTTTCGGATCACTGCCGATTTTGCAAGCGGCGGACAGTATGCCCTGTATCAGGGGACCTGTATCGGCAATAAACGCATCTGTCCGTTGCAGGACCCGTTTGCAGGCCAGAATCCGCTCATCAATGACAGTACTCCTGAAATCCGGCAGCTGACAGTCCATATTACCGCAGCCCGGGATACCGTTATACTAAAGGATATTGCCGTGTATTGAGCCGGCATCCGACATCTGAACGAAAATACAATCCGGTGCAGACAGAACAGCTTAAATTCCTTCAGCTGAATGGTCCAGCTACAATTCCAGCGATGCTCCCGGCAGTAGAGGAAATCGTTTTAGCTGCCTCTGAAGATAGAGCCGTAAATGAAGTGCAATCCAATATAGAGAGGAGTAATTATGAGAGCACCGTTTCAGATTTTAGCAATCCCATATCGCAAAGCTAATGGCATACTGGAATTCTGTGTATTTCATCGTGCGGATTTTGATCAGTGGCAATTCATAGCCGGCGGCGGAGAGGATAATGAATCTCCGATACAGGCAGCTAAGCGTGAAATATCGGAGGAAGGCGGAATCATAGTTGATAACATAATTGAATTGAAGTCAATGTGCTATATTCCGGCGGATATTTTCCCACAGCATTATTTATATAACTGGCCTGCGGATACTTATGTTGTACCGGAATACGCATTTGGCTTTGAATGCGCCGATGAAATCGAACTATCCCATGAGCATACTGAATGTGTATGGCTTCCATATGAAGATGCCTATGAAAAACTGAAATGGGATTCTAACAGGACGGCTTTATATGAACTGAACCATCGTCTGGAAGCAATGAAATAGAATTGTTTGTCTATTATTCACATCATTAACAGGTATTAGTTCTGTAAAAGTCGGGGAATATAGTTATTGTATTTAATATATCACAGTATGTAAAAACTGCTCATTAAGGAGTTTGCGTTTAGAAACATATCCTGGTATTCATGAAGAATATGGTCTCTTCTCATATGGTTTTGTGTTGCAACTTAACTATAACCGATGAGACCGTATTCTTCTTTCTTTTTTGTTTAGATTATACTCCTTCACGGATAATGTATTCCAGCAGTAGGCTTTCGCTTGATTTGGACTGGAAATCGGTGTAAAATACAGACAGTGCCATGATTACTGTTGGAATTTGCGAATGTAAGGTTTAATATGGATATGAAATGTATATTGCTTTTGGAAGATGATGAAGTCCTGGGGCGGGGCATCGGGATGGCCCTTCAATCAGCGGAATGTACTGTTTGTCGCTGTACCACCTGCCGCCAGGCGGCAGAAACCCTGTCCAGCCGTCAATTTGACCTGCTGATTCTGGACATCAATCTCCCTGATGGCAGCGGGCTGGAACTTCTGCGCCAGCTTCGCGCGGATGGAGACGAAATCCCCGTCATCCTGCTTACCGCCAACGACCTGGAATTGGACGAAGTCACCGGGCTGGAAGCGGGCGCGGATGATTATATCACCAAACCCNNACCCTTTTCCCTGGCGGTACTCCGCGCCCGCGTCAATGCCCAGCTGCGCCGGGGTACTTCAAAACCCAGCAGCCAGATCGTCACAGGCCCTTTTGCCTTTGACTTTGAACGGATGGATTTCCGGTGCGGCGGCAGGCCGGTCGAGTTGTCCAAGACGGAACAAAAACTGCTGCGGGTGCTGGTGGAAAACCGCGGCCATGCTGTCAGCCGCGCCCAGCTGGTAGACCGGGTGTGGACCGACGGGGCGGAGTTTGTGGATGAAAACGCGCTTTCGGTTACGGTAAAGCGGCTGCGGAATAAGCTGGAATCCAACCCCGCCAGGCCGGAATATCTCAAAACGGTATATGGCATCGGGTATACCTGGGCGGTGAAACCATGATCGGGTATCTTTTGGCGGGGGCCGCTCTGCTGGCATTATTAACAGTTATACTGGTGACCCGGTGGAAAACTGCGCGGCTGATTGGGCGGCTGGATGCGATGCTGACGGCTGCAATAGATGGCGATTTTTCGGAAAAGAAATTTAATGAAAGCCAGCTTTCGGCGCTGGAAAGCAGGCTGGCACGGTATCTGACGGTCAGTGCACAATCTGCCCGCAATCTGCGGCAGCAGAAGGACCAGATCAGCACATTGGTCTCCGATATCTCCCATCAGACCAAAACACCGGTGGCAAACCTGCGGCTGTATGCCCAGCTGCTGGAAGAACAGCCGCTGACCGCCCAGGGACAGGATTGTGTGCAGGCGATCTCCGGCCAGGCAGAAAAGTTGCAGGCATTGATTGAAGCGCTGGTCAAAACTTCACGGCTGGAAACGGGCATCCTCTCCCTTCATCCCCAGCCGGGCGAGATTGCGCCGGTCGTCGAGCGGGCAGCTGCACAGTTTTTGCCGGGCGCATCGGAAAAAGGGATCACCCTTGTAAAAGGAGATACCGCAGGCAGTGCGGTATTTGACGCCAAGTGGACGGAGGAAGCGATCTGCAACCTGCTGGACAATGCAGTCAAATATACCCCAAATGGAGGTAAGGTCACCGTCGGGGTACGGAACTATGAACTGTTCTCTGCCATCTGGGTGTCGGATACCGGCCCCGGAATTGAAGAAACGGAACAGGCCAGGATATTCAGCCGGTTTTACCGTGCATCCGGTGCATATCAGGCTGAGGGCGTCGGCATCGGGCTTTATCTTACCCGCCAGATTGCGGAAAAACAGGGCGGATATGTCAAGGTGGAAAGCAGATTAGGGGCGGGAAGCAGATTTTTTCTGTTTCTTCCAAAGTGATTGCCTCCTTCTTTCAAAACTGTCACATTGTGGAAAGTATCAGGAAAGATTTCTATGGTAAAGTCTGTATTGTCAGAAGACAGTGCAGACTTTTTGTTTGAAGGAGGCTCTTATGATTATTTTGCAAACCCAAAACCTCAAAAAATACTACGGTTCCGGTGATACCCAGGTGAGGGCACTGGACGGTGTGGATCTTTCGATCGAACAGGGAGAGTTTGCCGCGATTGTCGGGACTTCCGGTTCGGGCAAGTCCACCCTGCTGCATATGCTGGGCGGATTGGACCGGCCGACTTCCGGTACCGTTATGGTAGATGGCAGGGACATCTTTTCTTTGAAAGACGAAGCTCTGACCATCTTTCGCCGCAGGAAGATTGGCTTTGTCTTCCAGTCTTACAACCTCGTGCCGGTCCTCAGTGTCTGGGAAAATATCGTCCTGCCCATCCAGCTGGACGGTAACAAGGTGGACATCCGGTATGTCAACGAGGTTGTAACCACCCTTGGACTGGAAAAGAAACTCAACAACCTCCCCAGCCAGCTCTCTGGCGGCCAGCAGCAGCGGGTCGCAATTGCCCGTGCCCTCGCNNCCGACCGGCAATCTGGACAGCAAAACCAGCCAGGATGTCCTCGGGCTGATGAAGGTTACCGGCCAGAAGTTCGCCCAGACAATGGTCATGATTACCCATAATGAAGAGATCGCCCAGATGGCTGACCGCATCATCCGCATCGAGGATGGGCGGATTGTGACGCGGTAAGGAGGGTGCAGCGTGAATGTTTCCAATCGTGGCTGTATATACAGGCTGAGCGTCCGTTCCCTGCGGGCAAACCATACCCGGAATATTGTTGCTGCGCTCGCAATTGCGCTGACGACGCTGCTGTTTACCTCGCTGTTTACGATCGCGCTCTCGATTAATGAGGGGTTCCAGCAGAGCAACTTCCGTCAGGCCGGCGGCTGGGCGCATGGCAGCTTTAAGTATGTGACACTGGAACAGTGCGAAGAACTACGGACCGACCCGCTGATTAAACAATGGGGGATGCGCCGGTTTTTGGGGATGCCGGAGGAAATTCCATTTAATAAATCCCACGTCGAAATCAGCTACTGCGATGCCACCNNATGCCACCGAAGCCCACTGGATGTTCTGTGACCCGGTGGAAGGCAGGCTGCCGGAGGAGGGAACCAATGAGGCCGCTACAGATACCCGGGTGCTCGAACTGCTGGGGGTGGAGCCTGAGCTGGGGGCAGAGTTTACAATGACCTTTAACGTGGACGGACAGCCGACAACCCAGACCTTTACCCTGTGCGGCTGGTGGGAATACGATGAAGCGATTGTGGCAAACCATGTATTGATCCCAGAAAGCAGGCTGGAGGCCATCCTGGATGAAGTGGGGTTTGTCCCCCCGGCAGATGACGGGTTAACCGGCAGCTGGAGTATGGATATTATGCTGGGAAGCTCGCTGCACATCCAGGAGGATATCCAGCAGATCCTGCAAAACCATGGCTATCAGAGCGAAACGCCCGGCGATGATTATATCGCAATCGGCGTCAACTGGGGGTATACCGGTGCCCAGCTGTCCACCAAGATTGACCCGATTACCGCAGCACTGCTCTGCACCGGACTGCTGCTGATCATCCTGACCGGGTACCTGATCATCTATAACGTCTTTCAGATATCGGTTGCACAGGATATCCGGTTTTATGGCCTGCTCAAGACGGTTGGCACAACTTCCCGTCAGCTGCGGCGGATGATTCGGATTCAGGCGTTTCTCCTCTCTTTGGGCGGCATTCCATTGGGGCTTGTCCTGGGATGGCTGGCAGGAAGCCTGTTGGTTCCGGTTGTCATCAGCCAGCTTGATCATGTGACCGTTGTCGTGTCTGCAAGTCCTCTCCTGTTTATCCTGTCGGCACTGTTTGCGCTGGGGACGGTGTTGCTGTCCACCTACCGGCCCGGACGGATGGCGGCCCGGGTTTCCCCGATTGAGGCACTGCGTTACACCGAGGGCGGCAAAATCCGTACCAGGCACCGGCGCACTGCCAAAGGCGTCTCCCTTTTCTCAATGGCATGGGCCAACCTGGGACGCAGCCGGGGGAAAACAGCAATCACGATTTTATCCCTTGCACTGGCTGTTGTGCTGCTGAACAGCACGGTGGTCTTTACCAGTGGATTTGATATGGAAAAGTATCTGCGCAATATGCCCTGTGACTTCCAGGTCGCCAATGCGGCATATTTCCAGACGGGGTACGGTTTTACCTCTGAATCCACCGTAACCGAAGACTTTTTAAACGAGGTGACCGCCCTGGATGGGATTACAGACGGCGGTCGGACATACGGCTGCTATTCCTCCGTTGAGGAGTTTGTGACCGAAGAGTATTACCGCAGCTGCTGGCAGGATTGGTATTCCCCGGAACAGCTGGATGCAGTGATCAACTATATGGAACGCACGCCGGATGGTCTGCTGATTGATACCGTACAGCTTTATGGTATGGAACAATTTCCGCTGGATAACCTGACTTTGCTGGAAGGGGATATCTCCAAACTGTATGAGCCCGGCGGCAATTATATCGCCGCTGTCTATCAGGAGGATGATTATGGCCGCATCGTGGAGGAAAGCCACTGGGCCAAACTGGGGGATACCATTACGCTGCGGTATGTGGATGAATATGAATATTATTACACCGACAACGGTGAGACCATCCCGGAACTGAATGAGTCGGTGACAAGCGGCACCCGCTCCTGGTCTAAACGGGCAGTCGAATACCGTGATGTGCAGTATACCGTGGCGGCTTTGGTAGCAATCCCCAATGCACTGAGCTACCGCTATTTCGGACATGATGAGTTTGTCCTCAATGACCAGACAATGATCCGCGATACCGGTACCGACAGCATCCTGTATTATGTGTTTGACGCGGAAGATCAACAGATGCAGGCGATGGAAACCTTTTTGCAGGATGCGACCGAAAATGTCTATCCGCAGTTTGACTACGAAAGCAAAATGACCTATGCCGCGCAGTTTGACGGCTTTCGGAATATGTTTTTGCTGCTTGGAAGCGCCCTCAGCTTTATTGTCGGATTGGTCGGCGTCCTCAACTTCTTTAATGCAATCCTGACCGGGATTGCTACACGCCGAAGGGAATTTGCCGTGCTCCAGTCGATCGGTATGACGGGAAGGCAGTTGAACACCATGCTGATTTTGGAGGGGCTGCTGTACACGGTGGGGTCGATTGCTTTTTCAATGGTGTTTATACTGGCTTGCGGGCCATTGATGGCAGGGGCATTGGAAAAAATGATCTGGTTTTTCAGCTGCCGTCCTACCATTTGGCCGGTTCTGGTCCTCTTCCCGCTGTTTGCGCTGATCGGGGTGGTGATCCCCGCGGTCAGCTGCCATGCTGCGCAGAAACATTCGGTTGTCGAACGGCTGCGGCAGGAATGATGGATGTCAGAAAGGTGAACAGACTCTCTGTTGCCCTGTAATTGTCATAATCTCTCTTTCGTCATGCAATGTCAGAGGAAAAAGAGATTTTCGTTTGAAAAGCTCTGATCAATATGGTATAATAATGAAAACTTTTTAGGGGAGGTGTGCCTTTGCTGCGGCAGATTAAATACTTTCAGTCTGTGGTGCGCAACAATAGCTTTTCAGAGGCGGCAGAAGAATGCCACATCTCGCAGTCGGCTATATCTCAGCAGATTAAGGCACTGGAAACGGAACTGGGATTTTCTCTGATGGAACGGAAAAACCGGAAGTTTGTTTTGACTCCCGCTGGGGAACATTTCTATAAAAAAAGTCTGATACTCATTGCTGATTACGAACAGATGTGCAGGGAGGCGTCCAAGATCGCCCGGGGAGACGCTGCGGTTTTAAAAATCGGCTACCTGCGCAGTTACAACAGCCCGGAGGTCCATCAGGCACTGGAGGAGTTTTCGACCAGGTATCCCGAATTTTCGGTTCAGCTTTTGTACGGCAATCATGAGGAATTATTCACTTTGCTGCGTACCGGTGGCGCAGATCTGGTGCTGAATGATCAGCGGAGGGCTTTTTCCGACGAATATGTCAACCTGATTCTGGCTACCAGCAGGATGTATATTGAACTGGCGGCCCGGAATCCCGTGGCCTCACTTCCGTCGGTCACAGTGCAGGAACTCAAAAACATCCCCTGTATCCTGGTGGCTTCCAAAGAACAGCAGGATATCGAGAAGGAATTTTACCAGACAATTATCGGGATTCAGGGAGAAATCCTTTATGCGGAAAATCTGGAGGAGGCCCGTATGATGGTCATCAGCGGGCAGGGATTTTTGCCGGTGGAGGGCAGCAGCCAGACGACTGCTTTCGGCACGTCCATACGCCGTGTTCCTCTTTGCCGCGGAGAAAAACAGATTTCCCGTAATTATTGTCTGTTCTGGAAAAAAGAGAACACCAGCGATTATGTAGAGGCATTTTCCGACATTCTGCAAAGTAAATTTGAATAGCCAACCGGTTGGATTTTATGACTGCTCTCGTC
Source organism: Ruminococcaceae bacterium UBA1448 (assembly GCA_002329405.1). GTDB lineage: Bacteria > Bacillota > Clostridia > Oscillospirales > Ruminococcaceae > Faecivivens. Next base: position 8,228 of record DCTE01000122.1, on the reverse strand, counting down.
CTTGCGAGGGCAGTTTTTTTCGCATAAGATAAACTTATCATATAGAGCCGAAACTAAAATTGATTATATTGCCAGATATTTTTATAATAATAGTAGATCGACTGAAGGAGGGCTTGTGATGAAAGTATTGGTGATCAGTTCCAGTCCCCGGAAGGGTGGCAATTCCGACGTACTCTGCGATCAGTTTGCCAAAGGTGCGGCGGAAGCGGGACATCAGGTTGAAAAGGTGAATCTGCGGGAAAAGAATCTGTCCCCATGTCGGGCCTGCTATGGGTGCGTGAAGGATCATGTATGCGTGATCAGGGATGACATGGCGGAGATATTTCCAAAACTGGTGGCTGCTGATGTCATTGTGCTGGCTTCGCCGGTATACTTTTATTCCTTGTGCAGCCAGATGAAGATGCTGATTGACCGCTGCCTTGTGGAACATACAGCTATTTCGGGCAAACAGTTTTACTTTATCATTACGGCTGCCGATCCGCTGCATGAGGCTGGAAACGGGACGCTGGCGGCGTTCCGGGGGTTTCTGCGCTGTCTGCCGGATGCAAAAGAAGCGGGCGTCATTTATGGGACCGGTACCTGGGACAAGGGGGATGTCTATCAGCATCCCTCCTACATCCAGGCTTATGAGATGGGAAAACAAATATAGGGAGGAATACATCATGGAAAAGATCAGGAAAAATTTCGGTTTTGGCTGCATGCGTCTGCCCATGAAAGACGGCGAGGTGGATATTGAGCAGACCTGCCAAATGGTGGATACCTTTCTGGAAAACGGCTTCAACTATTTTGATACGGCTCACGGCTATCTCAGCGGCAAAAGCGAGGGTGCTTTGAAAACCTGTCTGACCAGCCGTTATCCCCGTGACCGCTATATCCTTACGGATAAACTCACCAACTTTTTCTTTAAAAAGCAGGAGGATATCCGGCCGCTGTTTCAGAGCCAGCTGGACGCCTGCGGTGTCGACTATTTTGACTTTTATCTGATGCACGCCCAGGGCGCGGACAACTTCGCTTACTTCAAAAAGTGCCGTGCCTATGAGACAGCACTGGAACTGAAGGCGGAGGGGAAAATCCGGCATTTTGGCATCTCATTCCATGACCGGGCGGAGGTGCTGGAACAGATTTTGACCGAGTATCCACAGGTGGAAGTGGTGCAGATCCAGTTTAACTACCTGGACTATGAAGATCCTGCTGTGGAGAGCCGGAAATGCTATGAGGTCTGCCGCAAATTCGGCAAGCCGGTCATTGTCATGGAGCCGGTAAAGGGCGGCAATCTGGTAAACCTGCCGCAAGAGGCACAGGCTGTGCTGGATGAGCTGGGCGGCGGCTCTGCCGCAAGTTATGCAATCCGCTATGCCGCCGGGTTTGAGGGCATGCTGATGGTACTCTCCGGTATGAGCAGCATCGGTCAGATGCAGGAGAACATCAGCTTTATGAAGGATTTCCGCCCTCTGGACGTAAAAGAGCTGGCGGCGATTGACAAGGTGCGGGAGATTTACCATTCGATGAATCTGATCCCCTGTACTGCCTGCCGTTATTGTGTGGCTGGATGCCCCAGGCATATCTCCATCCCCGATCTGCTGGCTGTCATGAATACCAAGCAGATTCATCACGACTGGAACGCAGACTACTATTACAATGTGGTCCATACCGGCAGCGGAAAAGGCAAGGCGTCTGACTGCATACAGTGCGGGAAATGCGAAAAAGCCTGTCCTCAGCACCTTCCCATCCGGCAGCTGCTGGTGGATGTAGCAAAAGAATTTGAAAAATAAGGGGGTGCTCTCATGGCCAAACTGGTTATCTTTTACTCACGGGCCGGTGAGAATTATTTTGGCGGCCAATACCGCAGTGTTGCAGTGGGCAACACGGAAAAGGTTGCAAAGATGATCGCGGAAGCTGTCGGCGGAGAGCTGTTCAAAGTTGAGCAGAAAATCCCGTATTCTTCCAGCTATAAGCGTTGCACCGGGCAGGCGTTGGCCGATAAAAAGGCAGCTGCCCGGCCGGAACTGGCGGTGCTTCCTGAAAGTTTGGACGGTTATGACGAAATTTATCTGGGCTACCCCAACTACTGGGGCGATATGCCGATGGCGGTTTATACCTTGCTGGAGGCGTTTGACTGGACTGGTAAAACCATCCATCCTTTTTGTACCCATGAAGGCAGCGGCCTGAGCGGGACTGAACGGAATATTGCCCGGGTCTGCAAAGGCGCCCGTGTGACAGACGGCCTGGCAATCTGCGGTTCCGATGTGGAGGGCAGCAGAGATATTGTGCTGTGTTGGCTGAACCGATAAACAACTGAGAGGTGAAAGAAATGCAAATGCGTACATTGGGCAGCAGTGGCTTGCTCGTTTCGGCAGTAGGGCTCGGATGTATGGGTATTACTCACGCGAGCGGTGCGCCTATGAACAGGGAAGAAGGCGCGGAGGTGGTTCGGAAAGCCTATGAGATGGGATATACCTTTTTTGATACGGCCGAATGTTATACTGGTATCTATCCCGATGGCTCCACTGCCTACAATGAGGAAGTGGTGGGAGATGCGCTGCGGCTGGTCCGGGACAAAGTTGTCATTGCGACCAAGTTTGGAGTGAAGCATGGCGGTGACCATCTGATTCTGGACAGCAGTCCCGAGACGATCCGCCGTTCTGTGGAAGGTAGTCTGCGGCGGTTGGGTATTGATTGTATTGACCTTTATTACCAGCATCGCATCGACCCAAAAGTACAACCGGAAACGGTGGCAGAAACGATGGCAGAACTGATACAAAAAGGAAAAATCAAGGCGTGGGGTATCTCGGAAACAAATGAAGAATACTTGCGGCGCGCCCATGCTGTCTGTCCTGTAGCAGCGGTGGAAAACCGTTATTCTATGATGGCACGCTGGCACGAAAAACTGTTTCCCGTAGTGGAGGAGTTGGGCATCGCCTATGTCGCTTTTTCACCCATGGCCAACGGTTTTTTGTCTGGACGTTACAATGCAGACAGTAAGTTTGAGCAGGGGGTTGACTTCCGCAGCAAAATGCCGCAATATACAAAGGAAGGCTTTGAAAAAGGGCAGGAGCTGCTGACATTGCTGAACACCATGGCACAGGAAAAGAATGCTACTCCTGCGCAAATATCTTTATCCTGGATGTTGTGTAAAAAGCCTTATATCATTCCCATTCCTGGAAGCCGCAAACCGGCGCGCTTGCAGGAGAATCTGGAGTCGGCAGAACTTATTTTAAGTGACAGTGAAATTGCTGCAATTGACGCAAGGTTGGAAACAATGGATCTGCCGGTATTTGGCGGGCACTAAAGAGGAATTTGATCAGAATATATAATGCCAGGATTCTGTCTGTAAAGGTTAAGCATTGATATGGGAGGGCTATTGTGAAAGATGTCATGTTATTAATTGGTGCCGGCCAGATTGGGATGGCCATTGCCCGCCGGATGGGATATGGTATGAAAATTGTTGTCGGCGATAAAAAGCTGGAGAACGCGAATACCATCTCCAAAATCATGAATGATGCCGGTTTTGATGCTACGCCAGCAGAAATGGACCTTTCCAGCCGGATATCCATCCATAGGATTATTGCGCAGGCACAGACGTACGGTAACATTACCATGCTGGTCAATGCTGCTGGCGTTTCTCCAAGTCAGGCATCTATCGAAACGATTTTAATGGTTGATCTGTATGGGACTGCCGTTCTGTTGGAAGAGGTTGGCAAAGTGATTGCTCCCGGTGGTGTGGGTGTGACTATTTCCAGCCAGTCCGGCCACCGTATGCCGGCCCTGACACCTGAGGAGGATGAGCAGCTGGCCTGTACTCCTACCGGGGAACTTTTAAAACTGCCGCTGCTCCAGCCAAAAAATATCCGGGATACCCTGCACGCATATCAGCTTGCCAAGCGGTGCAATGAAAAGCGTGTTATGGCAGAGTCTGTCAAATGGGGTGCGAAAGGGGCCCGAATCAATTCCATTTCTCCGGGAATTATTGTTACACCGCTCGCGATTGACGAGTTTAACGGTCCACGAGGGGATTTTTACAAGAATATGTTCGCAAAGTGTCCTGCTGGGCGACCGGGGACGGCAGACGAAGTTGCCAATGTGGCGGAATTGCTGATGAGCCATAAAGGCACCTATATTACCGGCACCGACGTTCTCATTGACTGTGGAGCAACTGCTTCCTATTTTTATGGGCCGTTGAAGCCGTAATTTTGTGAGGAGATTGGAAGCCGTTGATGGTTAAGAAGAGCGATGGTGTGCGTATCGCTGATATTTCTGTATATCGTTCCGATTGACAATAAGGGACGGCAGCTGGAAAGCTGTCGTCCCTTTTGCATAGTCCGGTTTTGGAATACTAACTTGTATTCTTGACAAAAAAGCGGGTATTATGGGAAAAAATGAACCTTTATAGCGGATATTTTACCACATTTTGTCACCGCTTGCCCGATACACCTGAAAATCCATCCCGTTCAATTCTGTACACATCCAGTTTGCACCCGGTTTCAGTTCGGGAATGTCAATCTTTTTGCCCGCACAGATCAGATAATAGCCTTTTACCGTATAATGCGGGAGATCGTTTGCACAGGTAAACAATACCCCATTTTCGGTTTGTGTCATTCGCAGAGGAGCGCATTCTTCTTTTACAGCCTGGTAGGAGGGTTTGGGATTCCCATACAGGTCGGTTGAGCCATGAACGCGGCGCCGCAGCTTTCCTTCGCCTTCCTCGCCAATCTGGGTGCGGTAGTCATTCAGGCAGAAATAGATCGTTCCGACAATATTTTCATAGTTGCGGTAAAACGCCATTTTTTCACGCAGGATGGATTCCCGTCTCGGGTCACCGCCATCAAATGCAGGTTCGCACAGGCCAAACTCAGATGGGGTCATTGGCTTATCAGGATTTTCCCGTATGACGCGATCCCAGACTGGCTTCGGCTCTGAGATGGGGTGCCAGGTTCCCATATAATCATTTAGCATCATGATATCGCCGTCGGTAGAACCATCTTTGGAAGGATCATCGTAAATGGTGCAGGAAACGTAGTTTGCCAGACGATCGGTATCCAGCTGATGGGTCATCGCAACCGCATCCTTGATATATTGGATGGTTTCAGGCTTCTGCGCGTTCAGCTCATTGCCGACGCCCCATGCAAAGATGCTGGGATGGTTGCGGTGAGCGGCGATCATTTCATCAATCTGCTGGGCAAAGATTGCTTGCTGGACAGGTCCCGCAACGGCAGGAACTGGTCCCCAGTAGGGGACTTCTTCCTGAACCAGCATACCGTGACGGTCACACCAGTCGTATACCCAGTCATCCTGCTGCCAGTGAAAGCGGGTATATACACAGTTGCTTTCCTTGAGAATGCGGAGCATCTTTTCCAGTTGTTCTTTTGGTTCGGCCATTCCGTATGCCGGATCAGAGCCGGGCATCCATTCTGTGCCGCAGAGATGGACATTTTCACCATTCAGATAGAGATGGCATCCACGGGTACGGATCTCACGGAAGCCGACAGTCGTTTTGACCCGATCCAGTTCAACGCCGCCTTTTTCCAGGGTCAGAGTCAGGGTATAAAGGGCAGGCGCGTCAAAGTGCCAGAAGTCGATGTTTTGCCAGACTTGTGCAGGCAGACAGAATGTCTTTTCTCTACAGGCCAGCGTTCCTTTTGCAAAGGGTTGACCGGCCAGTTCATCAGCTCCTTTGGCCATTTCCCATGATAATGTAAGCTCGTCACCTTCTGCCCCATTGATCACGCCATTAACCGAAAAAGCTGCTGCACCGTTGTCCCATCGTTGATCAAGAGTTGGGATCAGCGGTTTGGCGCAGACAGCATATCGTTCAAAATAATGGCTGCCGGTAACCCACAGTTCAACCGGACGGATGATGCCGCCATCGTTTGCCCAGTCAAAGCTGCGCTGGTAGGGAAGCAGGTCGGGAGAAAAGCTGTTGTTGACCCGAACTACAAGGATATTTTCGCCGTCATGGTTCCATTCGCCAGTCAGTTCGGCAGTAAAAGGTGTAAACCCGGAGGCGGAATGCCGGGCAACCTCTTTCCCGTTCAAAAATACCGCGGCGTCATGATAGACTGCTCTGAAATATGCAAAGATTCGCTTGTTTTCATTTGGCTGTGCCGGAAGTACACAGCGGTACCAGCCAGTACCCCACGTGTCCTCGGTACCTTCCTCAACATTCCAGGTATGAGGTATGGTCACGGCACGGGCATTGTTCCAGTTTGGTTCCGATGCACCGATTGCGAATTGCCAGTTTGTTAAAATGGTAGCTTCACGTCTCATCATTCATAACCCCTTTTTTACGAGTTTTCTCAATTATAACGTAAACAGACATGTTTGAACATGACGGTTATTCCTTTTGATGGACGATTTTCGCATCGTCATGATAAAAATAATTCCCGTTTTTATACTCTTTGGGTGCAACGCCAACCACCTTTTTAAACAGTCGCGAAAAATAATATGGGTCGGCATACCCCAGCTGCTGGGCAACCTCATATACATGCAGATCAGTGGATTTGAGCATTTTGCAGGCTTCGGTCATTTTCAGATGAACAAAAAACTCCAGCGGCGCACGATGTGCATATTTCTGGAAAATTACGTTCAGATAGCTTTTGGAAAGTTCCAGTTCATCCGACAGCCGTGTCAGCGTCAAATTCTCATGCAGATGCCGGTACATATAACGGATCGCATAGGTGAGGTGTTTGTTTTGACCGTTTTGGGCAGTGGCATTGCAGCGTTGGTACAGCTGTGCGAGGATCAGCGACAGGACCTGAGAAATGTAGATAAAGTTTCCCAGAGAATAATCGTCTTCCAGTGCGCTGAACAGCAGATCAAACAGGGACATCATCCGGTTCTCCTCAGCGACTGTCGGCTTTATGACTTGGCACCGTTCGAAAGGATAATACTGGGTATCCTCTCCTTTGAAATGGACCCAGAGGATACTCCAGGGTTGTTCCCGGGATGCACAGTAGCGGTGAGGATGATTGCTTGGGATACAGAATGCTTCATTTTTGGCAAGATGGTACCTGCTGTCGTTAACCCAGATATCTCCGCTTCCCTCCACGCAATACAGCAAAATGTATTCTGCTATGCCCTCCTTTCGGATACGTTCATGATATCTGGCTAGAGGGAAAAAGCCGACGTCGGTTAGATACAGACGTCTGATCATCGGGTGGTTCAGATACTCCTGCAAAGCTTCGGTGGGCAGGACAATGATTCGCTCACCTTTGAAGCCGTCCTGTTTTGTAATAAACTCTTCCATATCGACATGATACCATATTGGTGGAATTTTGTCCATGTTTTTTAAATATAAGCCATTCAGTTTTTGGGTATCGGGTGGTAAAATCGGAATCAGAATTCCAGTTTGAATTGCGTTGGAATCTTCAACGCGCATACCAGAATATAATTGCGAACAGATTAGGAGTGAAAGTTATGACGCAAGTAAAAGTTTGGCAGGAAACAGTAATTCTGCCGACCTGTTCTGCGATGGAGCCTGAAAAAAATCCGATGTTTCTGGAAAAAAGAGCATATCAGGGAAGTAGCGGAAAGGTATATCCGTTTGCCGTCACCGAAAGGATTCGCGATCAGAAACAGGATGTTGCCTATCAGGCGGTCTATCTGGAGAATGAATACCTCAAAGTCATGATCCTGCCTGAGTTGGGCGGAAGGATCCAGCGTGCCTACGACAAGACCAACCATTATGATTTTGTCTATTATAACCATGTGATAAAACCGGCGTTGGTTGGCCTAACAGGACCGTGGATCTCGGGCGGTATTGAATTCAATTGGCCGCAGCACCACCGCCCGTCGACTTATTTGCCGGTTGACTTTACCTTTTCGCAAAATTCAGATGGTTCCGGTACTGTTTATCTGAGTGAGATTGATAGGATGTATGGGACAAAAGGGATGGCACAGATCTCTTTATATCCTGACAAGGCTTATATTGAAATCAGAGGACGGCTGTATAACCCGACAGATCTTCCGCAGACCTTTCTCTGGTGGGCAAATCCCGCAGTTCCGGTGAATGAACATACCTTTTCGGTTTTTCCGCCGGATGTCAATGCAGTTATGGATCATGGGAAACGCGCGGTTTCCACCTTCCCGATTGCAACAGGCGAATACTATAAATGTGATTATTCTGCCGGTGTAGATATCTCCCGCTATAAAAATATCCCGGTCCCCACCTCGTACATGGCTGCACACTCCGACTTTGATTTTGTCGGCAATTATGATGAAAAGATACAGTA
>DCTE01000099.1 GCA_002329405.1 Ruminococcaceae bacterium UBA1448 | reverse complement strand
TGAGATCACCTCCAAACTGGACGTTTACGAGATGTATCGGGCGTTCGGCGCATTCATTAAATAATCAATAGATTGCAAAAAGAGGAGATGCAGCCCTGGCTGTGTCTCCTCTCTCCATTTTTCTATATGACGATGACAAAACCGCTGCCCAATACGGACAGCGGTTGAATTATGATATGGGATTACGCTTCTTTCGAAACAGCACCTTCATGATTTTTCGGAATCGCAATATTCATGATAATTGCCGCCAGCGCAGCCGGTACAATGCCCGAACCGCCGAAAATATACTGGATGGTCAGCGGCATAAACGCCAACGCGCTTGCGCTGCTGCCCAGGCCATAACCCAGACCGATTGCAACCGATACGATCGTGATGGTACGAGGGGTAACCTTTTCCTTGGTGATCAGCTGAATACCGGACATGACAATCGAAGCAAACATCATGACCGCTGCGCCGCCCAGAACCGACTGAGGCATGATCGAAACCAGTGCTGCCAGCTTGGGAAACAGTCCGCACAGGACCAGGAAGCCAGCACCCATCGCGATACAGTAACGGTTGACGACTTTGGTCATCGCAATCAGGCCAACATTCTGAGAGAAAGAGGTGTTGGGCAGTACGCCAAACAATGCTGCAAACGAGGAACCCAGACCGTCACAGGTAACTGAACCGGAAAGCTCTCGATCGGTCGCTTCACGGCCAAGGCCGCCTTCGGTGATACCGGAGGTGTCGCCGACCGTCTCAACAGCTGTGACAATAAACATAATGCACATCGGGATGATGGTGCTCAGGCTGAAAGTCGGTTTGACCGGCAGGATGCTGGGCAGCGAGAACCAGCTTGCCTGTGCCACCTTGTCCCAGTTGAGTACCCAGGAACAGGTTTTCTCAACCCCATCTGCGCCAATATAGGTGGTGGGCAGAATCAGCATCATGATGCCGCAGACAATGTATCCGACGACAACGCCGATCAGGATTGCCGAGTTGCTGGTGATTCCCTTGGTAAAGTGTTTGCAGACAATGATGGTCACCAGCACCACTGTACCGACAAACAGGTTGGGCAATGAACCAAAGTCCCCGACGCCGCTGCCGCCGGCAAAGGAATTGATACCGACTGAAATCAGCGAAAGGCCGATCGCCAGTACAACGGTACCGGTCACAACCGCCGGGAAGAACTTCCGAAGCGGTTTCAGGAAAAATCCAAGCACCGTTTCAAAAAGGCCGCCGACAAAGCATGCCCCCATCAGCGCGGCATAGGAAGCGATTCCACCGCCGGTCATTGCAACGATATTGTTGCTGATTCCGATAAAACCGGAACTGGTCCCCATAACGATTGGAAGTTTGGCACCGATTGGCCCGATGGTAAACAGCTGTACCAGCGTAACCAGACCGGCTACTAGCATTGCGTTTTGCAGAATCGAGACCTGAAGATCTCCCAACGAACAGGCACCGGCGATCAGGATGATCGGTGTCAGGTTGCCGGCGAACATCGCCAGCACATGCTGAAGCCCCAGCAGAATTGCTTTCCCGAGAGGGACCCGGCCATCCAGCCGGTAGATATTCTCGGTACTGACAGAGGTTGCCTTGTCAGACATACTTAAACGCTCCTTTGTCCATAGTTTATGAAAAAGAAATACAGGAAGCTGTACAGCCTCCTGTATCTAATGATACCAAGTTTTGAAAGTATTTGCAAGTTATTTACAAAAAGCGGGATACATTTTGGACAACTGCCTAAAATCCGACATTCTCTGCGCAAATATCTATCTATTCATCTATGATCAAAAACCCGATAGACAAATGCCGGCCGTACCTGTTCGGACATCACAAACTGCACGCCCGGGCATTGCTCCGCAAGCATTCCGCTGCACAGCGGGACAAAATGCCGCTCGGTCTCAAAATGCCCGGCATCAATACAGCTGATCCCCGCATTCATCGCATCAATAACCTGATCGTGTTTGAAATCGCCGGAAATGACCAGATCTGCCCCCAGCCGGATTGCTTCATGGACATAGCTTCCGCCGCCCCCGCAGCAGAGCACCACCTGCCGGACCGGTTTCCCGGCATCATAAAAACGCAGCCCCTGCAGCTGCAAAGACTCAGCAACCAGACGGACCACATCGTCCATCATCATCGGGCTACCTGGCAGCAGTGCGGTTGCGGCACATTCATCTTCCGGCAAAGGAGTAAAATCTTCCAACCCCAGCAGCCGGGAAAGGGATTCATTTAACCCGCCCGGTGCTTTATCAAAGTTGGTATGTGCCGACAGCACAGCGATCCCCTTTGCAAGCAGCATCCCCTGCACCGAATCGAACGGAATCCGCTTCATTGGATGGAAGATCACCGGATGATGGGACAAAATCATTTCGCATCCCTTTTGCTCAGCTTCTTCCACCGCCCCGCGGGTCACATCCAATGTAACCAGGCAGCGGCTGACCGGCAGATCCTCCCCTCCGATCAGTACCCCGACATTATCAAATCCCTCGCAGCTATCAAACGGTGCCATCTGATCAAGCAGACGGCGGATATCGCCAACTGTTGTCATCTTCAATCCTCCCAACTTATTCTGTACGCTGTTTTATTCGGGCCAGCAGTCCTTCCACCAGTTCCCGGCTGCCTGCGATCTTCTCTTCATCCGGGTGGACTGCACTCAACAACCCGTCCAGCGTCTTCCGTTCCCGGGCAAGCAGTGTTTGCAGATAGGTCAAAGCGTCTTCCGAATCATCCTCTGCGGCCTTTCCAACCAACATAAACAGAGGTGAACATTCCCTTTTTACTCCATCATATCGGGCATTCAAAATCGAATAGGCTTTTCCTGCCGCAACTGCACACCGTTCACATACAATCTCAAACCCATTCTCGCACAGCCACTGCCGGAGTGCGCCCGCCTGGGTCATCGGCTGCAGCACCAGATTCAATCCTTTCAGTTCTTCCAACCGTGCTTCCAGTATCGAAGCGATCAGCAAGCCACCCATCCCGCCAATCAGAATATCGGTTGCCCCTTCCAATGCTACCCCGGTCAGCCCATCGGTCAGCATCGTATCAATCCGGTCTTCCAGCCCGTTCTCCCGGATACACCGCTCAGCCGAAGAAAGCGGTCCCGGCCGTATATCAGTCGCCAGCATCCGCTCTGCACGGCCGGTCATAACCAGGCTGACCGACAGATATCCATGGTCCGCGCCGACGTCAATCCCGATTCCGCCTGGTGTCATCAGCTCTGCCATCCGCGCAAGTCTCTTGTCCAGCTGAATCAATTTGATTTCCTCCTGTCTGCTACCGCCGCATGAAAAAAGGGCATAACCTTTCGGTCAGCCCTGTTTTTTCAAACCGACAAAAACTGTCCATTATTTGCCCGCAACATGTGCGTTCAGCTTGTCCAGCAGTTCATTAACTGAAACGCCATGTACTGCGCATGCATCCTCAACCGACTCGCCTCTCGAAGCCGGGCAGCCCAGGCAGTGCATCCCCATCTGCATGAAAAAGGTTGCAGTGCTGGGATCAAGGTCGAGAATCTGGCCGATGGTCATATCTTTGGTAATGGTCATATTGGGACTCCTTTCAAAATGAGGAAACAATCTTCCTCTTCTATTATATCCATTCTGACAAAATAATCAAGTCTTTTTTCAATATTGCCCTGAGCCGTCCAACATCTTCAAATCATACGGCGTCTGCTGGTAGACAAAATAGTTCAGCCAGTTGACGTACAGCAGGTTCGCGTGTGCCCGCCAGATAAACTTCGGTTCATTTTCCGGGTTGTCACCGTCAAAATAATGGTACGGTATGTCAATAGGCAATCCCTTGTCCAAATCACGGAAATATTCCGCAGCCAGTGTCCCCCGGTCGTACTCGCTGTGACCGGTGACAAAAAACTGCCGTCCGTCAAACGACGACGCAATATGCACACCGGCAATCGGTGATTCAGTGAGGATCTCCAGCCTGCCAGTCGCGAGAATATCCTCCCGCCGGCACTCGGTATGGCGGGAATGCGGGNNATAGAACTCTTCGTCAAACCCACGCAGCAACGGATGAAAAGGCTGCAATACATGATGCGGAAAGACACCAAACATCTTACGGGGCAGATCATATTTCGGCACGCCATAATGATAATACAGTCCCGCCTGCGCTCCCCAGCAGATATGGAAGGTCGAATAAACATGCGTCTTGGACCATTCAAAGATATGGCAGAGCTCAGGCCAGTAGTCAACCTCCTCAAAAGGTATCTGTTCGACCGGCGCACCGGTGATAATCATGCCGTCAAAATATTCATTTTCAATATCATAAATCGTCTTATAAAACTTAAAAAGATGCTCTTCCGAAGTGTTGCGGGAACGATGGGACTCGGTCTGAATCAGTTCAATATCAACCTGCAATGGTGAGTTGGAAAGCACACGCAGCAGCTGGGTCTCGGTTTCAATCTTCTTGGGCATCAGATTGAGGATGGCAATTTTCAGCGGACGGATATCCTGATGGGATGCGCGTTCCTCATTCATGACAAAGATGTTTTCCCGGCGCAGCTGTGAATTTGCCGGCAGTGTATCTGGAATATTAATCGGCATTTCGGCCACTTCCTTTCTCATGGCATATTCCCGACAGGCAGGTGGTAATTTTTATTATACCAAAACTGTCTGCCGCTTGCAACCGGATTGGACATATTTTCTGATTTATGTCGCTATTTTTACGAAATTTGGCTGAATTTACATACATATGTCCTTGTATCAAATACACAATAAATTCCGTATTCAGCCACAGTAAAAATGGAAATGTGTTTTGATAAGAATACAAAAATATCTCTTGACAAAGGTACTTTCATCTGGTATTATTATATTGTTTTCAACTGATAGCACTTTACCATGATAATAAGCTAAAGAAACGCCTGAAAGGATTGTACGATATGAAAAATACAAATCGTCTTACTGCTCTGTTCTTCTCCGCCCTCACCTGTGCAGCTGCCCTTGTCGGATGTACAGCCAGCGGTGGAGATACTGAAGCTGCCAACCGGCTGGAAGAAATCAAAGCGCGCGGCTATATTGAAGTTGCAACCGAACCTTACTTCGCCCCGAATGAATTTATCGACCCCACCAAAAGTGGGGATGAACAGTATGTCGGAGCTGATATTGAACTTGCCAAAGCAATTGCTGATGAAATCGGTGTTGAATTGAAACTGATCCCGCTGGAATTTTCTGCTGTGCTCGCATCTATCAATACCGGCAAACACGATCTTGCCATCTCTGCGCTTGCCTGGACGCCCACTCGCGCTGAAAACCTGGAAATGAGCATCGGATATCACTACTCTGATTCCTCCCTTTATACTGTACTGGTTCGGGAAGAAGATGCAGCTTCCATCACCTGTCTGGACGATCTCAAAGGGAAAAAAGTCGTCTGCCAGTCCGGCTCGCTGCAGGAACAGCTGATCAAAGACGCTATGGATGTCAGCGAACTGGGCGAACTGATGTATGTTTCGTCAACAAACGACGGTTATCTGATGGTTTCCGAAGGAAAAGCGGATGCTTGTGTATGTGCTTTGGTCAACGGCGACCTGTATGCAGCTGCCAACGATGGATTGACCACCTTGCCAGACGCAATCGACTTCCCTGTATCTGAAGAATATGAGGGCACCCGCGTCGGCGCACCCAAAGGAGAAACTGAACTGATCGAAGTGGTCAATCAGGTTATTCAGGAGCTGAATGACTCCGGCCAGTACAACGAATGGTACGAAGAATACTCCGAATATGCCAAGAGCCTGGGACTGGAATAATCTGAATCTGTTATTCTAATACATCATATATTACCCCAAAGACGGTTTGTCTTTGGGGTATTTGCTTTCTCATAATTCAGTTAAGCCTTCTTTTCCGCCGTCAGGTACAGAATCCAGTCCCCTTCACCCGGGCACAGCGGCATTGTCCAGCAGCCATCCTCCGGTTGGAAACTGTCGGCGTCAAAGGTTTTGCCCGTCCGCGGGTCGAACCAGGATGCGTGATATTCCGCCTGTCTGAGCCCCTGTATCCGACAGTTGAAGCGGACAGTCGCCGGATAATAGGCCAGCATCCGGCCGCGGTCCACAGTCGACAGAATATGCGGCAGATACAGTTCCGCGATCATAGGGTCGGCAAATGGGCTGCTTTCAGAAAAGCATTCTGTATCCGGCTGCATCTCCGAAATTCCCACTTGCTGATAAAACACGGCGAGTCTTCCCAATTGTTCCGCCCCTTGCCCATCGATCGCTTCATACCAGGTGACGCCGAACTGGTTAAAAATGTTCCGGGGATCTGGCTGTTCCGGCTTTTCATAAACTGTATCCCAGATTCCCTGCGCACCATAGGTATAGCCGCAAGCACCGTTGTGAATCGCCAGACAGGCACACCGCCGCATCATATCCGCCGTACAGATCCGGCTGCCGTTGGGTTCCAGTGTCGACACAAATTCATACATCTCTTCCCCCTCAACAAACGGTTTGCCGGGGTGCTTTTTCATATGCTCCCGCTGATAATAAGCATAGATCGGCAGGTCGCCATGTCCGCCCTGATTGAGGGTAAAATCGAACCAGTCCTCGTCAAAATAATAGTCAGCATAGGGACGTTCATTGGTGTAATGGGCGGTCTGTAAATTCTGATACCCGTCGAGCTGCCGGATATACTTTGCGACCTCCCGCCAGCCGTCAATGCACTGCTCCCGGGTTGCAGCTGCGTAACCAGCTACCTCTCCCGCCAATGTCCAGA
>DCTE01000211.1:2306-14845 GCA_002329405.1 Ruminococcaceae bacterium UBA1448 | reverse complement strand
ATCCAAGCAAAGCAGCAATTGTAAAAAGCTGGTTTGAGTGGGGAATGTGTTTGGAAAAATTGTACATTGCAGGACGGGTCGGAATGTGTTATGATAAAAATAGTTTTTTTTCGGGCACTGGTTGCCTGAAAGTGGTCACAAACAATTGACAAATCAAAACAGAGGTGTAAAATATGGGAGGATTTTTTGGCGCTGCGTCCCACGAGGATTGCGTGTTTGATCTCTTTTTCGGAATTGACTATCATTCTCACCTGGGAACACGCCGGGCGGGCATGGCGGTCTATGATAAAGAACATGGATTTGACAAGGCAATCCATAACATCGAAAACGCTCCGTTCCGGACCAAATTTGAAAGCGAATCGGTCAGCATGCACGGTACCCTCGGTATCGGGTGTATCTCTGACTATGAGGCACAGCCCATCTTTATCCGTTCCCATCACGGCAGCTATGCGATCACGACGGTCGGTAAGATCAACAACATTCCCCAGATTCTCAAGGATGTGATCGACCCCAAGACCCATTTCTTTGAGATGCAGAACGGCGAAATCAACCCGACCGAACTGGTCGCCGCCATCATCGATCAGAAGGAAAATTTCATCGACGGCATTAAGTATGCGCAGGAGATTGTCGATGGTTCGCTGAGCATGCTGATCCTGACCCCGAAGGGTATTTATGCTGCGCGTGACAAACTGGGCAGGACGCCGATTGTGCTGGGGCAGAAGGAAGAGGGGTTCTGCGCGAGCTTTGAGAGCTTTGCTTACCTGAATCTGGGCTACCGTGACTATAAGGAACTTGGGCCCGGCGAGATCGTTGTGTTTGATGCCGACGGCGTCAAGGTGCTGTCTGCGCCTGGCGACAAAATGAAGATCTGTACCTTCCTATGGGTATATTATGGTTATCCGTCTTCCTCTTACGAGGGGATCAGTGTTGAGAAGATGCGGTACAACTGCGGCCGGCTGCTGGCCAGACGGGACGATGCTCAGCCGGATATCGTTGCAGGCATTCCCGATTCGGGTACAGCGCATGCGGTCGGTTATGCGAATGAGTCGGGGATTCCGTTCTCCCGTCCGTTTATCAAGTATACGCCTACCTGGCCCCGTTCTTTCATGCCGACCTATCAGAGTAAACGTAATCTGATTGCCAAGATGAAACTGATTCCGGTGCATGACCTGATTGCCGGACAGAAACTGCTGCTGATCGACGACTCGATCGTCCGCGGTACCCAGACGCGGGAGACGACTGAATTCCTGTATGAATCCGGTGCTAAAGAGGTTCATATTCGTCCTGCCTGCCCGCCGATTCTGTTTGGCTGCAAATACCTGAACTTCTCCCGTTCGACCTCTGAGATGGAGCTGATCGCCCGCCAGGTGATCAACGAGCTGGAAGGGGAAACAGCAAGCGATGATACTGTTCGCAGCTATGCCGACCCCGACAGTGAAAAATATGAAAAAATGGTCCAGAAGATCTGTGAACGGCTGCATTTCACCTCTCTGCGGTATCACCGTCTGGACGACATGATTGCAGCGGTCGGCATTGACCCCGACAAGCTGTGCACCTACTGCTGGAATGGTGTTGAGTAATCAAACATTGATATTGTGCTGAAAAGGCGGCTGCTTTCGGGCGGCCGTCTTTTGCTGTCCGACAGATGGTATTGCAAGTCAAACGTAACCTATTTGATTAATATTTTTACTTAAATTATCTTTCAGTTTGTTTTTTACTCCCATATTTCGATAAAAACAGGCAGCGGTTCGTTTTTGAACTGCTGCCCGTTTTGCTTATTTCATCTGAGCCCATTCAGTCAGATGAATATAATTGGATAAATTATTTACTCATATGATTTTTCAAAGGTTACCGGCGTGATCGTGAACCGGAAGTCGAACGTAGCGTCATCCAGCCGGTACTCTTCCAGCAGCTCGGGTCCGCAGGAGTTGGAGCCAATACCGCTCTGCTTGTAGTCAATGCACAGAACCGTCCAGGGAGAGGGTTCCAGTTCATAGTTGTGCATCTTGCGGGTCAGTTCTTCCTGGGTGAAGCGGGAAGCGTTGAAGCTGAACCCGTCGCCTGAAATAAACAGCGCGGTCCGTTCGTCGCCGATGGTCAGATATTTACAGCCATAGTGGCTGCCATTTTCCTGGGGTTTGAGGTAATCTTCATGCAGCTCGTCCCGTTTGGCGCCGAAGACACCCAGCCAGCTTGCACGGTGTTTGTCGCAGTAGCTTTCAAATGGGCCATAGCCGTAATATTCGACCTCGTCCATCTTTGCGGGCAGCATCATGCGGATTCCAAACCGCGGCAGGAAAACCATACTGGTATCTCTGACAGACTGAATCGCACAGTCGATCTCACCATTTCCATGGACGGTCCACTGGACATCAATATCCAGGAATTTGCGGATCGAATCGGCGGCGATTCCAAGATGGGTGCAGAGGGTGACCTCTTCGCTGCCGACAAAGATCTGGGTATCATATGCCCGGGTGACCGCGCGGTCATAACCGCAGTTCTGCCATTTGACACGGATTTCACGGTCATTGTCGGTCGGCGCACGCCAGACGTTGTATTGCATCGGCTGGCAGAGGAGGGGAGACTGATCGAATACCATCTCCCGGAAGGTACCGGACGTCTTGTCATAGATATAGCGGAAATTGCCGCCGCGAAGAATGACGATATCATCAGTTTCACTGACTTCGATCTCGTCTTCCTCACTGCCATCCACCAGGCAGAGTTCGGCCAGCCGCTGACCGGCAGGGTTGCCGTCACGGAGGATGATCTGGTCAAAGCCCAGTTCATGGCCTTCGTCCAGCAGTTCGGTTGCTTCTTTGAGAAGGTAGATAAATCGGACAGAGGATGCACCCGAACCCGATTCAGGGAGATCGAGCGAAATGGTGCAGCTCTGATGCGGCTGGATATTGGGCAGCTGGATTTCATATGCGTCAACAGGGACGCCGTCTTCTGAAACTTCACAGACGACCTGGAGATAGTCGTCTGTCGGCAGGAAATCCAGATGGTTTGTGAAGGTAAAGCTGCCGTCAGGATTTTGCACTGCGCGAACCGGACGGATGACGTTTTTGTATTCAGCAAGGCCGGTCGACGGGGTGCGGTCGGGATAGACCAGACCGTCCATGCAGAAATTGCTGTCGTGCAGAACCTCACCAAAGTCGCCGCCATATCCATAGATCGGCTTTCCGTCGACGGTATTGCCCATCAGCACCGCATGATCGCACCATTCCCAGACAAACCCGCCGCAGAAGTTGGGGTACTGCATGACCAGCTGCCAGTATTCTTCCGCATCACCGGGGCCGTTGCCCATTGCATGGATGTATTCACAGAGGATGACCGGCTTTTTGTTTTCACTGTTTTCACAGTAATCACGAACGGTCTGTAAAGTCGGGTACATCCAGCTGCGCAGATCAAGNNCGGCGAGTTCTTCCTTATAATTGTCATATTCGCCGCTGCCCCAGTTTTCACCTTCGTAATGAACCAGACGGGTATCATCATATTCCTTGATCCAGTGGGCGGCATTTGCAAAGCAGACACCCCAGCCGGCTTCATTGCCGAGCGACCAGATGACGACTGACGGATGGTTCTTGTCCCGAATCACATTTCGCTGGACACGATCGACAATTGCTTCGCTCCAGTCGGGGTCGGCAGCGATGGTCGGATACAGTTTCGCGTAATCGGCCTGGTTGCCGGAAGCGGTGCAGACGCCGTGCGCTTCGACATCCGATTCAGAGATCAGATAGAATCCCAGCCGGTCGCAGAGTTCAGGCATCAGCGGGGAGTTGGGATAATGGCTGGTGCGGACCGCATTGATATTGTAGCGGCGCATCAGGGTGAGGTCACGCAGCAGGTCTTCTTCGTTGACCGCATATCCCTTGACGGGGTCAGAGTCGTGACGGTTGACGCCGCGGAAGGTGACCGGTTTGCCATTGACGAGGACAACGCCGTCTTTGGTACAGATTTCCCGGAAGCCGACCTTCTGGCAGATATATTCCTCGCCGGCCTGGATCAGAATAGAGTAAAGATTCGGCTGCTCAGCGTTCCAGAGCAGGGGAGCGTCAACTGGGATGGAGAGGACACCGTTTGCGGCAGACAGATTTTCGCCAGCTGCCAGCCGGTTGCCTTGCGGGTCAAACAGCGTCCAGCAGACTGGAAGTTCACCACGGTTACTATAATTGATTTGCAGCAGGGCGTTGGTAAAATCATTTGACAAAACGGTTTTTACCGTTAGATCGCGCAGATGCTGCTGAGGACGTTTGAGCAGATAGACGTCGCGGAAAATACCGGACATCCTGAGCTTGTCCTGGTCTTCCAGATAGCTGCCGTCGCACCATTTGAGGACAAGAGCGGTCAGATTGTTTTCACCTTCCTTTATATAGGAAGAGATATCAAATTCGCTGGTTGAATGGGAGACCTGGCTGTAACCGGCAAAGCATCCGTTAATCCACAGATAGATGCAGGAATCGACCCCTTCAAAATTCAAATAATACCGGCTGCCGGTGTCAGCAATCCAGAACTCAGTCCTGTAGACACCGCAGGGATTATCCAGCGGCAGATGAGGCGGGTCATAAGGGAAGGGGTAGCGGATATTGGTGTACTGATGATGGTCATATCCCTGCATCTGCCAGACGGAGGGTACCGGGATGGTGTCGAACTGGTCACAGGGTTCGTTTTCATAATGGATGGAGATTTTGCGGACCGAGTCAAAATATTTGAATTTCCAGTCGCCGTTGAGCAAGATGAAGCGGGAAGAGGACTCGCGGAAGCTGTCCATTGCTTCGCTTGCATCGTCGCAGGGAATGTAATAGGCACGAGGCGGTTCGGTCCCGATGTGCAGAATATGATTGTTTTCATAAAAGTTGTCGTAGATCATGTTATCCGACCTTTCTTAAATGTGTCCGCCCTGGAGCGACAGTCAAATACGTACTCTGAGTGGAAACAAAGTATTTCACTTTCAATATTACCATATCTGACGCAAATTGCAAGTGCTTTTTGTTATCAATAAGAGGTGAAATGGGCGGTTGGATAAATAATACAAATTGTATAATTTTCTGATGTTGAAAACAAGATATAAACAACATAATTCACATGATATTGTTTAAGAAGTATCAGAAAAAGATGAAAAGTAACATTTGTAACAATGTGCGAAACAAAACGTTACAAATAGGGCAACAAACTGTTTCACGTGATGTTACATCCTGATTTAACAGCTTGTGACATCTTATATTTCTAAGATATTGCTGCAAATTGCACAAAAACTGATTTTTTAACTGATTTGACAGTTTGCCACAATGTGGTTAGAATAGAAGCAACGATCGGGGATGATACGGCAGGCGTTCCCCGTTCGGTTTTGGATATCTGGTCTGCGGTAACTACTGCGGCCTGATAACAACCGTTCTGTCACGGGAATGGGAATCTTTTGAGAAGCGGATTTTGTCCGCTGATCGGAAAGGAACGATTATAACGTGAAGAGGCTAATATCCAAAATAGCAGGTACGCTCTGCGTGATGTTTACCGGCGTCATGATGATGAATGTCACCGACGGCGTCGCGGAAACACAATATCTGTTTTATTTTCAGGACGGCGGCGAGACACAGCTGTATTATTCTTCGACCGGTTCGGTAGAGGAAGCGATGGAAGCTGTTGGCAAGACGCTATATGAAAACGACACCTACACAGTTGAAAGCACCAGCCGGGACGTCTATACCGTGACGATCACCCGGGCAGATTACTGTTATGTTGAAGCGGACGGGCAGCGGATGGCTGTATCTTTTCGACCGGATGAGACGACAGTTTCGGAGATTCTGGATGAGCAGGGAATTGTTCTCGGAGAGAATGATCTTGTTTCCAGTGAGCTGACAGATCTGGTGCAGGATGGAGAGACAATCACTGTTTCAAGGGTAACATATGAGACCCGGTACGTAGATGAGATCATCGAATGGGATTATGATCTTGAACCCACCCGCTATCTTTCAGAGGGCGCGCTCAAGGTATTCTCAAAAGGCGTTGACGGCGAAAAGCGGGTCGAATACCGCTCGGTGTACATCGATGGCGAATGGGAACGCGATGAAGTGGTCGGCGAGGTTGTTACGACTGCGGTGGTCAATGGCCGTGCGCAGGTCGGGGACAGCGATGCTCCGATTGATTATCTCGAACAGCCCGAGTGGCTGACATTTGACGAAAACGGTATCCCGGAACAGGCGGCAAAGGTGATTTCCGGGCTCGGAACTGCGTATACTTCAAAAGCAGGGGTTTACGGTGCGACCGGCCGGTATTTGTCGGAAGGTTATGTTGCGGTAGACCCGGACATTATTCCGTATGGGAGCAAACTTTATATCGTGACCAAAGACGGCTCCTGGGATTACGGATACGCGATCGCGGCGGATACAGGCGGTGCGATGCTGAGCGGAAGGGTTCTTGTCGATCAGTACATGAATTCTTATGACAGCTGCATTCAGTATGGCGTGCGCGAGGTGGATGTTTATGTTCTGGAAGATCTGGACGTCCACGATGAAATTGAATGACATCTCCCCCATAAATATTTCCCGGAAAGACGGGCATCTGACTTCAGTGCAGATGCCCGTTTTTTCCGCCCATTTTTATTTTATTTCCATATAATATAGGTAAAGGGCAGCAGAAGTTTTGGATGCAGATGATGACGATGGGGAGAATTTGTGGAAAAGGGGAAGAATTTACACCGAGTTAACATATCGAGGGGTCAAAATATGTTACAATTCAGATACAGATTGTAATTATTCTGCAATCTTATCCGCAAAGAAACATTTTTTGCCGGGAATTACGATTTTGCCTTGATTTTTTGTCATATATGCTGTATAATTAGAACAGATTCTTATATGATTTGTTGGGCGGGCGTAATTTTTCCTGCCTGCAGCTCCAGACAAAATATAATTTGGGTAAAGGGGTAATAATATGTCCAACCGTCTTTTCCAGGGTGTAGTCCACCAGATGCGTGATGCGATCGACCGGGTGATCGGTGTAATTGATGAAAATGCGTCGATTATTGCCTGCAGCGAGCTTTCCAAGATCGGTACGACTGGGGATTATTATTCAGTCGATTTTGGTGAGTCGCACGATGTGTTTGTCCGCGATGGCTATACCTATAAGCCTTTTGGCCCGCATATCAAGGCGGATTATGCTGTTTTTGTCGAGGGCAGTGACGAGATGGCTGCACGGTATGCGCAGATTCTTGCGATTTCCCTGTCCAGCATCAAGCAGTACTACGATGAAAAGTATGATCGCAACAATTTTATCAAAAATGTTGTGCTCGACAACATTCTGCCCGGCGATATCTTTACCAAGGCGAAGGAACTGCATTTCAACGTTGATATTACCCGCGTTGCATTGCTGGTCAGAGTTGTTTCCACAAATGATGTTTCTGCCTATGATGTAATTCAGAATCTTTTCCCGGACAAGCAGAAGGATTTTGTTTTCAACATCAGCGAGAGCGATATCGTCCTGATCAAGGAGATCAAGTCGGGTATCGACTCGAAAGACCTTGAAAAGCTGGCGCGGTCGATTGTCGACACCCTCAGCTCCGAGTTTTATACCAAGGCGATTGTCGGCATCGGCACCAGTGTTGTCGGCATCAAGGATCTTGCGCGCTCGTTTAAGGAGGCGCAGGTCGCACTGGAAGTCGGGAAGGTATTTGACACCGATCAGTCGATTGTCAGCTATGACAACCTGGGCATTGCGCGTCTGATTTACCAGCTGCCGACGACTTTGTGTAACACCTTCCTCAAGGAAGTTTTCAAAACCGGTTCGATTGATTCGCTGGATCATGAGACGTTGTTTACGATTCACAAGTTCTTTGAGAACAACCTGAATGTTTCGGAAACTTCCAGAAAGCTGTTTGTCCATCGTAATACATTGGTTTACCGGTTGGAGAAAATTAAAAAGCTGACCGGCTTGGATCTGCGTGAATTTGACCATGCAATTATCTTCAAGATTGCACTGATGGTCAAGAAGTACCTGAATTCCAGCCCGACCAAGTTCTAAAGATGCACGATTTCCGTGGGTTTTTATCTGCGGAAATCGCTTTTGCATGTAATAGGGGGAATATTTAAATGTGTTATCCTGTTTTCAAACAGGACACATTCTTACAATTTTGCGTTTGGCGGCAAAACTGGGGGAAACAGTGAAAGCCGGACAGGGGAAGCCGGTTGCCGTAAGCCGGAATTTTTCGGCAAAATTGCCAAACTGACCAAAGGAATGATCAAAAGATGATAGATCTGATTGACGTTTCATTTCAGTATGGAAATGGGACGGAAGCATTGATGAATGTAAACCTGCGTGTCAACCAGGGCGAGTTTGCATTTGTCGTCGGTTCATCCGGCGCAGGCAAGACCTCGATCCTGAAGCTGCTGTTAAGGGAAACGGTGGCGACTTCCGGGCAGGTTATTGTCAATGGATTCAACCTCAACAATCTGAAAAACCGGGAGATTCCGAAATTCCGCCGCAGTGTTGGCGTCGTCTTTCAGGATTTCCGTTTGATACCGGATATGACGGTATATGAAAACGTCGCGTTTGCGATGCGTGTTACCGACCAGTCCAACAAGGCAATCCGTCAGCGGGTGCCGGAAGTGCTGGAGATGATGAATCTGGCGCATAAAGCCAAACAGCATCCCTATGAACTTTCGGGCGGTGAACAGCAGCGGGTATCGCTGGGAAGAGCGATCATCAACCAGCCGCCGCTGATCATTGCGGACGAGCCGACCGGCAACATTGACCCTGAATTTTCCTATGAAATCGTGGAAATGCTCCAGCAGATCAACAAACAGGCCGGGACGACCATCCTGATGGTCACCCATGAGCATGAGATGGTGAAGTATTTTGGCGGCCGGACGATCAATATTGAGAGCGGCCGGGTGGTATTCGACGATTATATTATTGGAGGGGCCAATGAGAGCAAGTAGTATGCGGTATCTGATGCGAAGCGGGCTGAAAAACCTGTGGAACAATCGGATGATGACAGTAGCGTCGATCGGGACGCTGATTGCCTGCCTGCTGATTGTCGGTGTTGCTGTCCTGTTTTCGTTGAATGTGGACAACATGGTCGAATATGTAGGTGAGCAGAATGAGCTGGTTGTGTTTATGGAAACGGATACGACAGATGAACAGCTCAATGCGGTGAAGAATGTACTGGAAGCAAACGAAGGATTGGGCGATGTCACCTTTGTGTCCAGCACCGAAGCAATGCAGACGATTGTCGATAAATATTTGGATGGTGACGCTGGTTTGCTGGAGGGGATGGATGACGATTTTATGCCGGCTTCCTTCCGCTGCCGGATTGTCGACCCGGAAAATGCGTCTGCATTGAAGACGGAGATTGAACAGTTGGATCATGTCCAGAATGTTGAAGCACCGACCGAGATTACTGAATCGCTGGTCCGGCTGCGGAAGATGATCAATGTTTTCGGTGGTGCGATCATTGCGGCACTGGTTATTGTTTCGCTGGTAATTATCACCAATACCATCCGTGCGTCGGTGTTTACCCGTCGTAAGGAGATCAGCATTATGAAATATGTTGGCGCGACCAATGCGTTCATTCGGATTCCGTTTGTCGTTGAGGGGATTCTCCTCGGACTGATTTCGGCACTGATTGCATTTGGACTGGTCTGGGGTGGATACAACTTCTTCCTGGATATTGTCCGGTTGGAGAGTACCTCTTTGATGTCCAGCGTGTTGGATCAGATCATGCCGTTCTCTCAGTTGGCGACCAGCGTACTGGCATGCTTCCTGATATCCGGCATTTCGGTCGGATGTCTGGGCAGTGTATTCAGCATGAGAGGGTATTTGAAGGTGTAAAGCAAAGAAACTTTACACTGGATTTTTACGATTATTTCAGCATTTTATATTGCGCATTATTGCGCCAGACAGCTGCTGTAGCTGGGATGAAGCCGGCTAAACAGCGGCGGACAACCTAAGGAAGGAATGAACCTGAATTATGCAAAACGTTAAGCTCAATGGCCGTTCAAAACGGGTTGCCGTTTTTGCGATTACGATTGCCCTGACCGTTTCTGCTCTGTTCGGGGGCGGTTACTTGCAGCCTGCGCAGGAGGTAGCGGCCAGGAGCATCGGTGAGATGCAGTCGGAACAGGAACAGATCCAGTCGAAGGTAGACGCTGCCAGTGACAAGATCGACGAATTGCAGGGCCAGATCGACGCTGAAGAGGAATATCAGCAGACGCTGACCGAACAGATCGAACTTTATAAACAGCAGATCCAGCTGTTTGATGATCAGATTGAAGCACTTGAACTTGAGATTGAAAACAAAACTGCCGAGATCGACCAGTTGGAAGAGGATATTGATCAGCTGGAAGAGGATATCGCCGCCAAACAGGTCGAGATCAATGAGACTTTCGAGCTGTTCAAGACGCGGATGGTTGCGCTTTATCAGGCTGGCGAAACATCTTCGCTTGCGATGCTGCTGTCTTCGTCCAGTTTCGGGGACTTTGTCACCAACATCCGTCTGATGCAGGCGGTGTCCCAGAGTGACGAGCAGCTGGTTGACCAGCTTAAGACGCAGAAAGCCGAACAGGAGGAGACCAAGACGCAGGTTGAGGTCACCAAAGGTGAGGTAGAAGAAGCACTGGTCAAGGTGCAGGAGGATGAAGAAGCAATTATCCTCCAGCGTGAACAGAAGAAGGTAGCGCAATCCGGGCTGGAAGAGGCTTATCAGGAGAGTAAGACCGCGCAGGAGGATATGGAAGCACTGAAGGCGCAGTATGAAGAGGACCTGCAAAGTGCCCTTGATCAGGAGAGACAGGTTGAAGCTGAGATCCAGGCTTTTTATGCGGAACAGGCTAAGAAGCAGCAGGCTGCCCAACAGGCTGCTCAGCAGAGCGGTTCTTCCGGTTCGACAACGACCAGTATCCCGCAGGTCAGTGCTGGCGATCTGAGTTTCCGCTGGCCGCTGCCCGGCTACAGTTACATCAGCTCCCCCTATGGCTCCAGATGGGGTGGCTTCCACACCGGTATTGATATTTCCGGCGGCGGCGTTTATGGCGCGTCGATTGTTGCGGCGGAGGCTGGAACGGTCATCCTCGCGTCGACCCATTACAGCTACGGCAACTATGTCATCGTTGATCATGGCGGCGGGTACAGTACCCTGTATGCTCATATGTCCCAGCTCGGATGCAGCGTTGGCGACTATGTGACCAAGGGCCAGACGATCGGTTATGTCGGCTCGACCGGCAACTCGACCGGGCCGCATCTGCACTTTGAGGTGCGTATCAACGGTGCTTCCCAGAACCCGCAGAGCTACGTCAGCCCGTAAGTTACGATCGTCGTAACCGGCTGTATTTTCTCAATCGTTTACCATCAGGCGTATCTGAAAATCGAAAAGCAGACAGCGGACGGCCAAGACAACTGTTTTGGGGTTCGGATCGGAGTTGGACGGTTTTTTGGTGCGCCTTTTTGTATAAGTTCAGATCAGAAAGGTGGAAAGCATCATGCAAAGTCATATGCAAAGTTGTTGGATGAAGTCAGGCCATAAAAAGCTTGTTACATATTTGATTGCGGCATCTCTCTGCCTGACAGCTGCCTTCGGTAACCCCGGAATGGTCACAGCCTCTTCGCTGAGTGAACTTGAGGCGCGGCAGCAGCAGGTACAATCCCAGCTGGATGCTGTCAATGAAAAGATCGACAATTTGCAGGGACAGATTGATGAACAGCAAGCCTATCAGGATGCGCTGAGCGAGCAGATCGCGCTTTATCGAGATCAGATTGCACTGCTGGATGAGCAGATTTCGTCTCTTGAGGCGGATATTGACGATAAACAGCAGCAGGTTGAACAGCTGCAAAAGGAGATTGACCGGCTGGATGTCGAGATTGCAGATCAGCAGGTCGAGATTGATGATACGTATGAACTGTTTAAACAGCGGATGGTTGCGCTGTATGAGGCGGGGGAAACTTCTTCGCTTGCGATGTTGTTGTCTTCTTCCAGCTTTGGAGATTTTGTGACCAATATTCAGCTGATGCAGGCGGTATCGGAAAGCGATGAGCAATTGGTGAACAAGCTGAAATCCCAGTTGGAACAGCAACAGCAGCTTCAGTCGGAACAGCAGCAGGCGAAAGATGATACCGAAGCGGCACTGGAACAGATCCAGCTGGATGAACAGGAGCTGCTGATTCAGCGTCAGGAACAGGAAAATGCCCGTGGCGAGCTGGAGACCGCCTATTCCGAGAGTGAAACGGCGCAGCAGGATTTGGAAGCGCTGAAGGCCGAGTATGAAAATGACCGTGACGCGAAGATTGCTGAGGACCAGCAGGTCGAAGCGGAAATCCAGCAGATTTATGCACAGCTGGCCGCTCAGAAGCAGGCTGCTGAAGAAGCGCAGCAGGCCAACAATGACGGGTCGTCTTCTTCGGATGGTTCCGACAGTTCTTCCAGCTCGACGGTGACGGTGGATACCGGAGACCTCAGTTTCCGCTGGCCGCTTCCGGGATATTCGACCATTACCTCGGGATTTGGTTCCAGATGGGGCAGCAACCATACCGGCATTGATATTTCCGGCGGCGGT
>DCTE01000211.1:0-2289 GCA_002329405.1 Ruminococcaceae bacterium UBA1448 | reverse complement strand
CGGGACGGTTGTCGTTGCCACGACCCACTGGAGTTATGGCAATTATGTTATTGTAGATCATGGCGGCGGCTATACAACGTTGTATGCCCATATGTCCAGCATTGGGTGCAGCGTCGGTGATTATGTGACCAAAGGACAGACGATTGGTTATGTCGGTTCGACCGGTGAGTCGACCGGACCGCACCTGCATTTTGAAGTGCGTATCAACGGTATTGCACAGAACCCACAGAATTATGTCAGCCCGTAATATCGTGCGCCTGTTTTGCATAAACTGAGATCAGAGCCGGCGTCCCGGAAAGATGGGATGCCGGTTTTTGTATCACGGCTGTTCGGGCAACAGAGAGGGAGTCATTATGAAGGAACAGGAGAGAATGGAGATGGAAATATCTCCGGCTGGGAGACAGCAGAGTGAAAATCACTGGCTGACAGCCGGTCAGGGGCGCCGCCGGATACTGGCAGCACTGGCCGTCGCGTTTTTCTGCGGCAGCTTTTTTACGTTGGGTGTCGGCGGTATCTATCTGCGCTGGCATCAGCAGAACCGCGGGGCGATTGCGGAAAAGCTGGAGGAGATCGAGAGTCTGATCGACCAGTATTATCTGTACGATGTCGATGAAGAGGCAGCGGCGAATGGTATAGCGTCCGGGTATGCCGGAGCATTGGATGTTTACAGCTGTTACCGGGACGCAGAGGCATATCAGGAATTTCAGGCGCACAATGACGGGGATCTGTGCGGAATCGGTGTGACGGTTGCCCAGTATAGCGAGGATGTGTTGAAGGTGCTGTATCTGCTGGATGAATCTCCGGCATCGGGGATTTTGCAGGCAGGCGACGAGATCGTCGGCGTCGAAGGGGAGACGGTTGAGTCGCTGGGATATACCGGTGCGGTTGCCGCGATCAAGGGAGAAGCCGGAACCGAGGTGCAGCTGACGGTACGTCGGGGCGAGGAACTATTGGAAGTATCGGTCAAACGGGCGGATGTTGTCAACAGTGGAATCTATTTTCAGCAGTTTGACCAAACCGGCTATCTGCAAATTTCCGCATTTAACAATGCAACCCCGGCCGCTTTTGAGGAAGCGGTTGAACAGCTGATGCAGCAGGGGGTTACCGGGCTTGTATTTGACCTGCGCAACAATGGTGGCGGACTGCTGACCAGCGTGTCGGAGATGCTGGATTTTCTGCTGCCGGCAGGCGATCTGGTCTCCAGGACAGATAAGGATGGGAAGACAGTCGTGCTGTATACTTCGGACGATGACTGTATTGATCTGCCGATGGCGGTGCTGGTCAATGAGTCGACCGCGTCAGCTGCCGAATTGTTTGCTTGTGATTTGCAGGAATACGGAGTGGCGACGGTCGTTGGGACGACAACTTATGGAAAAGGCGTGATGCAGACGACCTACAGCCTGTCGGACGGTGGCTCGCTGACGTTGACGACTGATTATTATAATCCATCCAGCGGTAAAAACTATAACGGCGTCGGGGTTATCCCGGATATCGAATGCCCGCTGACTGAACAGCAGCAGAAGGATTTTATTCATTTTGACCCAAACCATGACCCGCAGCTGGCGGCGGCACTGGAGGCAGTTTCTGACGAAAAAAGTCCTTGACAACCTGTTGGGGATGTGCTATACTTCCTAGCATAGGCAATGAAAAGAAAGAGTAGTCATTTCCAAAAGTCTTCAGAGAGTGTCCGGCTGGTGCAAGGACGCGGCGGGGAGATGATGAATACCTCTTGGAGCTGCTTCCTGAAACGGTTGTAAGTAGGGAACGCCGGGTCTGCCCGTTACAGCGGAAGAGAATGCAGGTTCTCTGTGAGGCCGGCTGCCGTGAGGTACCGGTGAACTGAGGTGGTAACACGGATGCCATTTGAATGACATTTCGTCCTCTGTCCCAAAGCGGGGCAGAGGATTTTTTTGTGAAAGATCTTTGACCCGGATGGGAAGAACTGTAGTCATATAAAACCGGAAGGAGAAAACAAAGATGACTTGTTACGAAGAACTCAAGGCACGCGGACTGGTTGCACAGGTAACCGATGAAAAACTGATTCAGGAACTGATTGATGGCGGCAAAGCGACCTTTTATATCGGATTTGACCCGACGGCGGATTCGCTGCATGTCGGTCACTTTATGGCACTGTGCCTGATGAAACGGCTGCAAATGGCTGGCAACCGTCCGATTGCGCTGATCGGCGGCGGCACTGGCATGATCGGTGACCCGTCCGGACGCACCGATATGCGCCAGATGATGACGGTTGAAACAATTCAGCATAACTGCGACTGCTTCAAAAAGCAG
>DCTE01000173.1:15380-17104 GCA_002329405.1 Ruminococcaceae bacterium UBA1448 | reverse complement strand
AAGGCTATGAGTTCCAGGTCAGCAACCCCCATGCAATGTTCAAGGAGATCGACGGCGTCAAATGCGAGCCGATTGAACGGCTGGTCATCGACGTCCCCGACACCTGCACCGGTGTTGTTATGGAAAAAATGGGCTTCCGTAAGGGCGAACTTCAGACGATGGTCCCACAGGGCAGCCGCGTCAAGCTGGAATTCCTGATTCCGGCAAGAGGTCTGTTTGGCTACAAAAACGAATTCCTGACCGATACCAAGGGTGAAGGCATTATGGCTTCGGTATTCGACAGCTATGCTCCCTACAAAGGCGATATCCCGACCCGCAATACCGGTTCGCTGATCTCCTTTGAGACCGGTACCGCGGTTGTCTACGGCCTGTACAATGCGCAGGAGCGCGGCCAGCTGTTTATCGGTGCCGGCGTCGATGTATACGAAGGCATGATCGTCGGTCAGTCCCCCAAAGCTGAGGACCTGGTCGTCAACGTCTGCAAGGAAAAGCATCTGACCAATACCCGCTCTTCCGGTTCGGATGACGCACTGCGTCTGGTCCCGCCCAAGGTCATGAGCCTGGAACAGTGCATCGAATTTATTGCAGAGGACGAACTGATCGAAGTTACCCCGAAAAACCTGCGGATGCGCAAGGTTATTCTGGACAAGACCCAGCGGATGAAAGCGTGGGCAGCAAAACGCAAATAATCCCCCGGACTTGATGTGCAGGACGCAGAAAACGCAGTCGTCGTTTTCTGCGTCTTTTGATTTGAGAAAGGAAGGAATATATGGGGAACCTGATTTTCAGTCTGAATTCTACAATGCCGCTGTTTCTGGTAATGGTGGTCGGATACCTGCTCAAAAAGAAAGGGATGCTGACCAAAAACTTTATTTCAGCGGCAGAAAAGTTCAATTTTGATGTGACGCTGCCTGCACTGCTGATTCGGGACCTGTCCCAGATCGACATATATGGGACATTTGATCTGAAATTTGTTATTTACTGCGCGCTGGCAACGACCGGATTTTTCGGGCTGACCTGGATTGGGGCAAGGCTGCTGATTCGGGAGAAAAACAGCGTCGGCGCGTTTGTACAGGTTGCCTGCCGCTCCAGCGCGGCGGTGCTGGGAATCGCACTGATCCAGAATATGTACGGGACGTCTGGAATGGCACCGATGATGATAATTGGCGCGGTCCCGCTGTTCAACATCTATTCCGTGCTGGTCCTGACGCTGGAAAACCCGGAAAACAAGTCCTCCGGCGCAATCAAAAAGGCATTTAAAAATATTGTCACCAATCCAATTATCATTGGTATCGTCATCGGCTGTCTGATCTCCCTCTGCCGTATCCAGCTGCCGACAATCGTTGACAAGACGGTCGGCAACTTTGCTTCGATGGCAAGCCCGCTGGCACTGGTCGTCGTGGGGGCGTCGTTCGAATTTTCGGGCGCACTCAAAAAGGTCGGTATGAGCATCGCTGCAACGCTGATCAAGCTGGTCTTTATCCCGGCGGTATTCCTGNNCGGCTGCCTGGGTTTGCGGCTTCCGGGATGAAAAGATGGTTGCCATCCTGGTCATGCTGTGCGGATCGGCAACACCCAGCTGTTACATTATGGCAAAAAATATGGGCGGCGACGCGGAGCTCTCTTCCAGCGTCATCGTGCTGACAACGCTGATTTCCGCATTCACGCTGACTTTCTGGGTCTGGCTGCTGCGTACGATGGCACTGATCTGATATACAAAAGTA
>DCTE01000173.1:15073-15343 GCA_002329405.1 Ruminococcaceae bacterium UBA1448 | reverse complement strand
GGTATTTGTATATATATACAAATAATCGAAAATATGGCGGATAAAATGAAAAATCCCCTTGATTTTTCCAGATATGCGTGTATAATAATACCCATACCAAGGAAATACATAACGTCAGACTTCCAGTCTGGCTGGCTTCTGATAGATTACCGCTATGCGGACAGAGGCAGAGAAAAGGAGAGTTTTACGATGGGAAACATTAAAAAAGTTATTCTTGCATATTCGGGCGGCCTGGATACTTCGATCATCATTCCGTGGCTGAAAGAAAAC
>DCTE01000173.1:0-15006 GCA_002329405.1 Ruminococcaceae bacterium UBA1448 | reverse complement strand
AAGCTGTACATCGAAGACATCCAGAAAGAGTTTGTCGAAGATTATGTCTTCCCCACCCTCAAAGCCGGCGCTGTTTATGAGAACAAATACCTGCTCGGCACCTCTTTTGCAAGACCTGTGATCGCAAAACGGATTGTCGAGATTGCCAAGGCTGAAGGCGCTGACGCCATCTGCCACGGCTGCACCGGCAAGGGCAACGACCAGGTACGGTTTGAACTGGCGATCAAGGCGCTGGCACCGACTATGAAGATCATTGCTCCCTGGAGAGAATGGTCGATCAAGTCGAGAGATGAAGAGATCGACTATGCCGAAGCACACAACATTCCCCTCAAGATCAACCGGGAAACCAACTACTCCAAGGATATGAACCTGTGGCATCTGTCCCATGAGGGCCTCGATCTGGAAGATCCCGCCAATGAGCCGCAGTACAACAAACCCGGTTTCCTTGAGATGGGCGTTTCCCCTGAAATGGCTCCTGATCAGCCGACCTACATCACCCTGCACTTTGAAAAAGGTATCCCGACCGCACTGGACGGGGTTGAGATGGACGGCGTCACCCTGATCAAGACGCTCAACAAGATCGGCGGCGCAAATGGCATTGGCCTGGCTGACCTGGTTGAAAACCGGCTGGTCGGCATGAAATCGAGAGGCGTATATGAGACTCCCGGCGGAACGATTCTCTACCATGCGCATGACGTACTGGAAACCATCTGCCTCGATAAGGAAACCCAACACTACAAACAGCAGATCGCTCTGAAGTTCGCCGATCTGGTTTACAACGGACAGTGGTTCACTCCTCTGAGAGAAGCCCTCTCGGCATTCGTCGACAAGACCTCCGAAACTGTTACCGGCGATGTCAAACTCAAACTCTACAAAGGCAACATTATCAATGCTGGTGTAACTTCTCCCTACACCCTGTACGATGAGGAAGTCGCGACCTTCTCGGAAGACCATGTATATGACCAGAAGGACGCAGGCGGATTCATCAACCTGTTTGGCCTGCCGATTCAGGTAAAAGCAATGCTGGACGAAAAACGCGGCAAATAAACAAATACAGGTTAAGCGGTCAATCTGATTTTCTGCTTCCAAACAAGATAAGGGAGGCGTTTGCGGACGTCTCCCTTACATTGTTTTTAACAGCTCTATTCTGGGGTTGTGACCGGAAGGAAGAGGCCGGTTATAACCCCAAAATGGAAACTACAGCAAACTGATATTCAACGACAGATAAGGATGGTTTTATGGCTAAAATGTGGGCGGGACGGTTTACCAAGGAAACCGACCAGGGTGTAAATGACTTCAACTCTTCTATTTCTTTTGACGCGCGGATGTACCGCCATGATATTACCGGTTCGATTGCACACGCGACAATGCTGGCTCATCAGGGCATCATCTCGCAGGCAGACGCCGACGCAATTATCGAAGGGCTGGGCAGCATCCGGGAGGATATCGACAGCGGTGCTTTGCAGTTTGACCCACAGGCGGAAGATATCCATATGTTTATCGAGGCCGAACTGACTTCCCGTATCGGTGACGCAGGCAAACGGCTCCATACCGCACGCAGCCGCAATGACCAGGTCGCGCTGGATATCCGGCTGCTTCTGCGGGATGAAGTTGATGAGATCAAGGCACTGACGGTTACACTGATCAAGACGCTGTGCGATATGGCACTGGAGAATACCGAAACGATCATGCCGGGATATACCCACCTGCAGCGCGCCCAGCCGATCACCTTCGGGCAGCACCTGATGGCATATGCAAGCATGTTTATCCGTGACCTCGGAAGGCTTGGCGACCTCAAAAAGCGGATGAACTTCTGCCCGCTCGGCAGCGGCGCACTGGCCGGTACGACCTATCCGATCGACCGGGAGATGACCGCTTCGCTGCTTGGATTTACCGCGCCGGTGATGAACACGCTGGACGGCGTATCCGATCGTGATTTCTGTATTGAGCTTGCAAGCGCAATTTCGCTGATTATGATGCACCTTTCGAGATTCTCGGAAGAGGTTATTCTCTGGTGCAGCTGGGAATTCAAATTTCTTGAACTGGACGACGCCTTCGCAACCGGCTCTTCCATCATGCCCCAAAAGAAAAACCCGGACGTCGCTGAACTGGTCAGAGGCAAAACCGGACGGGTATATGGTGATCTTGTCACGCTGCTGTCGATGATGAAATCACTGCCGCTTGCCTACAACAAAGATATGCAGGAAGACAAGGAAGCAATCTTTGACGCGGTCGATACCGTCAAGCTCTGCCTGTCGACCTTTGAACCGATGCTCCGCACCGCAACTGTCCTCAAAGACAATATGCGCGCTGCTGCCGCAAAAGGATTTATCAATGCAACCGACTGCGCCGACTATCTGACCAAAAAGGGTGTCCCCTTCCGGGATGCCTACAAGATCACCGGCCAGTTGGTCGGACTGTGCGTCCAGAAAGGGCTGACACTGGAAACGCTGCCGCTGGCGGAATATCAGGCACTTTCGCCGGTCTTTGAAGAGGACATTTACCAGGCAATTGACCTGACTGCCTGTGCGTTCAGCCGCGACTGCATCGGCGGCCCTGCAAAGGAGCGGGTGGAAGAACAGATCCGGTGGGCACTTTTCCAGCTTGACCAACTGGATTGAAGATGATATACTGTGGTTTGGTAAACCATAAAGGAAGAAGAGAGTGTATGAAAACCAAAATCTTTATCGACGGAAGCGAGGGCACAACCGGCCTTCGGATTCACGAACGGATCTCGGTCCGGGATGACGTCGAACTGCTGACCATCGACCCTGAAAAACGCAAGGACCCCGACGAACGCAAAAAACTGATCAACGCATCGGATATTACCTTCCTTTGCCTGCCGGACGCTGCCGCTGTGGAGGCTGTCTCGATGGCAGAAGGGAATGTGCGGATTATCGACGCTTCGACCGCCCACCGGACGCTGCCGGGCTGGAATTACGGATTTCCCGAACTTTCTCCCGCATTCCGGGAAGGTATCCGAAACGGCAATCGTGTCGCGGTACCCGGATGCCATGCGAGCGGTTTTATCGCCTGTGTCTATCCGCTAATCAAAAGCGGGCTGATGGCAGCCGATTATCCGGTATCCGCATTTTCGCTGACCGGCTACAGCGGCGGCGGCAAAAAAATGATTGCACAGTATGAAGGGGAAGGCCGCTCCCCCCTGCTGGATGCTCCGCGGGAATATGCGATGAGCCAGCAGCACAAACACCTCAAAGAGATGAAAGCCATCCCCGGGCTGGCGGCTGAACCGCTGTTTACCCCGATTGTCGCGGATTATTACGCGGGCATGGTCGTCACTGTCCCGCTGTACACCAGGCTGCTGACCAAAAAAGCAGGCGTTCGGGACATCTGGGAACTGTTCAGCAGCTACTATACCGACGGGCTGGTACAGACTGCCCCGTTTGGCGCAGAAGCGGAAGACGGTTCATTTATGGCCGGAAACAAGCTGTCCGGCTGGGATGGAATGAAAATATATATCACCGGCAACGATGAACGTGTGACGGTCAACGCAGTGTTTGACAACCTCGGAAAGGGCGCGTCCGGAGCCGCAATCCAGTGTTTCAATATCATGACCGGTGCGCCGGAAGGATACGGACTGAATCTGTAATCAATTTTGGCTTGAGATAAAGGAGTTTGCAACATGTTGGTTCAATTTGAAGGATATTCGTTTGTCGATGGCGGTGTTGTCGCTGCAAAAGGCTTTCGGGCCAGCGGCGTTCACTGCGGCATCCGTAAAAATAAAACAAAAAAAGACCTCTCACTGCTGGTCACAGCAGCACCGGTTCCGACTGCTGCCGTTTATACTCAGAATAGGGTAAAAGGCGCGCCGATCACCGTCACCAAAGCACACATCGCCGACGGCTATGCCCAGGCAGTTATCGTCAACTCCGGCATCGCCAATACCTGTAATGCCGACGGAATCGAAAAGGCGGAAGGTATGGCCAAAATCGCAGCAAAACAGCTGGGAATCAAACCGGAAGACATCGTCGTCGCTTCGACCGGCGTTATCGGCCAGCCACTGCCGCTTGAACCGATTCAAAGCAGCATCGCTGATCTGGCCGGTGAGCTTACCGACAGCCCGGAAGGCGGCCTGCATTTTGAAGAAGGCATCATGACCACCGATACCCAGCCCAAACATGTCGCTGTCGAATTTGACCTTGATGGCAAAAAATGCACCATCGGCGGCTGTGCAAAGGGTTCCGGCATGATTCATCCGAACATGGCAACCATGCTCTGTTTCCTGACAACCGACGCCAGCATTACACCTGAACTGCTCCAGACCGCTCTGAAAAAGGTTGTGGACGATACTTTTAATATGGTGAGTGTCGACGGCGATACCTCCACAAATGACACCTGCTGCATCATGGCTTCAGGTGCTGCCGGAAATAAACTGATCGACCGGCAGAATGAAGATTTCTCCCAGTTTGTCAACGCGCTGTATGTCGTACTGATGAACCTGTCGAGAATGATCGCTGCCGACGGCGAGGGCGCGACCCGCCTGGTCGAATGCACCGTCTCGGGGGCCCGGAATAGGGAGCAGGCCAGAATCATCGCCAAATCAGTCATCTGCTCTTCGCTGATGAAAACCGCCATCTTTGGTGCAGACGCCAACTGGGGCCGTGCGCTGTGCGCAATCGGTTACGCACCGGTTGATGTCGATGTCAACAAGGTGGATATGTCCTTTGCATCCGCGGCAGGCGTTCTGCCGGTATGTGAAGCAGGCGCAGGCGTCCCCTTCTCGGAAGAGATCGCGAAGGAAATCCTCTCCCAGCCGGAAGTCAAGCTGCTGATCAATCTCAACGACGGCGAAGAACATGCAATTGCCTGGGGATGCGACCTGACGTACGATTATGTCCGCATCAACGGCGATTACCGCACCTGATGGATGGAAAGGAAGGGTTACAGACCGATGGAAAAGGTTGACAATTTAATTAAGGCGCAAGTCCTCAATCAGGCACTCCCCTATATCCAGAAATATCATGACAAAGTTGTCGTCGTCAAATACGGCGGCAATGCAATGACCAGCCCGGAACTGAAGGACGCGGTTATGAGCGATATCGTCCTGCTGGGGCTGGTCGGCATCAAAGTCGTACTGGTCCACGGCGGCGGCCCGGAAATCAGTGAAATGCTCGGCAAACTGGGCATTGAAAGCCGGTTTGTCGGTGGGCTGCGCTATACCGACGCTGAAACCGCCGAAGTCGTGCGGATGGTGCTGGCTGGAAAGGTCAACAAATCGCTGGTCTCCTCGCTGCAGCACCACGGCGGTAAATCGCTGGGTCTGTGCGGTTCGGACGGCGAGATGATCAAGGTCAAAAAGCTGGAGGCTGGAGAAGACCTTGGTTTCGTTGGCGAGATCACCGGCGTTGACATCAAACCGATCACCGATGCCCTCAAATGCGGGTTTATCCCGGTTATCGCAACCGTTGCGACTGACTCGGAAGGCCAGGTCTACAACATCAACGCGGATACCGCCGCTGCACGGATTGCAGCAGCACTGGGCGCTGAAAACCTGATTCTGATGACCGATATCAAGGGCCTTCTGCGGGATAAAAACGATGAGTCTACCCTGATTCCGCATGTCAATGTATCGGATGTCCCCTTTTTGATCAAGCAGGGCATCATCTCCGGCGGTATGATTCCAAAGATCGAGTGCTGTGTTGAAGCGGTCAGAAGAGGCGTCTCCAAGACCTGCATCATCGACGGACGTATCCCCCATTCGATCCTCATTGAGATCCTGTCCAATGAAGGTGTCGGGACACTGTTCAACTGATTTTCGGACGGGAAAGGAAGGGTATATTACCATGACTTTTGAAGAAATCAAGGCGCTGGACCAGGCGCGGATTATGAATACCTACGGCCGGAGCGACCTCTGCGCCGTCAAAGGAAGCGGCAGCCGCTGCACCGATATCAACGGCAAGGAATACATCGACTTTACAACCGGCATTGGCGTCAATGCGCTGGGGTTCTGTGACCCCGACTGGGTAAAGGCGGTTTCCGATCAGGCAGCAACTTTGCAGCATATCTCGAATTTGTACTATACCACCCCGGATGTACAGCTTGCCGATACCCTGTGCAGCCGCACAGGATACGCGAAGGTATTCTTCGGCAACTCAGGTGCTGAAGCAAATGAAGGCGCAATCAAGGTCGCCAGAAAATACAGTTTTGACAAATACGGTGCCGGCCGCGACCGGATTGTCACACTGGTCAACTCCTTCCATGGACGTACCGTCACAACGCTGGCTGCAACCGGCCAGGAGGTCTTTCATAACTTCTTCTTCCCCTTTACCGAAGGATTTGTCTATGCCGAAGCGAACTCCTTTGAGGCACTCCAGAAAGCCTGCGACGAAAAGGTGTGCGCAGTCATGATTGAGTTTGTACAGGGTGAAGGCGGCGTCGTGCCGCTGGATGCAGCTTATGTCAAAGCTGTCGCGGAATTCTGCGCTGAACATGACCTGCTGCTGATCGCCGATGAGGTACAGACCGGTGTTGGCCGTACCGGTACTCTGCTTGCTTCTGAACAGTTTGACGTCCACCCGGATATCACTACGCTGGCAAAAGGGCTGGGCGGCGGTCTGCCGATCGGCGCAGTGCTGGTGGATAAACGGCTGGAAAAGGTTATGGGCGCATCCAGCCACGGCTCTACCTTCGGCGGAAACCCGGTGGTTTGTGCAGGCGCAAATGTGGTCCTTTCCAAACTGGACGAGAAACTGCTGGAGGATGTCCGCCGCAAAGGAGACAAGATTCGCGCCGCTTTAAGTACATGCAGCAAGGTTGAATCGGTAACCGGCCTTGGCATGATGATCGGGATTGCGCTGAAAGATAAGACAGCTGCCGATGTCCGGGAGGCCTGTATGCAGGCTGGTCTGCTGGTACTGACGGCAAAGACAAAAATCCGCCTGCTGCCGCCGCTCACCATCAGCGATGAGGAGCTGGAAGCTGGAATTAAAATTTTGTGCAGCGTGATCGACCAATAACCCTTGACGCATATTTTAAAACATGCTATAATATTGTTTTCCCCAGACAGACGCCGGCAGGACCAACCGGCAATCAATTTAATTGTATGAAAGGATGTATTCTCATGACCAAGCATCTTCTGAAAATGTCTGATCTGACCCAGGAAGAAATTATTGATATCCTCAACCTTGCGGATCAGCTCAAATATGACCAGAAACATGGCATTCCTCATCATCTGCTGGAAGGCAAGACCCTCGGCATGATATTCCAGAAAGCTTCCACCCGTACCCGCGTTTCGTTTGAAACCGGTATGTACCAGCTGGGCGGCCTGGCACAGTTCCTCTCCTCCCGTGACCTTCAGATCGGCCGCGGCGAACCTGTCCAGGATACCGCGCGTGTACTCTCCCGTTACCTGAACGGTATCATGATCCGTACCTTTGAACAGAAAGAGGTTGAGGATCTGGCCGGGTTCGGCTGCATTCCGATCATCAATGGTCTGACCGACTATGCGCACCCCTGCCAGGTACTGGCTGACCTGATGACCATTCGTGAATACAAAGGTGCTTTTGAAGGACTCAATTTCTGCTACATCGGCGACGGCAACAACATGGCCAACTCGCTGATTGTCGGCGCATTGACCGTAGGCATGAGAGTATCGGTTGCCTGCCCGGAAGGCTATCACCCCCATCCCACCGTCATTGAATTTGCGAAAAAATATGGAAGCAGCTTCCGCCTCAGTGACAATGTCGAAGAGATGGCTGCCAATGCAGATGTCCTCGAAACCGACGTCTGGGCTTCGATGGGCCAGGAAGGCGAAGCTGTCGAAAGACGCAAAGCGTTTGCCGGCTTCCAGATCAATGACAAGGTGCTCGCAGCTGCCCGCCCCGGCGCAATGGTCCTCCACTGCCTGCCCGCTCACCGCGAAGAAGAAATCACCACCAAAGTTTTCGAAGCTCATGCAAACGAAATCTTTGACGAAGCAGAAAACCGCCTGCACGCACAAAAGGCTGTTCTGGTCAAACTGATGGGGCCGGAAGAGGTTTGATATTCTGTCTACATAAATTGTATAATTAACCGTTTACCGGCGTTGGAATGTATAAATCCAACGCCGGTTTGTTGTGCAAGAATACAAAATATATGCGGAATTGTGGTTCCCTATTGCAGAAATACATAGAATGCTATATAATAAATATATTAAAAAATTGTCGAAAGAAGGAATGTTTGTTGGAAAAGAAAAACAAGCTGATCAATGATTTTACTGACGGAAACATCCCAAAAAAGATGCTGCTGTTCGCGGTACCATTTATGGTATCCAACCTGATGCAGGTCCTCTATTCATTGGTCGACATGATCGTCGTCGGACAGTTTGTCGGTTCGTACGGCCTCTCCGCCGTTTCGGTTGCCAGCCAGATATTCACTTTTATGACGATGGTCTGCCTCGGATTTTCTAACGGCGGACAGGTGCTGATCGCCCAGCTGATCGGTGCTGGAAGACGGGAAAAACTCAACAGCGCAATCGGTTCGCTGTTTTCAATGGTCATGATGATGGGCATTGTCATCACCATCATCGGCCTGGTGTTCGGCAAAAGCGTGCTGACGCTGATGAATACACCGTCTGAATCATTTGCGATGGCGGAAGACTATGTGCTGGTTTGCAGCATTGGCGTTATTTTCTCATACGGTTACAACATGGTTTCTGCCGTACTGCGGGGAATGGGCGATTCACGGCATCCGTTTATCTTTGTCATGATTGCGTCGATCATCAACGTGGTACTTGACCTTTTGTTTGTCGGTGTTTTCAAATGGTCGGTCGCCGGGGCGGCGCTGGCTACCATCCTCGGGCAGGCGTTTTCATTTATTTATGCGATCATTTACCTCTATCATAACCGGGAAAGTTTTGGATTTGATTTCAAGCCGTCCAGCTTTAAAATCGACGGCAACATGGCCCGCCAGCTGACCCGGATGGGCATTCCCTTTGCCGTCCAGTCGGCAGCAATCAACATTTCGATGATGTTTGTCAACTCGCTGGTCAATACCGTCGGCGTATACGCTTCGGCTGTCTTCGGTGCCGGTATAAAAGTGGACGATATTGTCAACAAGATCACCCAGGGCATTTCGTTTGCTGTCTCCTCGATGACCGGCCAGAACATCGCTGCCGGTAAGGTCAAACGGGTAGAAAAAACCTTCTGGACCAGCGTCATCTTCTGCGGCGGATGTTATCTTGCCTTCACTGTCCTGCTGCTGACCTGTTCTGACCAGATCTTCAGCCTGTTCACCACCGATCCAGAGGTTATTGAACTGGCGCCGGTATTTGTCTCGGCAATTGTTTGGAGTTTCCCGGCCATGGCAATTATGAAAGGTACCAACGGTCTGATTCAGGGCATCGGCAATGCACGTCTCAGCCTGATCTTTGGGTTGCTGGATGCTGTTGTTCTGCGCATCGGCTTAAGCTGGCTGCTGGGATTGGAAATGGAGCTGGGACTGTTCGGATTCTTCCTCGGATACGGGCTGGCGGCATATGGTACGGCTGTCCCGGGATTGATCTATTTCCTGTCTGGAAAATGGAAAAAATACAATCTCGCCAGCAGTTAACGCTATGAGATGGAATTTGATTCAGGATACTGCCCCATTGTTCACTGCACAGGCATATGAAATCTACCGGCAATGTCTTTATCAGCCTTCTTATGAAAAATACTGCCGGAAAATTTCTGAAATAATTACAAAGCCGGACTGTGTCATCTGGCTCTGTTATCAGGGCAATAGTCTGGTTGGTATCATTTCACTGTGCATCAGCGGTGATGCAGCTGAAATTCTGGGGATCGCCGTTTTACCAGGCTTTCAGCAGGCCGGTATCGGAAAGTTTATGATCCAGCAGATGTTTTTCCGTTATCGACTCTGCCGTCTGACTGCTGAGACAGATGACGAAGCGGTCGGATTTTACCAGAAGTGTGGATTCACCGCAACCCGTTTGATCAGAAACTATGGCGGCTGTGACGTGGAACGTTATCGGTGTATCCGTACCTGTCAGACTGCATAATCTATTCATTTATAAAAAATACGCCTTCAGGCTGTGTCCTGAAGGCGTATTTCCTTTCAAATCAAATTATCCCGCAAAACCGGAAAGCCGGCAGAGATGGGCATATTCGCCTCCCAGTGCCATCAGCTGGGCATGGCTGCCAGATTCGACAATAGATTTTTCGCCCAGCAGATAAATCCGATCGACATTGCGAATTGTCGACAGCCGGTGGGCAATGATGATGGAAGTCCTTCCCTGCATCAGCTTTTCCAGCGCACGCTGTACCAGCTGTTCACTTTCATAATCCAGTGCGCTGGTCGCCTCATCCAGAATCAGAATTTTCGGATTCTTCAAAAACAACCGTGCAATACTGATCCGCTGCCGTTGTCCGCCCGACAGGGTAATCCCCTTTGTGCCGACCAGCGTATCATATCCCATTGGAAGAGTACGGATATATCCGTCAATTCCAGCCTGCGCAGCTGCCCATTCGATCTCTGCATCCGACGCACCAGGACGGCCAAAACGGATATTGTCGCGAATAGTCCCGTTAAAAATGGTTACTTCCTGCTGGACAATCCCAATATTTTCCCGCAGGGTCCGGTTGGATAGCTGCCGCAAATCCACTCCATCCAGTGTGATTCGCCCGCCGGTCACATCATAAAACCGCGCAGCCAGCATGCTGACGGTCGTCTTGCCAATGCCAGACGCACCAGCAAATGCCACCGACTCCCCACTGGCAACAGTAAAAGAAAGATGTTCCAGCACATTTTCCTCTGCGTCCGGGTAGTGGAAGCCGACGTCCTCAAAACAGATTTCTCCCCGCACCATAGGCAGATCAACTGCCGGCAAATCGGATGACTTTCCTGGCTCCGCAACCGCAGGCTTGATCTCCAGCATCTCCATATACCGGATAAACCCCGACTTTCCCTCCTCATACAGACGCATAAAATTGAGCATCGTCTGAATCGGCTCTGCCAATGTCCCGACATACAGCAAAAAAGTCACCAGGACCGGAATATCCATCCTGCCCAGCCCGATCAGCAGGCCGCCTGCGCAGATGGTCAGCATCGTCAGGATCTGCGGAAAACTGCCCATCACCTCATAAAAGATCGCTTCAATTTTATAATACCGGCACTGGCTGCCGGTATACCGGTCGTTGAAGATGTGAAAACGTCTTGCTTCATCCCATTCAGCACCAAACGCCTTGACTGTACGGATGCCTGAAAGCACATCTTCCAGATGGCTGTTCATTTCGGCACGGTCAGATTTACTGCGCAGCAGTGCCCGCTCCATCCGGCGGTCGTTGAAGATGGAAATGACCGCCATCACCGGCAGCAGCGCAAACAGAAATACGGTCAGCCGCCAGTCAATCGCCATCAGGATGACAAACGCACCGCCGAACTTGATGGCTGTCATCAACAAGTCCTCCGGTCCATGGTGGAAAAGTTCCGTCATCCCCGAAAGGTCGTTCGACAGGACGGTCATCAGCTGCCCGACGTCGTGTTTGGCATGAAAGTGAAACGACAGCTTCTCATAATGTGCAAACAGTTCATCCCGCATCGTTTCCTCCATCTTTGCACCCATCGCATGGCCAAAATAGGCATAGATCACATTGCTGACCATCCGCACCACTGCAAGCACAGCCAGCAGCAGCATATATCCGCCGACCGCCCGGACCGTATCTGCCTGCCAACCCTGCATCACCAGCCCGGTGATCTTCCCGGATACCAGCGGGAAAAGCAGCACCGCGACAGCACTCAGGGCCGCAAAAGACATATCCATCGCAAAGATACGGCGATGGGGTTTGTAATAGGAGATAAACTTTTTCAGACGTTTTGCTGTAAATTGTGTATGCATAAAAATCCTCCACTGATTGGGAGGGTCAACGAGCTTTTACCCTCCCGTTAAATTTGTCGATGATTTTGATGCTTCTTTTCATGATAAAATCCTCCTGTATTGATATTTCCGCCGGATAACGGGTGACAGATGCCCCATCTATTCCACCGGCACATCGCAATGCACTGTGAAAAGCAAAATTATAATTGGGACAGCACCGATTTCCCGATGCAGCCTTCCGGCATTTTGATACCGAAATTTTCGGCGATCGTCGCCCCGATCACACCGAAGCTGTCCCCATCCATCCGGCCGCCCTCCATCGACTCCGACCAGCAGATCAGCGGGACATATTCCCTTGTATGGTCGGTACCAGGCGCGGTCGGATCGTTGCCATGGTCAGCTGTAATCATCAAAAGGTCATCCGGCCGCAATACTTTCAGCAGCCGCCCAAGCCCTTTATCAAACGCCTCGATCTCCCGTGCGTATCCATCCGGGTTGCGCCGGTGACCCC
Organism: Ruminococcaceae bacterium UBA1448; assembly: GCA_002329405.1. Lineage (GTDB taxonomy): Bacteria > Bacillota > Clostridia > Oscillospirales > Ruminococcaceae > Faecivivens. The sequence continues at coordinate 2,686 of DCTE01000173.1, read as the reverse complement.
ACTTTGCGTCAAAGTCCACCAGATTGACAAAGCACAGCCCGTGGAAATCTTCCCCAGCCAGTTCCACTGTCTGCCGCATCCCGTCGACCGAGCTGTCCGAATGCAGCCATCTGGTCAGTCCCTGCCCGGAAAAGATATCATGTATCTTGCCGACCCCGATCACATCCAGCCCATTCTCCGAAAGGGCATCCAACACCGTCTTCTGCGGCGGGCTGACTGCATAGTCACGGCGGTTGGCGGTACGGCGGTAAACACCGGGGCTTTCTTCTATATAGGGACGGGCGATGACCCGTCCCACCTTCCACTCGTCTTTCATCGTCAGCTGACGGGCGATTTCACAGCAGCGATAGAGGTTATCAAGATCAAAGGTCTCTTCATTGCCGCAGATTTGCAGGACTGAATCGGCAGAGGTATAGACGATCATGCAGCTGTCCTTTTCCTCGGCGGCCAGTTCGTTTAAGATATCGGTCCCACTGGCACTCTTATTGCCGATGACCCGGCGCCCGCATCGCTTTTCCAGCTCGCCGATCAGCTCTTTCGGAAATCCGGTATCGGTAAAGGTCTGAAACGGTTTTTTCGTTTCAATCCCCATCATCTCCCAGTGGCCGGCCATCGTATCCTTGGCGCGGCTGCGCTCAGACAGCTTCATCAGAAAACCATCGGGGGCACAGGAAGTATCCACCCCGGCCACCGGATGCAGATGACAAAAACCCAGCTTTTTCAGATTGGGGATATCCAGCGGACCCGCCGCCTCCCAGATATGCCCGAAGGTATCGACCGCACCATCCCCAAAATCCGCCGCATCCAGCATCGCGCCAATTCCCAGTGAATCGAGGACAATCAGGAATATTCTCTGGTAGTGATTCTTCATATCGTTTCCACCTCCATTCGGGATTGCCGAATTTTCTCCATCAGCCACGCTTTTGTCTTTTGATCTGCAAAGCTGACCCTGACAGCATTTTCGGTCATCTGCCACAGCTGTGCATCGGTCACACCCCACTGCTTTTGGACAAAGACGTATTCATCGGTCAGCGTACAGCCGCTGACGGTACGGTTATCGGTATTCAGGGTCACAGGCAAACCCGCCTGCAAAAATTCTATCAGAGGATATTCCGCTTCAGATGCGACCGCACGGGTTTGCAGGTTGCTGTGCGGGCAGAGTTCGACCCCGATCTCCCGCTCCCTGCAAAGAGCCTGCAAAGCAGCGTCACCGCGCATCGCGATTCCATGCCCGATACGTTTTGCACCGGCAGCGATTGCGTCCCGGATATTTTGTGCGCTGCCGCACTCGCCGGCATGCAGGGTAAAAGGCATGCCCATCGCTGCGACCTGCTCAAACAGCCGCATAAACCCGCTCATCGGATAAGCCGCTTCATTCCCTGCAAGGTCGGCGGCACAGACGCCATTCCCAAGGAATTCAGCCGCCGCATGCAGCATTGCAAGGTTTTCTTCTTCCGGCAGATGGCGCATTGCGCAGACGATCACACCATATGCGACCCCAAACTCCCTTTTCCCCTGTTCCAGTCCATCCAACACTGCCCCAATCACCGCACGGTCAGACAGCCCGCGCTCATGGGAAAACTGCGGAGCAAACCGTACTTCGGCGTAACAGACATTTTCCTCGGCACAACTTCTGATCAAATCGTACCCAGCCAGCCGCAAGCCTTCATCTGTCTGCATACAGGAGAGCGGCAGTGAAAATTTTTCCAGATACTCTGCCAGATTCCGGCATTCCGGCGCGACCATCAGTTCTGAATCGGGGATATGCCGCCCCAGAAAGCTGCGTATCAGTCCCGGTGAAAGCGAGCCATCCAGATGACAGTGCAATTCCACTTTCGGCATCTGTTTGAGCTGATAATCCTGCATGATTTTCCCTCCATACAATCCAATACGGCAGATTCAATTATGGATATTATATCACGTCCGACAGCAAGTTTCAATTATTTTGTGAAAGATACCGATTGTCACACCTGCCAAGACCTGATATATTAAAATAAATCATTTTTTACATTCAATGGAAAGGAGATATAACATGATAGAAAGCAAACGACTTATTTTGCGAGATTGGAATCAACAAGATATACAATCCCTTGTCGACGGATTAAATGACCTGGATGTATCCAGATGGCTTGCTATGGTTCCTTATCCCTACACCGAACAGCACGCTAAAAATTTTATCCGGTATTGCAGCCAGCTCTCTGATGGATATGAATTTGCTGTCGTCCGCAAACTGGATAACCGGGTTATCGGCGGAACATCGCTCAATCCAATCAGCCGCCTTCACAAAACCGCCGGCGGCGGAATATGGATGAATCGAAAATATCAGGGCATGGGATATGGAACCGAAGCATTCGGTTTGCGAATCCGCTTTGCATTTGAACAGCTGGGATTGCGAAAATTGGAAAACGGTTATTTTCCAGGCAACCAGGCGTCCTGGCAGATGCAACAGAAATTCGGCTACAGGCAGGAAGGAATCCGCAGACAAAAATTTATTTGCTCAGCTACCGGTGAAATCGTCGATGAGGTTCTGACCGGACTGCTGCGCGAAGAATGGATTGACCCCTTTTGCGATACCATATAACAAAAACCGATAACATGCCAAGATGTTCAGCATGGCATGTTATCGGCTTTTTATTTTCAGCCGGACTATCTGACACGATTGATCCGGTATCATAAAGTTTTATTC
>DCTE01000092.1 GCA_002329405.1 Ruminococcaceae bacterium UBA1448 | reverse complement strand
TTGCATTGATCGCGACTGTACCCGGCGCATATGCCCTCTCCAGAAGAGATATGGCGGGCCGGAAGGGAATCATGTTCCTGTTCACCTTCACCATGTTCTTCAACGGTGGTATGATCCCGCTGTTCTTGACCGTTCAGAACGTCAAGATCTACAACACTATGTGGGCAATCGTTCTGCCGATCGGCGTTTCGGTCTACAACCTGATCGTCTGCCGCTCCTTCTTTGAAGCCAACCTCCCGATCGAGCTGCTGGAAGCCTCCAAGCTGGACGGCTGCTCTGACTTCGGCTTCTTCTTCAAGATCGCAATTCCGCTGTCTTCCACCATCATCGCCGTCATGGTTCTGTTCTATGCGACCGGCTTGTGGAACATCTACTTCAACGCAATCATGTTCCTGCGTGATGAAGAAAAGCTACCGCTGCAGGTTGTCCTGAGAAACCTGATCCTCTCCAACCAGCTGATGCAGGGCGCGTCTGGTGCTGAAATGGTTGAGAAACAGAAACTGGTTGACCAGCTCAAATACGTTATCGTTACGCTGGCTGCCTTCCCGCTGGTCATTGTTTACCCCTTTGTTCAGAAATACTTTGCAAAGGGCGTTATGGTCGGCGCTGTTAAGGGCTAATCCTTTACACACATTTTATTCGTTCATCGGGCCGCGGCAAAAGTCGTATCTGTTGGCCGCGGCCTGCTGATATAGTTTTGATCTGATCTAAAATGGAGGTCAATTATCATGAAATTCAGAAAGAACCTTGCGCTTGTACTGGCTATGTCGATGCTCGCGACCGCAGCTCTTTCCGGCTGTGGCAACTCTGGCGACAATTCTGCTGATACAATCGACGTAACCCAGGCTGATTACCTCAACCTTGACGGCACCCTGCCGATCATCAAGGACGCTGCTGCTTTTGAAGAAGCAAACGGCGGCAAACTGTCGATGATGATCATCAATGACGCTGCCCGTACCGTTGAAGTGAAAGACCTGGCTATGGTACAGCGCTGGAAAGAAGATACCGGCATTGAATTTGACTGGCAGGTTATCGCTGCTGATGGCGCTGCTGAAAAACTGTCTCTGACCCTGACCGCAGGCGACGAACTGCCTGACGCTTTCTGGAACTTCATCGGCGGTCTGTCCGGCCAGTATGCAGTTCAGTACGCTGATCAGGATATCTTCATTCCCACCCAGGACCTGATCAACGAATACTGCCCGACCCTCGTCCAGATCCTCGAGGACAACCCCCAGTATCAGCTGGAAATCGTTACCCCCGACGGTGATATGTACGGCTTCCCCTACATCGAACAGATGAAGGGCCTGGTTATGACTTCCGGTCCTCTGCTGATCAACGCAGACTGGCTGGATCAGGTTGGCATGGAAATGCCCACCACTGTTGACCAGTTCACTGACGTTCTGTATGCCTTCAAAGAAGCTGGCGACCTGAACGGCAACGGCGAGGCTGACGAAATCCCTGCTCTGACCATGTTTGGCCCCGAAGAGATCGACGGTTTCGGTTCCTACAACATGTTCTACCGCTTTACCGGCTGCTTCGGTCAGGCTGACAGCTACTGCTACGGCAACTACCTGGCTGACCATCTGGCTGTTATCGACGGCAAGATCACCTTCACCGCAATGAACGAGTCCATCCGCAAGACTGCTGATTACTTCCATCAGCTGTATGCTGACGGCCTGCTCAACGTCAACTGCTTCGAGTCCACTTCTACCACCAACTATACCAACAGCGAGCTGATCCAGACTGAGGCTAAGGCTGGTGTCGTCGGCGTTTGGACCGATATGCAGATCACCGATAACAATGTCCGTCATCAGTATGAGCCTATTCCTCAGCTGACCGGTGAGGACGGCGGCCTGTCCGGCTTCCCGCTCAACTACTCTGAGATGCAGGATACTTCCAACACCTGTATCACCACCGAGTGCAAGTTCCCGCAGGTTATCGCTTGCTTCGTAGAATACCTGATCAGCGATCCGTCTCTGTCTGTACAGTCCAACTGGGGCGCTGTCGGTTACAACTACTATGAAGACGAAAACGGCATGCTCTGCTTCAACCTCGACGAGAACGGCGATATCATCCCTGTTGAGCCGTACACCTCCTTCGGTGATATGCGTACCAACACCACTCCTGCCCGTGGCTCTATGATCGTCCTCGACGAATACTATGATACCGTCTGCCAGTACACCTACGACGCAGTTAACCTGCTCGAATTCCAGTATGTCAACGGTAAAGAGGAACAGCTGTCTCGTGGCACCAACGTTCCGAAACTGCTGATGACCCTCGAAGAGAACCAGAGACTGAACCAGATTCAGCCGATTATCTCTGACATCGTCGACCGTTATGTCGCTACTTCTGTTCAGAATGGTACCGATGATGCTACCTGGAACCAGTACCTGTCTGATCTGGAAGCCAACGGTGTCAACGAACTGGTTGAGATCTTCCAGGGTGCTTATGACCGTGTAAACGGCACTGCTGACAGCTCTGACGCTGAATAATCAGTAATCTCCTTTCCACAAAGCCCTGTTCGGTTCCGGCTGGCATCGGTTACGGTGACCTTTCCCGGGACCGGGGGCATGGCACATCCCATATCCGTCATGCCCGTTCCGGGCACGGAACAGGGATGTGCTGTTTTTTTCCCTGCATATTTTGCGCGCAGAACTTGACAGGAGCGTAATTTAGTTGTATCATTATCAGAGCTTTTTGATGACGGGAGGGGAAGCCATGAGCGGTAAAGAAACCGAATACAGCCCAGGAAAAAACTATGAGGATATTTCCAGTGTCAATAAGTCTTCGATTATCAAGTTCCTTCGCCGAAGCGGCGTCTGTTCTCGCTCTCAGATCAGCAAGGCAATGGGGCTGACACAGGCTTCCATTTCCAAAATTATTGCACAGTTAATAGAAGAGAATATTGTTTATGAAACCGGCTACATTACCGGCGAAAAGGGCAGACGTTCGATCGGTGTGGCACTCAACACCCGCTGCAAAAAGGTACTGGGGGTACGGATTTCCCGGCGTTCCTTTGCAATCGGGCTGTTTGATCTGGGCGGACAGATGTATGAAAGTGTTTCTGGACAGTTTACCGCTGAAACTACCCTGCACGATGTCATTGGACGGATTCGCCAGTCGCTGAACAACTACCTCGAACAGTATCCTGACATCGCATCCATCGGGGTCGCGGTGCCCGGCCCCTTTAACCAGCGCACCAGTGAGATTATCCTGACGACTTCGATGGCGACTTCCGACTGGACCAACACCAACCTGCGCAATCAGTTCGGGGAGTTCCCGGTCCCTATTGCTTTTAGTCATGACGCGGACGCCGGCGCGTTGGCCAACTGGTGGTTTGGGTCGCGGGTCAGCGAACTGGGGACCAGTTTGGTTCATTTTCTGGTCGGGGACGGCGTCGGTGCCGGACATGTCGTTGATGGGGAGCTCGCTTCGCAGGCCAGCTTTTCCCGCGAGATGGGGCATATCAGCATCAATGTCGACGGTCCGGTCTGCCTGTGCGGAAATCGCGGCTGTCTGGAACTCTACTGCTCAACCTTCGCGTTTATGAAGATGGTGGAAGATGAACTGCCGATGCACCCGGGGTCGGCACTGGCAAGGCTGATCAATCTGAATCCACGTGATGTCTTTTCGGCGGCGCGGGCGGATGACAGCTTCGCGGTCTCCTGTGTCAGAAGGCTGGGACGGTATATCGGCTACGGTGTGGTCAATATTATCTATGCGTACGAACCGGATATTGTCATCATCAGCAACGAGATGGCACGGGGCGGCAAGCTGCTGCTCGATCAGATCCGGGAAGTCGTCAAACAGCGAATCCCGACGGTTATCTACCGTAAGGTTTCTATCCAGCTGGAAGACGACTGGCTGATGAACGACCCGGTACTGTATGGCGCGGCCGCCGTCGCGGTTGGGCATTGCATGGAAAGCCCGGTCATGCTGCTGGGCAACAACGCCGGACATTGATCCGGCGTTTTGTATTGGCAGGAAGTTTGCAGGGCAAAAGGAGAGCGTGATTTTTTCATGAACTTTTTCAGGTGCGTCAGTCTGCATCACTGCGGCAGCGTCACGCTGCATACCCCCAGGCTGACGCTGCGTAAATTTACCCGCGCCGATGCGGATGCCATGTTCAACAACTGGGCGTCCGACCCGGAAGTTACCCGCTACCTGCTCTGGCGGTACCACACCCACCCGTCTGAAACGAGGGAAGTCATCGAATACTGGCTTTCTCAGTATCACCGCCGGGATTTTTATGAGTGGGCGATTGTCCCTGTGGGGAGCGACCAGCCGGTCGGCTCCTGCGGCGCTTCCAAAGTCTGGGGGAAAAAGGGCGTCTGGGAGATTGGGTACTGCCTCGC
>DCTE01000117.1 GCA_002329405.1 Ruminococcaceae bacterium UBA1448 | reverse complement strand
TACCACTTCTTTGGCGGAGAAGGAGGGATTCGAACCCTCGATGAGCTATTAACCCATACACGAGTTCCAGTCGTGCGCCATAAACCAAGCTAGGCGACTTCTCCAGTTATTCTAACAGCTCTGTTCGCTGCAACGTTAATGATTATATCAGCATTCGTCTGATTTGTCAACCCCTTCCTGAAAAAAAATCGACATTTTTTTCGTCCCGTGCTATAATAATGATAATACTATCGTAAAGGGGCATGACAGATGAATTCACCATTAAGCGGACTGCGTCTCCAGCTCCGTCTCCGCATATATAAAGATGACCTGCTCTTCGGCACCGGCATTGCCGAACTGATGGAAAAAGTAGACCGGGATGGCTCTATGTCCGCCGCCTGCCGGGAAATGGGAATGGCCTATTCCAAAGGCTGGAAAATTGTCCGCCGCGCTGAAAACCAGCTCGGATATCCTCTGATGGACGGAAAACGTGGCGGGTCTGGCGGCGGGAAAATGGTTCTGACTTCTCAAGGGCGCGAACTGCTCGATCGCTACCGGGAGATGGAAAATGAAATCAACCGGCTGGCGCAGGAAGTCTTTACCCGCTATTTCCCGGATAAAAAATAAACAACAGATAAGATATGGCGAAATAACGTGGATTCTGGTATAAATCATGTTTTTCAGCCGGAAATCTGTTGAAAAAAATTGGCAAATATGCTAATATAAGAGGGAAAAACAGTTTTGTTCGCGGGTTTGCGAACAGTATAACTGAAAGGGGTATTCTGATGAAATACGATTTTACGACCATTATGGACCGTGCCGGAAAAGACTCCATTGCCGTCGATGCTATTCCGATTCCCGGTGCGGAGATCCAGCCTGGTTATTCCAAAATCCCGATGTGGGTTGCCGATATGAACTTTGCGACAGTCCCCACCATCCAGCAGGCGATCATTGAACGGGTCCAGCATCCGGCTTTTGGATACTTCCGTCCGTCAAAAGAATATTTCGACTCCATTATCCACTGGCAAAAGGTGCGTCATGGAGTGGATGGTCTGACCGAAGAAGCGATCGGCTATGAAAACGGCGTACTGGGATGCGTCTCTGCTGCGGTACAGGCGTTTACCTCGGTGAGCGAAGCAGTTTTGCTGCATTCCCCCACCTATATCGGGTTTACCGGTACAATGAAAAATGCCGGCCGCCGGATTGTCCACAGTGAGCTCTACCAGGATGAAAACGGCATCTGGCGGATGGATTATGAAGATATGGACCGTAAAATCAAGGAAAACAATATCCATGTCGCCATCTTTTGCAGCCCTCACAACCCAACCGGCCGCGTATGGGAAAAGGAAGAAATCGAAAAGGCGATGGAAGTTTATCGCAAAAACGACTGCATCGTTATTTCGGACGAGATCTGGAGCGACCTGATCCTGACCGGCCATCATCATATCCCGACACAGTCGATCAGTGAAGATGCGAAAAACCGTACAATTGCCGTCTATGCCCCTTCCAAGACCTTTAACCTCGCCGGCCTGATCGGTTCTTATCACGTCATTTATAACAAATATCTCCGTGAACGGGTCGTTGCCCAATCCAATACCACCCACTACAATTCGATGAACGTACTGAGCATGCACGCGCTGATCGGTGCCTACAAGCCTGAGGGCGAACAATGGGTTGACGAGCTGTGCGAGGTGCTGACCGATAACGTCAACTATGCTTATGATTACATCACAACCCATTTTAAGGGTGTCCACCTGGCAAAACCGGAAGGCACCTATATGCTCTATCTCGACTGCGAAGAATGGTGCAAGGAACATCAGACCGATGTCGATACCCTGCTGCGTGCCGGCGTTGCAGTCGGTGTTGTCTGGCAGGATGGCCGTCCGTTCAACCGTCCGTATGCAATCCGCCTGAACCTTGCCGTTCCGCACAGCCTGGTCGTTGAAGCGATGAAGCGGTTAGATGAAAAGGTATTTAATGCCTGATGCCTGATAAAGCGGCATCTTCCCAAATCTGATTACCATGAATATCCCCCTGCCATGCAGCCGCCTGAAGAATCAGGTCTTCTAAAGCTGCGTGACAGGGGGACTTTGTTTACCGGAGCCGTACTCTGGGATCTGCGCTGTTGAAAAAATAACGACAACGGTCGTATCGCCACCGGTACTGGCATTGACTGAGGTTACAGCATATTTCCACATTGCCGCCAGGCGGCAGGCGGATAATCAGGCGGAGTGGGCAGCATAGCCTCCCGGTATTTCTCCGGCAGATTGCCCCGCCGTTTTCCAACCGGTTAGCTAGGCAATTAGCCTGGCAATTAGCCTGGCAATTAGCCTGGCAATTAGCTAGACGGTTAGCCTGGCGGTTTTGCAGACAGTTCTGTTTGCAGTTACCCCCGCATCCGGCATTGCCGGAAAGAATCCGCCTTTTTCGACAGATCGTCAGATGATATTCCCCTGGCCGCAGAAAGCCAAAATAGATCTTTCCACCAGACAGCAGCTGTCTCATCTCACAGCAACAGCCCAAACAGTCAGACAGTTCAACCCAATCATCCGGGCAGCCATCTTCCACACAGAGCTGGATACCGCACAGCCGCCATCCGGGCCAGAAATCCAGTGGAAGATCCACCTCCTGGTCATCTTCCAGACAGCATCGCCCAACTGCCAGAATCCCGCAGTCCGGTTTTACTGTTCGAGTTTGGCCTTGACCAGATATTCCCCGCCGGTCACACCGCCGAAGAGATATTTTCCCGCCGTATTTGTCTTGGTGACGGCGACAAGTTGTTCCTGGGTCAGTGTCCCTACCGTTGTCACACGATACAGCCCGACAAAACACCCGGCAACAGCCTGACCAGAAGTGTCGCGGATAATTCCGCTGACTGTACCGTTATACGTCCGGGTGTCCACCGTCATCGACATGTTGACATTGGCGATCGAGCCATTGGCAATCACGGCAGTCATTGTAGAATCGGCAAGATAACCTTCCGCTGAAGAAATCAGCGTGTAAACACCGTCCGCCAGATCATAAAAGGCAAACTCACCGTCAGCTGCCGTATAAGTCACCGCAGCCGTTGTGCCGTCAGGATTCTGAAGGGTAACTTTGGCGCCTGCCAGCGGAGTGGACGCTCCCATCGAACCGGAAACCATTACAACACCTGCAATGGCTCCCAGTGCAAGGGTCACATCCGGTACGCAGACAAGATTCACTTCGGCCGTCGTTCCGCCGGTCAGAATGATGCCGGCCGCGTCACTTAGAAGATATCCGTCCTTTACAGCCGCCAGACTGTAGGTGCCATTGGGGATGCCGGTAAGGGTATAATTACCGGTAGCATCTGTCATGGTATGCTGATAAGGCATTCCGGTGCTGTCAAACAGTTTTACCGTCGCGTCTGCCAGCGGTGCCGTTCCATCGCTGACTACACCATAAACGGTGGCAAGGGTAGTCGGGGCAGGCGGAAGCTGCAAATCAACATTGGCCTCCTGCAACCCCTGGATGTCAAAATTCTGGCTGTACTGCAAGCTGAGCAGATCCTGTTTGATGTCTGCCATAACAAACCTCCTGTAATAAGGGTCAAAAAAGCAAAACAACTGATGCGCATGCCGCATGTGCATGCCATAACCGATCAGACCGCCGTCCCATTGGGAACATCCGGCGATACAACCAGCTACATCGCCAATATATGCCAGTCTTGCACAAAAGAGCCTGTCCATCCTGCAAATCCAACCAAAAAATATTTTTTTCTGCAAATATCCGCCAGTTTCCCGCTTATTCCCGGTCGATGCCGGACGGGGCAATCCCAAAAATCTTTTTATAAGCCCGAAAAAAAGCAGAATAATCCCCGAATCCGCACTTTTCAGCTGCAACTGCCGCCGGTACTCCCTGCCGGAGCAGTTCATGGGCCGCCGCGATCCGCTTATGAATCAGATAATTTCGGACAGTCGTACCGGTCGCCTGTTTGAACAGCCAGTTGAGGTGGTTCTTGCTGAGGAAAAAACGCTCACTCAGGCTGTCCAGTGTCACCTGCTCGCAGAGCGAACGGTTGAGATACCGAATGATCTGGTCGGTCGTTCCACTGCGGACATCCGCTTCTTCCGTATGTCCCAGCAGGTCCATCCGCACAATCTGGGAAAGCAGCGATTCCAGCCGGATGGGCAGCAGTTTACCCTGTGGCCCGGATGGCTCGCATTCCAGCATCGCGTCAAAATATTCCGCCATTGAGAATCCGTCCGCCCCCTGATAATAAATATCCTTCCTTCTGCTGATACCGCCGAAAAACGGTGCCAGCAGCATCTCTTCCCGCTCCCGGCTGAGTGCCTCCTTTTCAAAGTGCAGCGCGTACCGTTCATATTCCTGGCTGCTCTCCACCTTTACCCCGTGAAAGGTCCCCGGCGCCAGCAGCAGGATGCTGTGTGGGGCAGGCTCATACCGTTTGCCTTCCACCAGGTAGCTGACCTGCCCGCGGATAAAATAGTAAACCTCAAAAAACGGGTGACAGTGCAATGCATACTGATCGGTTGCGGTATTGGAAAAGGAATGGGAAAGGTTGATCTGTTCATTCTCGATATGATCCTGCATACCGGTCCCCCCTCAATGATTTTCACTTTTGAGTGTAATATAAAATCGTGATTTTTGCAATATATATCATTCTCTTTTCAATGGGAATTTGGGATGAAAACTGTTATACTGTTTTCATCGGCAGAACTGCCAAAAACAAGATTGATAAAGGGGATTTTGATTATGCAGATTGGTGCACAGCTCTTTACTCTGAGGACATACCTGCAAACCGAGTCGGATATCCGGCTGAGTCTGGAAAAGGTTGCAAAGATGGGATACCGTTATATTCAGGTTTCCGGGATGGGAAAAATCGACCCCCATCTGCTCCGGGAAATCTGTGACCAGCTGGAACTGAAGATTGTTCTGACCCATAATCCCGCCGAACGGTTTCTCAATGATGTCGACGGGCTGATTGAGGAACACAACATTCTCGGCTGTGATTATATCGGGCTGGGCATGATGCCCGAAAAGTACGGCAATGTTTACTGGATTGATCAGTTCGGCAAGGATTTTCTGGAACCGGCCAAAAAGATCGCTGCTGCCGGAAAGCTGTTTATGTATCACAACCATAATTTCGAATTTGAGCGTCTCTCCGATGGACGGCTGCTGATGGAACACCTCCTCGACCAGCTGCCCGCCGAACTGATGGGCATTACGCTGGATACCTACTGGGTACAGGCCGGCGGCGCAGACATCTATCAGTGGCTGGACATCCTTCAGGACCGCATCCCCTGCGTCCATTTCAAGGATATGGCGGTTTCCGGCTGGAACCCGATTATGGCGCCGGTCGGGGAAGGGAACCTCAATTTCCCGGCCATTGTCAAAAAGCTCAACGAGCTGGGCAAGACCAAATACGCTCTGGTCGAGCAGGATACCTGCCAGGGCAGCCCGTTTGACTGCCTGAAGCGCAGCCATGATTACCTGAGATCGCTTGGACTGTAAAGGAGAATCACCATGGAATTTGTCAGAATGGGCATTATCGGCATCGGCAATATGGGCACGACCCATGCCAAATCCATCACCGACGGGCTGGTCCCCGGCATGCAGCTGACCGCAATTGCTGACCGGGACGCCAAACGCCGCGACTGGGCCAAACAGAATCTTCCCGAATCGGTCACCATTTTTGAAGAGGGAGACGATCTGATCGACAGCGGGCTCTGCGACGCCGTTATCATCGCAACGCCCCACTACCAGCACCCAGTCCTGTCTATCAAGGCGATGGAAAAGGGACTGCATGTCATGTGCGAAAAACCCGCCGGCGTCTACACCAAAGCGGTCCGGGAGATGAACGAGGTTGCCGCAAAATGCGATGTGACCTTTGCCATGATGTTCAACCAGCGCACCAACTGCGTCTTCCGCAAAATGCGGGAACTGGTCCAAAGCGGGCAATACGGCCAGATCAAACGGGTCAACTGGATCATCACCAGCTGGTACCGTACCCAGTCTTACTATGATTCCGGCGCATGGAGAGCCACCTGGGCCGGTGAAGGCGGCGGTGTGCTGCTCAACCAGTGCCCCCACAACCTCGACCTGCTGCAATGGATCTGCGGTATGCCCAACAAGGTGACCGCCTTCTGTCATGAAGGCAAATGGCATGATATTGAGGTAGAAGACGACGTCACCGCCTATCTCGAATATCCAAACGGTGCAACCGGCGTATTTATCACCACCACCGGCGACGCGCCCGGCACCAACCGGTTCGAAATCACAATGGATAAGGCAAAGATTGTCTGCGACGATTTCAAGCTGTCGGTTTATGAACTGGATGTCAGCGAACGGGAATTCTGCTATACCTCCAAAGAAGGCTTTGCACAGCCAACCGGCAAATGGGTCGACGTCGAAACCGACGGCCTCAACCCCCAGCACAACGGCGTTCTCGCAGCCTTTGCCGGACATATCCTGCATGGGGAACCGCTGGTCGCACGGGGGGAGGAAGGCATCAACGGCCTGACCCTTTCCAACTGCATGCACCTGTCCAGCTGGCTGGGACAGCCGGTCACCCTGCCGATTGATGAAGACCTCTTCTACGAGAAACTGAGCGAAAAGATTGCCGGTTCTAAAATCAAGACCGGCGAAAGCGTCCATTTCGATACCGAAGGGACCTATTAAGTGATCTGCCCCTGTGCTTGCCGTATCAAACGGCAGGCATGGGGTTTGCTGCAATACGGAAGCGGGAACTTTCCCGCCTGTCAGGAAAGGATATCAAATATGTTTACAAATATCGAGCTGTCCGGTTTCTCGGACGAGATTTCCCCCGACTTTGACCAGCAGTTGAAGGTCATCAGCCAGCTGGGAATGAAATACATTGAAATCCGCGGGGTGGATGGAAAAAACATCTCTGAGCTGACGCCGCAGGAGGTTGAGCAGGTCAAAGCCAAACTGGACGCGGCCGGTGTACAGGTTTCCTCCATCGGCTCGCCGATCGGCAAAATCAGCATCACCGACGATTTTGCTCCCCATCTGGAGACCTTCCGGCAGCTGCTCGCGGCCGCAAAGGTTTTGCAAACACGTTATATTCGGATGTTCAGCTTTTATATTCCCGAAGGAGAAGACCCTGCCTGCTACCGCAATGAGGTGTTCGAACGACTGAAAGTGCTGATCGCCGAGGCAGAAAAAGCGGACATCGTGCTGCTGCATGAAAACGAAAAGGAAATCTACGGGGACACCGACCTGCGCTGTCTGGACCTGATGGAACAGCTGGCTTGCGATCATTTCCGGGCGGTGTTCGATTTTGCAAACTTTGTCCAGTGCGGAGTGGACACGATCAAAGCCTATCAGCGGCTCAAACCCTACGTCGCCTATATCCACATCAAGGACGCCCTCTCGGAAAATGGGACGGTCGTACCTCCCGGAACAGGAGACGGACACCTCCAGGAGATTCTCGCGGGGTTTAAATCAGAGGGATACACCGGCTTTTTGTCGCTGGAACCGCATCTGATCAACTTTACCGGCCTGACTGGGCTGGAAAACGGTTCGCAGCAGCATGTGGGCGTTAGAGCACCAACTGCCCTGACCGGTGAACAGGCCTTCACGCTGGCACATGACAGTCTGCTGGGTATACTCGAGAAAATCTGATGGGGGAATCCTTATGCAAAAAGCCGCAATTGTCGGCTGCGGCAGCATTGCTGCCGTTCATTCTGCCGTTTTAAACGATCTGTCGGGAGTAGAACTGACCGCATGTGCCGATATCCGGCCCGAGCGGGCAGAAGCGATGGCAAAACAGTATCACCTGCACGCCTATCCTTCGCTGGAAGCGATGCTGGACGCTGAGCAGATCGACGTCCTGCACATCTGTGCGCCGCATTATCTGCATGTTCCGATGGCCGCCGAGGCCCACCGCCGGGGCATTCATGTTTTTATGGAAAAGCCCCCGGCCATCAGCCGTCAGCAGCAGCAAGCCCTTTTCCAGCTGGATGATGGCGGCGCACGGATCGGTGTCTGTTTCCAAAACCGGTATATTGACGCGGCAAAGAAGCTCAAATCCATGCTGGACAGCGGCGAAACCGGGCGTGTGCTGGGAATCCGCGGATTTGTCACCTGGTACCGGGACGCGCCCTATTATACCGAAAGCGGATGGCGCGGAAAACTGGCGACAGAAGGCGGCGGCGCGTTAATCAACCAGTCGGTCCACACCCTGGATTTGATGAATCATTTTCTCGGCCGCCCCGATTCGGTCGAGGCCATCTGCACCAACCGCCATTTAAAAGGCGTGATCGAAGTAGAAGACACCGTTGACGCGCTGATCGACTATCACGGCATTCCGGGCATCTTCTATGCCACAACCGCTTTCAGTGTCAATTCGCCGGTACTGATCGAACTTGCCTGCGAAAAGATGACGATACGAATGGAGGAGACCGAAGTCACCATCCGTCGTCCCGGCCAGCCGGTGGAACGCATTTTCTACCCCTCTGACTGCAATCTGGGGAAGGATTACTGGGGTGCGGGGCATTACGCCTGCATAGAAGACTACTATCGCTGTCTGGAAAAGGGTCGCCCCTTTCCCAACGACCTTGCCAGTGTCCGCAATACGCTTGATTTGATGCTGTCGGTCTATGAATCAGCCGCCAGCGGCGGGAAACCGGTCACTCTATAACCTAGCATACATCAAAACAGTGCCCTTTCGGTGAAATTATTCTAACCGGAAGGGCACTTATCTTATCTTCTGTTCAGTTTAAGGACGTCGGCTTACACCCCGGAATAAGCCGAGAAGCCGCCGTCAATCGGGATACAGACGCCGGTAATAAAGCTGGCTGCCTCATTGTTGAGCAGGAACAGCACGGCACCTGCCAGTTCCTTTTCGGAATCGCCAAACCGTCCCATCGGGGTTGCAGCTAGGATCTTTCCAGTACGGGCAGTAGGGGTTCCATCATCGTTGAAGAGCAGCTTTGCATTCTGCTGGGTCGCAAAGAAACCGGGCGCAATCGCGTTGACACGGATACCCGCCTTGGAAAAATGCACGGCCAGCCACTGGGTAAAGTTGGAGATGGCCGCCTTTGCGCCGGAATAGGCAGGGATCTTGGTCAGGGGGGTATAGGCGTTCATCGACGAGATGTTCAGAATGTTGCAGCCGGGACGGCCGAGCATCTGACGGGCAAACGCCTGGACAGGAATCAGTGTGCCAATAAAGTTCAGATTGAAAACAAACTCAACCCCGCTCCTGTCCAGATCGAAAAAGCTCTTAACCTCAGCGTCGATATCTCCGTCCTCATAGTACTCCTTGTCGGTCGTCGCACGGGGATTGTTGCCGCCGGCACCGTTGAGCAGGATATCACATTTTCCGAGGTCTGCCTCCACCTGATCAGCAACCGCGTAACAGGTTTCCTTGTTCAGCACGTCGCAGGCGTAGGCTTTTGCAGTGCCGCCTTCGGCGACGATCTCATCGGCGAACTTCTGTGCGGCTTCGAGGTTGATATCCAGGAGCGCAACCTTTGCACCCGCTCTGGCCAGCACCTTGGCAAAATTCGAGCAGAGCACCCCGCCCGCTCCGGTANNCTGCCACCTTTCCGGTCAGATCGGTATTGAGTACATTCTTTTCCATAGCGATTTCCTTTCTGTCTTTTTCAAAAAATCAGGCGCGGTTTGCCTTTTCACATGCTTCAAACAGCCCGTTGAGGTAAGCAGCTCCCAGTGCACGGTCATACAGTCCATATCCGGGCTTGCCGGTTTCACCCCAGATCATCCGGCCATGGTCGGGACGGACATACCCGTCAAAGCCGGTCTCCACCAGCGCACGGACAATCTCATAGATATCCAAGCTGCCGCAGGCGGACAGGTGCCCGCTTTCTTCAAACGAGCCGTCTTCCAGCAGCCGGACATTGCGGATGTGCATAAATCCAATTTTTCCGGCAGCGGAGTATTTACGGACCATCGCCGGGATATCGTTAAAGCTGGCGCACCCAAGCGACCCGGTGCAAAGGCAGAGGGTATTGGCGGGAGAATCGACGATTGAAAGGTACCGGTCGAGATTCTTTTCACAGGTGATCACCCTGGGCAGGCCGAAAATCGGATAGGGCGGGTCGTCGGGATGCAGTGCCATCACGACACCGCACTCTTCTGCAACCGGGATGACCTTTTTCAGGAAGATCTCAATATTTTTCCATAATCCCTCTTCTCCCAATTCGCTGTAGGCACGAATCAGCCCGCGGACTTCATCCTGGGTATAGCTGGCGTCCCAGCCGGGCAGGTGGATATCATCCTTGAGCGGATCAAGGCCCTTAAGCTGTTCCCAGTACATGACCAGGCTGGTTGAGCCGTCCGGGGCCTTTTTGTCCAGCTGAGTTCGGGTCCAGTCAAATACCGGCATAAAGTTATAGGTAATGCACTTGACGCCATATTTTGCACAGCGGCGGATATTTTCGCAATACGCTTCCAGATGGGCGTCCCGCTTTTCAGTCCCCAGCTTGATATCCTCGCTGACCGGGACCGACTCGACGACGTCAAAAATCAGCCCGTTCGCTTCACAGGCCTCTTTGAGATGAGCGAGCGATTCTTCCGGCCAGACCTCGCCGGGCTTGACATCATAAACAGCTGTGACGATACTCCGCATGCCGGGAATCTGACGGATATATTCCAGCGTTACCGGGTCGGAATCGCCGTACCAACGAAATGACAGTTTCATGATAATCTCCTTTTCCGATCAAAGGTTAAAATACCGTTTCGCGTTGTTGTAGCAGATATCCTGCACCAGCCCGCCGGCAAGCGCAAAATCTGCCGGGTATTCCCCATCCTCCATCCAGCGTCCCACCAGACCGCACAGAATCCGCCGGAAGTACTCATGCCGCGCATAGCTCAAAAGGCTGCGGCTGTCGGTCAGCATCCCGATAAAATTGCCGAGGATGCCCATATTGGCGAGACTTACCATCTGCTCGGTCATACCGGCCTTATGGTCGTTAAACCACCATGCGCTGCCGTGCTGAATCTTTCCGGCAGCTTCCGTTCCCTGGAAGGCACCTGTCAGCGAATCAATCCAGGCGTTGTCGGCCGGATTCAGGCTGTACAACACTGTTTTAGGCAGCATTCCTTCCTGATAGAGGGTATCCATCAGCCGGTGGGCAGCCGCGCAGTTGTCGGTAACCGCGATGCAGTCAAATCCGGTATCCGGTCCGAGTGCCGCCATCATCCGGCTGTTGGGGTTGCGCATACAGCTGAAATGCAGCTGCATCACCCAGCCGCGCTTTGCATACTCCCGCGCGCAATGCAGCAGCAACACCGTCTGATAGCCTTCAACCTCTTCGGCCGTCAGCGGCTGGCCGTCCAATGCCTTTTGAAGGGCGACAGTCGCCGTCCCAGTATCCACCGGACGGCAGACAAGATAATCCAACCCGTGGTCGGCAGCCCGGCAGCCATGCGCGTCAAAAAATGCGATCCGTTCGCTCAGAGCGTCACAGATATCGGTGACCGTCTCCAATTTGCGCCCGGTTGTTTCCGCCAGCTTACTGATATACTGCGCAAATCCCGGTTTATGGATATTCAGCGCGGGGTCGGGACGGAAGCTGGGCAGGACTTTGACTGGAAAGCTCTCATCCGCCGCCAGCTTTTCATGCCAAATCAAATCGCTGCACGGATCGTCAGTCGTTCCGATCATTGCGACATTACTCCCGCGAATCAGCCCCCGTGCGCTCAGTGACGGGTCATTTGCCAGCCGGTCACAGCAGAGATCCCACACCTGCTGGGCAGTCTCCCCCGTCAGGAATCCTTCATAGCCGAAATAGTTTTTCAGTTCCAGATGGCACCAGTGGACCATCGGGTTGCCAATCGCACGGGGCAAAGTCTCGGCGAACTTCTGGAACTTTTCCCGGTCGCCCGCATCCCCGGTGATAAAATGCTCATCAATCCCGTTTGCCCGCATTAGCCGCCACTTATAATGGTCTCCGCCCAGCCAGAGCTGGGTAATGTTTTCAAACCGGCGGTCTTCCCAGATCTCCTGGGGATTGATATGACAGTGATAGTCGACGATTGGCATATTTTCAGCGTATTCATGATACAGCCTGCGGGCAGCGGGTGTATCCAGCAGAAAATTCCGATTCAAAAATCCGTCCATAGACATCCTCCTTCAAGATGGCATTGGTTGTACTGTCTTTAATATAAAACAAAATATTTACAAATAAAATTGCAAAATTTGCTTTTCACATTGCAAATCTTGCGGTACAATAATCCTGTCAGGGAGGGAGACCGGATGCAAAAATTTTTGGAACATTTCAACACCCGCCAACAGATGCAGAAGACCTCCTTTGAGATCTTCCACTACTTTGACAGCAAACCTGGTTCGGTTGCGCTGCACCATCATGACTTTTACGAAATCTATTTTTTTATCAGCGGACAGGTGGAATACCAGATCGAAGGCCGCAGTTATCGGCTGCAACCAGGCGACCTGCTGCTGATCAGCCCGCTGGAACTGCACCAGCCGATCTTTGAACCGGTCGTCCAGCCGTATGAACGGATCGTCCTCTGGATCAGTCCGGCCTTTTTTGAGCGGTACACAACCGAAACCACAGACTTGCTGCGATGCTTTAACATCAGCTATCACAGCCGCTCCAACCTGCTGCGGCTTGCTGAAGAACAGCAGGAACAACTGCAAAATATTCTCGACCATCTGCTGGAAGAAAGCCGGACACCGGCCTTTGGGCAGGAGCTGTTCAGCCTGTCGCTGCTTTTACAGTTTGTCATCCAGCTCAACCGGCTGACGGACCGTCCGTCTGACAGCTATTCCTCTTCTGCCGCCAACACGCTGACCAACCGGCTGATCGACTATATCAGCCGGCATTATCAGTCACCGCTGTCGCTGGACAGCCTCGCGTCCGCCTTTTACGTCAGCAAGTACCACCTTTCCCATGAATTCCAGCGGGCAATGGGCATCAGCCTGCACCGGTATGTTATCCTGAAACGGCTGGTGATGGCACGCCAGCTGCTGATGCAGGGGGAATCTCCGTCCAGTATTTTTGAGCAATGCGGTTTTCAGGACTATTCCAACTTTTACCGGGCTTTTAAAGCCGAATACGGCATGTCACCCCGGCAGTTTGCCGGTGCCGAAGAAAAAAAGGAATAAGCGGCACCTTTAACGTCCAAGCGTCGCCTGCAAAAATTGTGCAACCTTCCCGATCAGCTCTTCTGTCCAGAAAAAGATACCATGGTCAGCACCGCAGACCTTATAAAACTCGACCATCTGGTCGCAGGCCTGCAATTTTTCCACCATCAGAACGCTCTGATTAAACGGCACCATCGCGTCGGAATCACCGTGGGCAATAAACATGGGCGGCAGTTTTTTATCAGCTGTGACATACTGGATCGGGTTGCCCGGCTGGGCGATTTCCGGGTGCTCGGCAACGCAGCCGCCAAACAGGATGTCTTCCGGGATTTTGGATTTATCCTCCAGAAATGCTGGATTACGGGGTTTATTGTTGATCTGGGCGGCATCAGTCGGGCCGTAAAAATCGACGACAGCCGATACCGCGTCGGAAACCTTCCGGTTGTCCTCTGTCTTAAACTCCGGCATGTCTCCTGTCACCCCAACCATCAGTGCCGCATGTCCGCCGGAAGAATCCCCCCAGATGGCAACCTCGTCCGGATCGATGCAGTATTTGTCCGCGTTAGCCCGCAAAAAGCGGATCGCAGACTTGACGTCCTGCAAAAAAGCCGGAAATTTGGCGACCGCCGCTGCGCGGTGCTTGACACTTGCGACAACATACCCCAGACGCGCAATCTGGGCCAGCTGCGGAAGGCCAAAATAGACCTCCTGTTCTCCCCAGGCTGCCCCCTGGACATAAACCACCAGCGGCAGCCGCCGCGGGCTTTCCGACCCAGGAAACAGATTGTACGGCATCAGCAGCTGCAAACACAGCGGCCCGCTCTCCCGCTGGACATACTCCACATCCCGGATATAATTGACCCGTGCGCGGTCGCTCAAATCCCCCATCAGGGTCTTCATGCCCGGCAGCCGGGTGTTGTCAGCCGGAACTACCTTTTCAAATCTTTTCAATTGAATGACCTCCTTGTACATTTTTAAACTATCTGAACAAAATTATAACATATTAACGCATAAAATACAACTATATGACAAAAGGACGCGGCTCCCACAACGGAAACCGCGTCCTCATTTTTCTTTTACCGGCGAGCTGGCTGAATCGTGATCCCGTTTTCATCCAGCACCCGATCGGGAAAGGCCAGATGGTAACAATACCGGATAATCTCCTTACGTTTGACAATGCCGATAAACATATTCCGGTCATCCACAACCGGGACAAAATTCTGATTCATCGCCGATACCACCAGATCTTCAATCGAGGTACTGATCCGCACAGCCGTTGCGCGGGTGCGGCGGTGAATTTCACAAAGCGGCTGTTCTTCCGTCTGCCGCAGATTTTGAAAATTATGATTTTTAATATCCCAGAGCAGATCGCCTTCGGTAATGACGCCGACATATTCCCCTTCACGGGTAATAACCGGGATTGCAGAATACTGATGGNNCATGGTATTCCATCTTCTCCAGCGCCTGCCTCAGCGAAAAATCATCATACAGATAGGCAACTTCGCTTTTGGGCGTCAGAAAATGCAGAATATTCACAAATGACCACTCCTTGGAACTGTCGTTACGCTGATATCATTATACCATA
This sequence comes from Ruminococcaceae bacterium UBA1448, assembly GCA_002329405.1. Classification (GTDB taxonomy): domain Bacteria; phylum Bacillota; class Clostridia; order Oscillospirales; family Ruminococcaceae; genus Faecivivens. The sequence goes on along the minus strand of DCTE01000117.1, from coordinate 2,702 downwards.
CAACGCCCGGCAATCATGTCAATTTTTTGTGAATTTCTGAAATTTTCCGTAAGCACCCCCTGTCGTATCCTATCTCCGGCATTTATCCTTCCGGCAGCACAGCGGCAAGATCGGGGAAAAGGGCGACGCTCCGTTTCAGGATACCCTGCATATAGGCGATGACAATACCGTAATTGGTGATCGGCACCCCCTGGTCAATCGCACATTTCATCCGGTAGCGGACTTCCCGCTCACCCAGCATGCAGCCGCCGCAGTGAATGACCATCGCATAAGACGACAGGTCTTCGGGAAATTCAGTCCCCGAACAGGTGTCGATCTCCAGTTCCACGCCAGTATATTTCCGCAACCAGTTTGGGATTTTGACGGTGCCGATGTCGTTGCACTGGCGGTGGTGGGTACAGCCCTCGGCAATCAGAATCCGGTCGCCGTCTTTGAGCCGTTCAACCGCGGCAACCCCTCTGACCGCTGTTTCCAGTAGTCCCTTGTAACGCGCCATCAGGATCGAAAAAGAAGTCAGCGGGATATCTGCCGGTGTTTCTGCCGCAACCTTTGCAAACACCTGACTGTCGGTGATCACCATTGCAGGTTTTTTGCCGACAGACGCGAGAGTATCTGCCAGCCCGTTTTCCTTGACGACAATTGCTGTCGCGTCGCTGTCCAGGATATCCCGGATGGTCTGCTGCTGGGGCAGGATCAACCGGCCCTTGGGCGCGGCCTTGTCGATGGGCGTGACCAGTACGACCGCGTCGCCGGATCGGATCAGATCACCCACCAGCGCCGGCTCCGCGTCCTCGAAGCGGGCGGAGGCGATGATCTGCGCCTTCAGGGCTTCCACGCCCGCGCCGGTTTCGGCGCTGACCGCCACCGCGGGCACACCCAGCCGCGCGGAAAGCGCCGCCAGCGCGGCCCCGTCCGGCGCGGCGGCGTCGGACTTGTTCAGCACCAATACCGCGGGGATGGCCCGTTTTTTCAGCTGGGAGAGAAAAGCCTCCTCCAGGGCGGATACCCCCAGGGCCGCGTCCGCCACCACCAGCGCCAGGTTGCAGCGCCGGAGTTCTTCATACGTCTTTTCGACGCGCTTCGCGCCCAGTTCACCCTCGTCGTCGAGGCCCGCCGTGTCGATCAGCACCACGGGGCCGATGGGCAGAAGCTCCATGGCCTTCTTGACGGGATCGGTGGTGGTGCCCGGCACGTCGCTGGTCACGGCGACGGGTTGACCGGTGAGGGCGTTGATCAGCGACGACTTGCCCGCGTTCCTGCGCCCGAAAAGGCCGATGGCATACCGGTTGGCCAGCGGCGTCTGGTTCATGTCCATTTGCGTTCCTCCTTCGGGGCTGCGCCGCCGGGCGCGGTAAGCTTTTCCGGTCGCATCAGCGCGTCCAATTGCGCCGCGTCCATCAGGCCGCGCGCCAGCACAGTTTCGCGCACGCCGCGCCCGGTTTTTTTGCACGCCTCCGCCACCTCGCAGACCAGGTCGTAGCCCAGCGCGCCGGTGAGGGCCGTGACCAGCGTCAGGCCCGATTCAAGGTGCCTGCGGCAGGCATCCCGATCCGCCTCGATGCCGCGGACGCAGCGCTCGACAAACATCGGAAGCGTCCGGATCAGCGTGTCCAGCATCCCCAGCAAGCTCTTGGCAATCAGCGGCAAAAATGCGTTCAGCTCCAACTGGCCGGCCTGGGCCGCCAGCGTCACCGCCAAATCGTCCGCCATGATCTGGAAAGCCGCCTGGTTCACCGCCTCGCAGATCACCGGGTTCACCTTGCCCGGCATGATNNCGCGGGCAGCCGGATCTCGCCGATGCCGCCCCGGGGGCCGGAAGCGAGCAGGCGCATGTCGCTGGCAATCTTGGAAAGGGAGACCGCCGACGCCTTGAGAAGCCCCGACACCTCCGCGAATACATCGCAGTTCTGGATCGGGTCCATCATGTATTCCGCACGGGACAGGCCGATGCCCGTCAATTCGCGCAGGCGCTCGATTACCGTGAACACGTAGGCGCGGGGCGCGTTCATGCCGGTGCCCACGGCGGTGCCGCCGATGCCCACCTGCCGGAGGCGCTCCTCCGCCTTGTACAGCCGCCAGCGGTCGCGGGCCACGGCCTGGGCCCAGGCGCCGAATTCCTGCCCCAGCGTGACGGGCACCGCGTCCTGAAGCTCGGTTCGGCCCACCTTGAGCACATCCGAGAATGCCTCCTCCTTTTCCTGCAGCGCCGTCTGCAGCGCGGCGAACGCTTCCGAGACCGGCTTTAAAAGCCGGATCGCCGCGATGCGCACCGCGGTGGGGAATACGTCGTTGGTGGACTGGTGGAGGTTCACGTGGTCCAGCGGATGAACGAGGGCGTAGTCGCCCTTTTTTCCGCCCAGNNGCACCTCGTTCATGTTCATGTTGGCGGAAGTGCCCGCCCCGCCCTGCAGCGCGTCCACGGGAAACTGATCCCGGAGCGCGCCTCCGATCACCTCGTCCGCGGCGCGGCAGATGGCGTCCGCGACCGCCGGCGACAGCGCGCCGATATCCCGGTTGGCCAGCGCCGCGGCCTTTTTGACCTGCGCCAGCGCGGTGATCAGCGCCGGGTGCGACGGGGCTCCGGAAATTTGGAAGTTCTCCAAAGCCCGGGCGGTGTGAATGCCGTAGTAGGCCGCCTCCGGGACGCTCTTTTCGCCCAGCATGTCCCGCTCTAGCCGCATTGCACACCCTCCCTCCGGCGC
>DCTE01000166.1 GCA_002329405.1 Ruminococcaceae bacterium UBA1448 | reverse complement strand
GTTTCCTCGCCGCAGACAAACGCGCCGGCGCCCAGTCTGAGGTCGATGTCAAAGTTAAAGCCGGTGCCGAAGATGTCCTTGCCAAGCAGTCCGTATTCCCTGGCCTGGTTAATCGCAATCTGCAAACGGTGGACGGCGATCGGGTATTCCGCACGGACATAGATATAGCCCTGGGAAGCACCGATTGCGTAACCGGCGATGGCCATTGCTTCCAGTACGACATGGGGGTCGCCTTCCAGGACCGAACGGTCCATAAACGCGCCGGGGTCGCCTTCGTCCGCGTTGCAGCAGACATACTTCTGGTCTGCCTGGTTGGCGGCCGCAAAGCTCCATTTCCTGCCGGTCGGGAATCCGGCACCGCCGCGTCCGCGCAGGCCGGAAGCGAGGATGACGTCGATAACCTGCTGAGGGGTCATTTCGGTCAGGACTTTGCCCAACGCCTGATAACCGTCGACAGCGATGTATTCCTCGATGTTTTCAGGGTTGATAACACCGCAGTTGCGCAGTGCGACACGATGCTGTTTTGCGTAGAAGTTGGTCTGGTTCAGCGATTTGACGTTGTTGTCTTCCTGAACGGTCTCTTGGTAGAGCAGCCGTTTGACAATACGTCCCTTGAGCAGATGCTCCTGGACGATTTCGTGTACGTCGGAGGGCTTGACTTCCGAATAGAAGGAACCTTCCGGGTAGATAATCATGATCGGGCCGAGGGCGCACAGGCCAAAACATCCGGTTTTGACGACTTTTACTTCATCCGTCAACCCGGCCTCGGCGATCTCCTTTTCCATTGCGTCGATGATAAGCTGGCTGTTGGAAGAGCTGCAACCGGTGCCTCCACAGACCAGGACATGAGAACGATACATGTAGCTGCCTCCTTATTACAGATTGCCGACGCTGCCGATGGTATATTCATCCACAACTTTTCCGTTGACCAGATGTTCGGTGATGATGCGGTCAACCTTATCGGGGGTCATTTTTACATATGTAGTAACTTTTCCGTCGGGCTGATAGACCTCGACGATGGGTTCGTACTGGCACAGGCCGATGCAGCCGGTCTGGGTGACCATGACATTTTCCAGCCCGCGTTTTGCGACCTCTTCGGTGAATGCCGCAAGGACCGGTCTTGCGCCGGCCGCGATGCCGCAGGTCGCCATACCGACGACGACACGGATATTGTCAGCGGCGTTTTCCTTGCGAAGATGCACATTCGCTTTTGCGCGATCACGGATCGCTTTGAGTTCTTCCAGACTCTTCATTCTAAGTCATCCTTTCATGTATTCTGAGCCGTCAGCTCAGCTTCGCCCTCTTCCAGCGTCTCCTTTATAAACTGGACAACTTCGGGGGAGTTGAGCGGGACATCCTCGAGAACGGCTTTCAGTTCCCGGGTGTCCAGTGTAAAACTGTTATCATCCAGCGAACGCTGGTAAACAAAATCCATCTGGGGATTCATACTGATCAGAGAGAGGATGGTCGCGTTCATATCGCCAATCGGCAGCATATCAATATGATCGGTGTGATAACGTGCGGTTGTCACCGTCCCAACCCCCAGCGTCGACTGGATGTCAAAACTGCCGCCGGTCGATTCGGCGCTCAGCTTGAAAAAGGAAATGCCCAGCCCGACTTTGCGGGTGGTGCGGGTGGTGAAAAACGGGTCCATCGCACGGGCAACCTGCTCGGGCGTCATCCCGCATCCGTTATCTGCAATCGAGATCTCAAGAAAATGATCGGTACTCCGCTCGGCAACCGTGATCGTGACCAGGGAAGCCTTTGCGCGGACCGAGTTCTGCGCGATATCCAGAACGTTTAAGGAGAGTTCCTGCATGGCGGCACAATCCTTTCCTTAAATTATAATCAGGAACCAAACTTTGCGAGGATGTTTTCTACATCGTCGGCTGTCAGCTTGCCAAATACCTCGTCGTTGACCATCATGACCGGGGCCAGGCCGCAGGCACCGACACACCGGCAGGCTTCCAGCGAGAACTTGCCGTCGGGGGTACATTCGCCGCCGCCGATGCCGAGTACCTGCTGCAGTTTATCATAAATCGAACCCGAGCCCTTTACATAACAGGCCGTGCCCAGACATACCGAAATTTTATACTGTCCTTTGGGGTAAAGCGAAAACTGTGCATAAAAAGTAACGACGCCGTATACTTCTTCAAGCGGGATATCCAGCGCCTCAGCGATCGTGGTCTGGACCTCGATCGGAAGGTATCCGTAGATATCCTGCGCCTGCTGAAGAATCGGCATCAGTGCGCCAGGCTGGTCTTTGTGCGCGGCAATGACCTCTTCCAGCTTTTTCTTTTGTTCCGGGGTATCCTGAAAGAGGATGCCGGCCTTTTTGTTGGACATAAAATAAACCTCCTTGTTGGTTAGCCGTCAAAAATCGTAACCGTAAAGAATGCCGGAACCCGGGTAAGGAGGTCCGGCAGATGAGTAAAGACAGCTCCCGATACAGAACTGCTCATATACTTTTTTATAAGTATATCATGTTTTGCAACAAAATTCTAGTGATGGCTGCATACAACCTTTTCGTTATTTTTTAAACAAGTTTGACAAAAAAAATCCATTATCTATGAACCTATTGCATATACCCGCGGACTCGTATATAATAGTAGATATTCAAGGGCTGTTTTGGTGTATGCAGCCATATGCTTTTTTATATATGCCATAAATCTGATTTTGGGAGGGACAGCGATGGATGTACGGGACGTAATGCGTGTTCTGGACGCCGAGTTGATCTGCGGTGAGGACTGTCTGGATACTGAGGTGCACGAGGCCTGCGGCTCCGATATGATGAGCGACGTACTGGCTTATGTTAAGGATCAGGCGGTGCTGCTGACCGGCCTGGTCAATATCCAGACGGTGCGGACAGCCGATATGATGGATATGGTCTGTATCGTCTTTGTCCGCGGCAAAAAGCCGGACGAGGATATGATCGCGCTGGCAAAACGCCGGGGGATGGTCCTGCTGCGGACCGAGCACCGGATGTTTTCCGCCTGCGGGCTGCTGTGGGAGAATGGCCTGCGCGGAGGAAAATCGGTTTGAGCGGACTCAAGTGGACATTCGAAGTCGATGGCAGCGATTTTACCCGTGCAGGTGAGGCCTCTTCCAGCCTGAAAAAGAAGCTGCGGGCACTGGGGGTCCCCCCCGACATCATCCGCAGGGTCTCGATCGCCCTGTACGAAGGGGAAATCAATATGGTCATCCATGCCAACGGCGGGACGATTGACGTGGAAATGACCCCAGACCGGATTGAAATGGTTTTAAAGGATACCGGCAAGGGTATCCCCGACATCGAACAGGCGATGCAGGCCGGCTGGTCGACCGCGGCGGACGAGGTGCGTTCGCTGGGGTTTGGCGCGGGGATGGGGCTGCCGAACATGAAAAAGAATACGGATGAAATGCGGATAGAATCGACGGTCGGCGTCGGTACGACGGTTTATATGACCATTTTGCTGTCCTGATGGGCGGTGGCCGCCGCCGTCTGTGCATCCATCCGGGACAGGAGGTTTTTGGCATGCAGGAGTTTTTTCACTCGGTAACGCTCGATCGCGACAAATGTATGGGGTGTATCAACTGTATTAAGCGCTGTCCGACCGAAGCAATCCGGGTGCGGAATAAAAAGGCGCATATCATTGCCGAACGCTGCATCGACTGCGGCGAATGTATCCGGGTCTGTCCGCACCACGCCAAGCGGGCTACATATGACAGTCTGGATATTCTGGACAGGTATGCCTATACGGTTGCACTTCCCGCACCTTCCTTTATGGCGCAGTTCAACAATCTGGAAGATGTCGACGTCGTGCTCAACGCGCTGGTCCGGTTCGGGTTTGACGAGGTGTTTGAGGTTGCGAAAGCTGCCGAGGTTGTCTCTGCTGCGACCCGGAAGATGATGGAATCCCCGCGGCTGGAGCGTCCGGTCATCAGCTCGGCCTGTCCGGCGGTCACAAGGCTGATCCGGGTACGGTTCCCCGGCCTGATCGACCATGTGCTGCCGCTCAACGCCCCGATCGAAGTCGCCGCGCGGATGGCCAAGCGGGCGGCTGCCCGAAAGACCGGGCTGCCGATGGAACAGATCGGCGCAATCTTCATCTCCCCCTGCCCGGCGAAGGTCACCGCGACCAAGATGCCGCTCGGCACTGAAAAGAGCTGGGTCGACGGGGTGGTCGCCGTCAAGGATATCTATCCGCGGCTGCTGCCGCTGATGAAGGACGCGGCCGAGGGCGAGATCGAGATGCTGTCCGAGACCGGGAAGATCGGGCTTTCCTGGGGGAGCAGCGGGGGCGAGTCCTCCGGGCTGATCAACGACAACTACCTTGCGGCCGACGGGATTGAGAATGTGATCCGGGTGCTGGAAGATTTGGAGGATGAAAAATTCCGGGACGTCGATTTTATCGAGCTCAAT
>DCTE01000213.1 GCA_002329405.1 Ruminococcaceae bacterium UBA1448 | reverse complement strand
TTCAAGGTTGTTGATGTTGAACTGGCCAACTGCATAATGGCCGTCGCGAGCCTTGTTCATCATTTCTGTTGCAGAAACTAACATTGGAATAACCTCCATAATTTTATTGCTGCCCCGTACAGAGCGGCTGTCCGGCAGATGCCGATTTCATTTTTTATTATATCGTATACTGCTAAAAAAATCAAGAGATTTATCCAACAACAGGCTAACTTGACCATCGTTTTCTTTCACGGTATAATAATTTTACCAGACTGGAGGGGCATCCATATGAGCAGAAAACTTTTTTGTCAGATTTCACCGTTGACCTATCGCGTATCGACCCGGAAATGCCAGCTGATCCGCAGTATTTCCGACTGTGTCCATCAATTGGGCGGTGTACGCTTTGCAGCCAGCCGGGAGATAACCCCCCTGCCCGTCCGTATCTATCAGCACCAGTCGCTGATCCGTCGAAAGCTGGGACAGGTTGATATGACTCTTCAGGAAAACAAGGCGGTCAATCTGTCACTGGCTGCGCCGCTGGTCAACGGAACCCTGATCCGGCCCGGTGAAACCTTCTCTTTCTGGCGGCTGGTCGGCGACACCACCGCAGAAAAAGGATACAAAACCGGCCTGACCATTGCCGGGAACGCCCCTTCCCGGGGCATTGGCGGCGGACTATGCCAGTTTACCAACCTGATCCACTGGATGGTATTGCATACTCCTTTGACAATCGTCGAACACCATCACCATGACGGGCTGGATTTATTCCCCGATTTTGGTCGGCAGATTCCGTTTGGCACCGGTACATCCATCCTCTATAACTATAAAGACTACCGGTTTCGTAACGATACCCCGCTGACCTATCAGCTGCTCATTCATGTTGGCGACAGGTATCTGTCAGGTGAACTTCGTGCTTCCGCTCCCCAGCCCTACCGCTACCATATCTACACCGAAAACGAATACTTTTCCCGTGAAGACGGTATCGTCTACCGCAACGGCACTATTTTACGGGATACCATCGACCCTGTAACCGGCAGCCACATCAAANNTCAAACGGGAAACCATCCGGGTCAACCATGCCCGCGTCCTGTACGACACCGGCCATCTGACCATCATCGACGCCGCTCACTCCTGAGAAGGCTTTTCAGGCTGGGGGGCTGGCTGTTCCTTAGGTTGGACAGATTCCTCTTTCGTTTCAGACTGATGAACGGCAGAACTGTGACTGCCAAAGAAAAACTCCATTTCATTGTCAAATGTCAGCTGGTCCGGTGCTGCCTGCGGGTCTTCCGCCAACGGCTTGACAAAACAGACCAGACGGCTTGCCTCGGCAAATCCGACACCGGCATGGAACTGCTGGCTGAGAGTGTTGTCCAGCGCGCAATCGCTTGCAAATTCGCTGCATCCTCTCGCCTTTGCCCAGCTCTCACAGCAATGCACCAACCGGGTCGCGACCTTTGCCCGCCGGTACTGGGGCAATACATAGATGCCTTCCAGATACCCAACCGGAGTGGAACTCGCTCCCTCTACATAATCATGCCGCAATGAGCACTGCGCCGCTCCTGACGGACTGCCGTCGGTATAGGCGATAAAAACGGCACTGTTCCGTGCAGAGATCGCTTTCAGGATATCCTGTTTCAATTCAGAAAACGGATGTTCCTGCCACAGCATCATAAAAATCCCGGTCGCAAGGTCGGCATCTTCTGGAGCCGCTTTTTTAACTGAAAACATTTTATTTCGCCCCCAAAACAATATTTTGCAACATTTTCCATCGGCAGTGTGTATTATGATAAACAGCGTATTTGATCACTTTCTGCCGAAATCCCAACGATATCTTAACATGAACCGGAGACGAAAGCAAGAAAAAATATTTTCAGTTTCAGAAAGGAGTCCCAGCACATGAAGAAACGCATCATGTCTATCCTTGCAGCGGCTCTGACGCTGGCTGCCTGTACCTCCTGTTCGGCTTCATTCCACTCGACCAAACAGCTTTCCACCACCCAAAAAGCGCCCGCGGTCTCCGTAACCGACTCCCAGCAGCAGGACGCGGCACAATCCTATCTAAATTTTACCGCCAGCCTTTTACAACAGACCTATGAAGGCGATAATCTTCTGCTTTCTCCGCTGTCGGCTGCCGACGCCCTCTGCCTTACAATGGAAGGTGCGGAAGGTGAAACCCTGGTGGAGATGGAAACCGTTTTAGGGGAAAAAGAAACAATGCGCGGCTACTTTTCCACAATTCGCCGTGAATCCAGTGAACAACTGACGATGGCGGATTCCGTCTGGATTAAGAACGACCCGACATTATCGGTTAACGATAATTTTCTGGCAATTGCGGCCGGCGATTATCAGGCGGAAGTCTTCTCCGCACCATTTGACGAGGACACCTGCTCAGATATCAACACTTGGGTTGAAAATAAGACTGACGGCGAAATTCAGAACTTGATCGAACAGATCAACGACGATGACATCATGTATCTGATCAATACTACACTCTTTGATGCAAAATGGCAAACTCAATACAAGCCGGAGGACATCCGCGACCGTACTTTTACAACAACATCAGGGAAACTGCAAGATGTGCAGATGATGTACTCCGATGAAAATATTTATCTTGAAAACGATTTCTGCACCGGCCTCCTCAAATACTATGAAGGAAAGGATTACGCATTTGTCGGCCTGCTCCCGGACGATAACGTCACCATCAGCCAGCTGGTCGACCGTCTGGACGGCGATACACTGCATGCACTGATCAATGGCCGGATCTCTGCCGAAGTAGAGGCGGGCATTCCGGTCTTCACCGGCGATACCAAGCTGGATCTTGCCGATGTTCTCCCGGATATGGGGATGCCGCTGGCTTTTTCTTCAGGTGCTGACTTTTCGGGATTAGCAACTTATGACGGTAGGAATCTTTGTATCAGTCATGTATTCCATCAGACCCGAATCGAAGTAAACGCACAGGGCACCAAGGCTGCTGCCGCAACAGCGGTGGTGATGACATCCGGTATTGCCGACGCATCTAATTCCAGCCAGCGTACCGTCATTCTTGACCGCCCGTTTGTTTATATGATTGTGGACATGGAGCAGGAAATCCCGGTCTTTATCGGTGTAATGACCGATCCGGCATAAACTCACCGGATGCAAGGAATGGACGCACCAGCGGCAAAAGAGCCTCCTTTGTNNATGCCCTTTCCATCCGGTCACCGTTTCTGCCGTCAGCATCGAGTCGAGCACCGCTTCTTCGGTCGCTTCGGCAGCAGCACGGAAAACCTGGTCAATCTGCCGTTCATCCAGTTGGTGAACCGTCTGAATCGCGGCATGGTCGCTTAAGTCAAACTGATTGCCGGTCGAAAAACCGATTGCAATTTCCCCGCTCCCATGCCCGATATACGACCCCAGCCGGACCAGCCCGACCGGACAGCGGCGCAGTACCCGCCTGAGCTGCCGGTCACTGAGTGGAAGGTCGGTCGCCAGCACCATGATACAGGAGCCTTTATCCGGCACCGCGCCGTCATACCGGTGCAGCAGCTGTTCCCGCTCTGGCCTAGTCAGCAGCGTAAAATCGGCCAGCCGTCCATGGTTGGTCTGCACCAGTACGCCGACTGTGTACTCTTTTCCATCGAATGTCACGACCCTTGACGAACTGCCAATCCCGCCTTTGAGGGAATGACAGGCAGTCCCCCGTCCTGCGCCGACTGCCCCCAGCTGAAAATCAGCTGACGCGCTTTCGATTGCCGCGAAAACATCTTCCTTTTCCACCGGGCGGTCGGTCAGCTTATTCAGAAAAGAGTCGTTGCACTCCCCGTAGACCGGATTGATGGAAGTCAGCTCGATGCCATCCTTTTTGCACAGCCCGACCATATATTCGACCAGTGCGTCATGCACTTTACCGACATTGAGCGTCCCAGTCAGGGCGATCGGCGTTTCCAGCGTCCCCAGCTCATCCAGCTGTACCAGCCCGAGCGTTTTTCCAAAGCCGTTGATGACCTGAGCGGCTGCGGTCATCTTATGTACAAACGGGTTTTCAACTGGCGGCAGGATTACCGTCACACCGGTCTGATACTCCCCACGATCAATCGTTGTATGCCCGACCCTTACACCGGGTACGTCGGAAATCAGGTTGCGTCTTCCCCGCGGCAACGACCCAATTGTAATCCCAAGGTCTGAAGCCCGTACAACATCTGTCATATTCATTCCCCTTACCATATCAAAAGGCGGCCTTCTCGGTTACGGGAAAGCCGCCTTGATTTTATTTGATCATCACGCTGAATCAATCCAGGAAAGCGTCAATGATGATCTTTTCCGCTTCCTGCTCATCCAGCCCGAGCGTCTCCAACTTGAGCATCTGCTCATTGTTGATGCGTCCGATCGCCGCCTCATGGATAATCGCCGCTTCGGAGTGATTGGCTTCGATCTCGGGAATCGAACGGACATGCGCGCCATCCATCAGGATGGTATCACACTGGATATGCGCATGACAAGGCGCATTGCCCTGCGCAATCGGATGGAAGACCTGCTCCGACTGGTCTTTTGCAACCGAACGGGAGATGACCTGTGCAGAAGAGCCTTCGCCGTTGAGATGGATCACAACATCCGAAACCGCCGACTGGTTATCGTGGGTCATCAGGCGTTCGGTGATCAGCAGTTTGGCGTCCTTGCCAAGGGTAGCGTCGGTCTTGCGGATAGTAGACGAAACGCCGCCGATCTGGACCATCTCCATCTCACAGTTTGCACCCTCATCCATCGTGATCAGCGTCGTCGGATTGAGAATTCTTTCGCCGGTGCCGGTACCCTCGCCGTAATGCTTTTCAACATACCGGATATGGGCATTTTTGCCGATCTTAAATGAATGGATGCCATCATGCTCAGACTTGGCATGGCCGTCATTATGGATGCCGCATCCGGCGATAATCGTGACATCAGCACCCTCGCCGATGATAAAATCATTGTATACCAGGTCGTCCAGGCCGGATTCGGTCAAAATGACCGGAATATGCACCGACTCTCCCCTGGTTCCAGGGCGGACCAGGATATCAATGCCGGGGCGGTCTGTCTTGGAAACGATTTTGACATTTTCGGTCGAGTAACGTTCAACACCCTGACCGTTCTGACGCAGGTTGAAAGCACCTTCCACTTTTCCGGTAATACCGGCGATGGTGGACAGCATCTTTTCAATTACAGACTGATCCATCAGCAGGTCCCCCTTTCATTTGTCATGCAGGCATGCGATACCATATTGATGCTGTTCAGCGTCGGGAAAATCTCCTCTTTGGGGCCATATGCGCGGATACCGCCATCCTGCAAAATCATGATGTCGTCCGCCAGCTGCAAAATCCGCTCCTGATGGGAGATGATGACAACCGTCTGTTCACCGCTTTTGCGGAGTTTATCAAAGGTGTCGACCAGCATTGCAAAGCTCCACAGGTCGATTCCCGCTTCCGGCTCGTCAAAGATCGCCAGTTCCGGCTTCTTGGCCAGCAAAGTCGCAATCTCAATTCGTTTCAGTTCGCCGCCGGACAAGGTCGCGTCGATCTCGCGGCTGATATACTCCCGTGCACACAGGCCGACCTTTGAAAGATAACTACAGCACTCCTCTTCGCTCAACGGAGAGCCATGCGCCAGCTCAAGCAGCCGGGAAATCTTCATACCTTTAAACCGGGGCGGCTGCTGGAAAGCATAACCGATACCCAGGCGGGCACGATCGGTGACAGACTTATCGGTGATCTCCTGGCCATTCCAGAGAATCTGACCGGAAGTCACCTTTTCAAGGCCCATAATCAGCTTGGCAAGGGTGGACTTGCCGCCGCCGTTGGGACCGGTGATAACAGTCAGCCGGCCAGTCGGAACGGTAAAGGACAGGTCTTTGATGATCTGTGTGGTACCGTCGTTCTGAGCGACCTCAAACGAAATATTTTTCACTTCGAGCATCTTATTCAATCCTTTCAGGATAGCTGCAATATTGTTTTTCTTCCTAATTTATAGAAAAATTTCTCTTTATCGGAAGAAAACCCTTTTATAGTATAGGACATTTGGCGATTTTTAGCAAGTTTTTTTTATGAACAACTGGCTTGCTGCCGATTGACGGTTGTCATCGGCTGGCAAATATGATAAAATAAAAACAATATCATTTTCATACAACAGGAAGGAGGGTCTGTATGCAGATTCATCAGTCTGCGGAGGATTATCTGGAAGCGATCCTGGTGCTGTATCGTCAGAAAGGGGCGGTACGTTCTATTGACATCGCCGTTTATAAAAGTTACTCCAAACCCAGCATCAGCCGCGCAGTTTCTCTTCTGCGGGAAAACGGTTATATTCTGGTAGACCGGGATGGATACATCACCCTGACCCCATCCGGTCAGGAAATCGCGGAAAAGATCTATGAACGGCATGAGGTTATCCGTGCCTGGCTGATTCATCTGGGCGTTCCCGAAGAAATCGCGGCGGAAGACGCCTGCAAGATGGAGCATGACCTCAGTACCGTGACATTTGAAAAGATGAAAGAGTTTATTCTGCGGACACAGGAGGTTTCTGATGGCACGTTATGAGCGTGATTTTAATATGCCCATTTTCACTGTCGCCAGAAAGGTAGAAGACGCTGTCATGCAGGGCAGTATCTCCGCTTCACTGGAGGAGTCCAGCGACTTTGCCTTTAACGGCGTCAGCTGTGCGGTCCGGGTATTTGAACGATACAGCTGGCTGGGGAACAACAGGGTCAGCATGAGCATCACAATGGTCGGTGACCAGCACTCCACCCATCTGGTGGCGGTGACATCGGGCGGCAGCCAGGCGGTATTTTTTAAGATCAACACCTGGGGAGAAGAATCTTTTCTCGAAACGCTGACAAAAGCACTGGAAGGATGAACAGCCGAGTTCACCGGCAACTATAACAAAAAAATACGTTTTAATTTTATATATTTCTCAATGGACAGGGCACGACTGTAAAGTAAAAGACTTGACAGCCGTGCTTTTTGGCGTTATAATACCGTATGTAAAGCAAAAATGGTTTACAAGGAGCTGTTTTGCGGAACGGAGGGACGCTTTGTGGCAGACAAGAATCTGAATATTTCGGTTCTTCTGGATCACTATGGCGCAATGCTGACCGAAAAACAGCGCGAAGTAATTGATCTGTACTACAACGATGATCTTTCGCTGGCGGAAATCGCCGAGCAGGAAGGGATCACCCGTCAGGGCGTCCGCGACAATATCAAACGCGCCGAAGCACAGCTGATCGAAATGGAAGAAAAACTTCATTCGGCAGCCCGCTTTAAGCGGATGATGGAAACCTTTGAAGAGATTGATCAGGCACTCGCTGAGATGGAAAAGGAATATTCCTCTCTGAGGCGGCTGTCGGGTGTAAAAAAGGTACAGAGTATCCGAAAGAAACTTTCGTCTTTCGCGGATGATTATTTTGCATGATGAGATGAACAGGAGGGACGGCATTGGCATTTGAAAGCCTTTCAGACAAACTTTCTGCGGCTTTTAAAAAGCTGCGCTCCAAAGGAAAACTGAGCGAATCGGATATCAAAGACGCGATGCGCGAAGTCAAGCTGGCACTTCTGGAAGCGGACGTCAACTACAAGGTCGTCAAGGACTTTATTAAGACCGTCAGCGAACGGGCTGTCGGTACACAGGTGCTCGAAAGCCTGACTCCTGCCCAGCAGGTCGTCAAAATCGTCAACGAGGAACTGACCGCGCTGATGGGCGGAGAAAACGCCCGGATTGAATTTGCCTCCAAGCCTCCGACCGTCATTTTGATGTGCGGCCTTCAGGGCAGTGGTAAAACAACCCATGCCGCCAAACTGGCAAAGTACTTCAAGGACAAGGAAGGCTGCCGGCCGCTGCTGATTGCCTGTGACGTTTACCGTCCTGCCGCAATCGAACAGCTGCAAATCGTCGGCGAAAGAGCCGGCGCACGGGTCTTTGAGATGGGCCAGGGCGACCCGGTCGAAATCGCGCGGGAAGGCATTAAATTTGCCCGCGATCATGGACACGATCTGGTCATCGTCGATACCGCCGGACGGCTGCATATTGACGAAAAGCTGATGGATGAGCTGAAAAGGATTGAAGCTGCCGTCAGCCCCAATGAAATCCTGCTGGTCGTCGACTCAATGACCGGTCAGGACGCGGTTACTGTCGCAGATACCTTTAACAAGGCACTGCCGGTCACCGGTATCATTCTCACCAAACTGGACTCGGATACCCGCGGCGGTGCTGCAATCTCGGTCCGTCAGGTCACCGGAAAACCGATCAAATTCTCCGGTGTGGGTGAAAAGATCGAAGATCTCGAACCCTTCCACCCCGGACGGATGGCCTCCCGTATTCTGGGGATGGGCGACGTACTGACGCTGATTGAAAAGGCGCAGGAGTCGGTCGATGAGAAGGAAGCAGAAAAGCTCGCAAAGAAGTTGCAGCAAAACTCCTTTGATATGAATGACCTGCTCGAACAGATGCAGCAGATCAAAAAGATGGGGTCAATGCGTTCGATCGTCTCGATGATTCCCGGTATTTCCGGCAAAGTCACCGACGAAAACCTCGAACAGGGCGACCGTCAGATGAAGATAATCGAAGCGATGATCCATTCAATGACCAAACGTGAACGGGAAAACCCGTCGATTATCAATCCTTCCCGCAAGAGAAGGATTGCGGCCGGCTCGGGCACGCGGGTCGAGGATGTCAACCGTCTGCTGAAACAGTTTGACCAGATGAAGCAGATGATGAAAAAGATGGGCGGGATGGGCAAAAAAGGCTTTAAACGCCGGATGAAGTTCCCGCCGATGAATATGTGACCTTACTGAGCAAACAAAAGT
Source organism: Ruminococcaceae bacterium UBA1448 (assembly GCA_002329405.1). Taxonomy (GTDB): domain Bacteria; phylum Bacillota; class Clostridia; order Oscillospirales; family Ruminococcaceae; genus Faecivivens. Next base: position 11,538 of record DCTE01000213.1, on the reverse strand, counting down.
TACGCCAGTTTGTCAAACCAAAATATACCAAATGATTTCAGGAGGAAATTACCATGGCAGTTAAAATCAGACTTCGCAGAATGGGCGCAAAGAAAGCTCCTTTCTACCGCATCGTTGTTGCAGATTCCAGATATCCCCGTGACGGTCGCTTTATCGAAGAGATCGGCACCTACGATCCTACCAGAGAACCCAGTGTCATCAACGTTGACCTCGAAAAAGCCAACAAATGGATCGCTACCGGTGCTCAGCCCACCGATACCGTCAAGAAGATCCTCAAGGTTGCTTCTGAGAAATAATTGATTTCCTTTAAGCTTCGCCCCACAGCCGCCGGGGTTACAGAGGCGGTGGACACGCGGGACCGGTCTTAATGGTTACTTTCGTAACAAGGGTTATTATCGTAACCTGCGGGCGCAGGCCGCCTGGTTCCTGTCAGAGAAAAGAGGAATAAACATGGAAGAATTGCTGGTCGCGCTGGCCCGCGGCCTGGTCGAAGACAAGGACTCGGTACGGGTCACAGTCGACGAGCCGGCTGAGGACGGCACCATCGTCTATCATCTGAACGTGGCTCCTGCCGACATGGGCAGAGTCATCGGCAAACAGGGACGCATCGCCAAGGCGATCCGTGTGGTTATGCGTTCTGCCGCTCAGCAAAACGGCAGCAAAATCATGGTTGAGATTGACTGACCGCGTCAGTAAGCGCACTGGAAAAACCGGTGCGCTTTTTGATTGCCTTTTTTCGATTATGAATAATATGTAAAAATAGGTCGAAATTCCTTGAACTTTTTTGGAATTTATGTTATGATTTGATCAAACAAAAGGGAGTAGCGGACAGAGTTCCCTCTGCCGGTGTCGTCGACTAAAGCGGTTATTGAATGTAACCCGGGGACACCAGTTCTTTACGGATTTGACAAGACTTTTGCAGGTAGGCAAACTAGGTTGTCTGCTGCAAAGGTCTTTTTTGTTTATCAGCCGGAAAAGTTTCCGCCCGCTTGCTTTTGTCTGCGGCAGCGGAAGCTCTGCGCAGAGAAGAAGGTTTTCACTTTCCTGCCGCGTTCACTATCTGTATCAAAACCGGCCAATTGCCTACATAATTATCAATACGGACAGCCGGTTATTTAAGTAAGGAGGCATCATTGTATGGAAATTCTGATTATCAGCGGTATTGTAATTGTTCTGATACTGTTGCTGTTCCTGTTGGGCTATATGAAAGCACCGCCCGACACCGCCTATATTATCTCAGGTTTAGGCAAAAAACGAATCCTGATCGGGCGTGCCGGATGGCGAATCCCACTGATTGAACGGGTCGACAAATTGTCGCTGCGGGTCATGCAGGTGGATGTCAAGACGACGGATGCGGTCCCGACCAATGAGTTTATCAACGTTTCGGTTGACGGTGTTGCCAACATCAAAATCTCGTCTGATCCTGAACTGCTGGAACGGGCCGCACAGTCGCTGCTGGGGATGAAACAGGTTGACCTGATCAACCTGGTCACCCAGGTGCTGGAAGGCAACATGCGTGAGATTGTCGGTTCAGTCGGGCTGAAAGAAATGGTACAGGACCGACAGGGGGTCGCAAAGAAGATTACCGAAAATGTTGTCCCGGATATGGAAAAGCTGGGTATTGAAGTTGTCAACTTTAATATCCAGAACTTTAAAGACAACGCCGGTACCATTGAAAATATGGGTATCGACAATGTCGAACAGATTCGTAAAAATGCCCAGATCGCCAAGGCAAACGCTCAGCGTGATATTGCGATTGCTACATCCGAAGCCCAGCAGCAGGCAAATGCCATCAAGGTAGAAGCCGAAAAGAAGATTGCTGAACAGAACGCACAGCTGCTTGTCCAGCAGGCGGAAATGAAGGTAAGAGCTGATACCAAAAAAGCGGAGGCCGATGCTGCTTACTCGATTCAGCAGGAAAACCAGCGTAAGACAATCGAAATCACCCGTGCAAATGCCGATATTGCCCGCCGTGAAAAGGAAACCGAGCTGGCAGAAAAGGAAATTGCACTGAAAGAAAAGCAGTTGGATGCTGATATCCGCAAACAAGCTGACGCTATGAAGTATAAGGCGGAAAAAGAGGCGGAAGCTGACCTGATTCGCCGCCAGCGTGACGCAGAAGCGAAAAAGTATGAGGCTATTCAGGAGGCTGAAGCCAAAAAGGCCGAAGCCGAAGCAATCCGTTTTGCAATGGAACAGGAAGCGGAAGGTATCCGCGCAAAGGGCCTTGCTGAAGCGGAAGCCATCGAGAAAAAGGCAGAAGCACAGCGCAAGATGGGCGAAGCATCGGTACTGGAAATGTACCTGCAGGCACTGCCTGAAATCGTCAAAGGTGCTGCCAGCCCGCTGGCCCAGACCGACAAGATCGTCATGTACGGCGATGGCAACGCGACCAGAGTGGTCAAGGACGTCATGAACTCCGCCAGCCAGATTATGGAAGGGGTCAAGGAATCGACTGGTCTGGATCTGTCGGCAATTCTGGCCGGTATCGTCGGCGGACGCGCCGCGGCAAATGCGGTGACAGCCGATATCCAGACAGGAACTGGCACAGATGACAATGCGCCCTCCGAGCCTGCACAGCCGTCTGTTGACGCTGAATAACACAAAGTCCCGAATAAAGCCGGCAAAGGGCCTCTTCCGATTCTGGAAGGGGCCCTTGTTGATAAAACCCGGTCTGTTATTTCTGACCTTCCCGAAAACGCTTGAGCTGGCGAACGTCTTTTCCGATAAACCGTACCTGTATCAGCTGAGAAAACAGCCGGGAGACGATCCGGCGGGCATATTTTTCACCAAATTCCTGAACAGTCAGGTTGCTGGTAACAATCAGCGGCCGTTCGGAAGAGATACGGCTGTTGAGGATGTTATAAACAACCGACTGGGAAAAGCTGCTGCCAAATTCCGCTCCCAGATCATCGAGTACAAGTAAATCGGCTTCCAGTATCCGGTCCAGCGTTCCCTCATCTTCCGTCCGGCGGAAATGCTCATTCTCAATTCGGCGCAGAAGGTCAGGCGCAGTGGCACAGACGACATTGTATCCCTTTTCGGCCACCACGCCCGCAATCGCACGGGAAAGATGGGTCTTACCCAGTCCGGTCTCTCCAAACATAAAAAGACCCTGGCTGTGCGGAGTAAACTTGTCAGCATACGACCGGCAGAAACCCAGCACCTTTGTCATCACCAGCCGCGGATTTTGCCCGCTCTCGGGATCAACTGCATCGGGGTAATAACGCAGGTCAAAGTTATCAAACCGGCTCTCACCGACCGGTGAAGCGGCATTCAGCTGCTCAACGCTCAGCTTTCGCATCTCCGCTTTCAGACACTCGCATCGCACCCCGTTGACAAACCCGGTATCCTTGCATTTAGGGCAGGTGTAGCGCATCTCAAGATAATCGACCGGATATCCGGCCTGAACCATCAGTTCCCGTTCCCGCTGCTGCAAGCGAAGATTGACCTCCTCAATCTTTGCAAGCCCTTCGGCAAGGTTGGTTTTTCGCTGCAAGATTACCTTGCTGATCTCAGCGGATGTCATCGCCAATTTCCGGCGAATCTCTATTACTTCAGGCACCTTTTTGGCAATCTCATCCATTCGCTGGGACTGGGCAACCATCTGCTCCATCCGCCGGCGGTCAATCCGCCTTTTGGTCTGCTGGAAAATATCGTTGTTCTGCATCCGGTGCACCTCCCTCAGTCAAGATCCGGCAGATCAAATCCCTGCCGCGCAAACGCCTCTACATCATAAGACGGGCTGCCTGTCCCGGATGAGGATTTGCCTCCTCCGCCAGTATTTTTCTTGACGTCGCCGCGGAGGATATCTTCCGGCGTCTTAAAGCCCATCTTGTGCCAGTTTTGCAAAATTTTCCCGATATATGGAAAGGAAGCTTGTCCGATCTGGTCAATCGCACGCTCATACGCCATACGGATGATTTCAATATTAAAACCGTAGTCCTGATACCACTGCATAATATATTTGCGGTTGGCGGTGGTGAGTCCCCTGTTTTTGATGCCAAACGCCTCCATCACCTCGGCTTCGTGACTGAGCCGTTCAGTCTGGGTACGGATATATTCTTCGGCAAGAGGATGGGTATTGATTCCCTGCTCATACCACCCGGCCAGCAATTTGGAAATATACCGATAGTTGCCCCGGTCGTGCATGCAGCAAAACTCCACTGCCATTACAATCACATCCGCCGGCAGGTCGTATTCCTCCAGAAAGAATACAAAACCTTTCTGTTCAGTCGATGAGAGCGGACGGCCGAGAATCTGTTCAGCCGTTGTCAGCAGAAAACGTACTTCCTCCCGGTCGGCACTGACTTTGAAATGGGAAGTATCAACCGCTTCAGGAGACTGGGCAGAACCAGTTCGTGGCGGCTGTGCAGCCTGTGCCTGCTGCTTTTTACCGCTTTCCAGCTGACGTTCCACCTCCTGGGCAGGCAGGATACCACTGCTGGTCCAGTAGCGGATTGCCTCCTCTACATCGCTTACCGGGACAGAAAGAACTGCCGCGATGACCGGCGGGTCGATTTTATTGGTCCGCAGGATGTACAAAATCACTTTGATATACAGCCCGCTTGCCTTGCCGAGATGCTCGTCGATAATCTCGGAAGGTACCGCCACAAAACTAGGCAGTTTTGTTTTCAATGTCATCCCTCTTCTTTCTCCCCTCTTGTATTTCTCTGTGTGTTATCACCGCGCAGTGCGCCATATACGATGGCCAGCGTCTCCCGCAAATGGTACAGCGGCGCAATCAGTGCCATCGTCCGGCTTCCACAGAGCGTCGCACCGGACAGCCCACAGGCAGCGGCCAGCCGGGCTGTCCGCCAGCAATGGAAATCACTCGTCACAATCCGCACCTGTCCTGCCGGCAATGGTTGATCTCCGAGCATCCGGCGGGTATTGCACAGATTCTGACGGGTATTGACCGACTCTCTTTCCAGCAGCAGATTCCGGGCGGGTATCTTTTCTCTTTTCAGCAGCCATTGGGCCATTACATCCGCTTCTACAGCAGTCTCATGCCGGGTCTGACCGCCGGACAGGATGACATACTCACCCTGGTACAGTTTTTCCGCCAGTGAAAGCCGTTCAATCAAAGTCGAGGTCATCTGATTGCCTTTTTTCAGCCCGCTTCCAAGCACGACCGTATACTGAACCGGCTGTTTACTGGCAGTCCCTGCCTTTCCCGACAGGCTCCCGGCAAAGACCATCAATTCGGCACCGCACAGGATAACAAGCCCAGTCACTGCTGCCAGCTGCAAAATCCAGACCGGCAGCCAGTAAGGAAACAGCAGAATCAATCCACCAAGCAGTATCATTGCCAAACCACCAGCTGCGGCTATCACAGCAAAGCGCACTCTGCCCAGCCGGATACGAACCACCAGGCAATATAAAATGATCAAACCGCCCAATATGAGCCAAAACATATCTGAATACCTCCAACAGGTGAAAAACTCCCGTATATAGTATAACACAAAATTCCGCTTTTCGGAAGTCCGTTCTCCTTCCCCTCCGATTGACAACAGTCATACCGAATGCTATACTCAAACAAGATCAAGACGAAAGGATGGTCCTGATGGAAGACAATATTTCCCTGCAACAGCTCAACCAGCAAATCCGGCAGGTCAGCGCACAGGCAGCTGATTTTCAGGCCCGCAAAAACCAGTTGGACGCACTTGAAAACAAACGAAACGAACTGTCTAAAAAGGTATCGGCAGCCAAACAGGAACGGGATGACCGCCGCTCCGAGCTATACCGTCTGCAAACGGGCGCATTGAACGTCCTTTTGACCAAACTGCTGCCCGGTCGCCGGCAGAAACTGGACATCTGCAAAACCATAGTGAAAGAAGCTGATGCTAAGTATGACGCCGCGTCTGCCGAATCGCAAACATACAATCAACAAATCCTTCAGCTGGAGCGTCAGGTTGCCAACGGACATCTGGCACGGCAGAAACTGGAATCGCTGCTTGCTCAGAAAGCACAGATAATTTTGGATATTGGCGGCGAACCATCTGAAAAGCTAACCGGTTATGACAGTCAGATCACATTGCTATCCAGTCAGCGGTCCGAGCTGGAACAAGCCGTCCATGCAGGAAAGAGTGCACTTTGGACTACTGGTGCCATCATTGAAAAGCTGCAAAACGCCAAAAGCTGGGGGACATTCGATCTGGTCGGCGGCGGTCTGATTTCTGACCTTGCCAAACATGGCAATCTGGATGACGCTTCCCAGCTGACCTGTACCCTTCAACGACAGATCCATTCTTTCCAAAAAGAACTTTCCGACATCTCTATCCGGGCTGACATTTCGGTACAGATCAGTGATTTTCTGAAATTTGCAGATTTTGCTTTTGACGGGCTGATCGCTGACTGGCTGGTACTGGACAGGATCAACGATTCCCTGTTCCAGGCTCAAAAAACACGGGATCAGATCTCTTCCGCAGTCCGGCAGCTGGAAATGGGACTGGAAAACTGTACCGGACAGCTGCAAACCGTTCGACAACAACGTACCGACCTGTTGATGCAGGATACCTGATCGAAAAAATTACCCGCAAAACGGGCGGCCAGTTGATACTGACCGCCCGTTCATGCTGTATACAATTTTTTCAATATCAGTCGATATGGTTTGCAACCTCAAACGCATCCCAGATGGCATACATGATGTTGGAAACATTCTTTGCATCGCCCAACAGGTAAATATCAGGAATTTCGTACTGCAATTCCTCATACAGCGTCTTCTCTTCACGGTAACCGACCGCCAGAATGACACTGTCTGCCGGGATGGAATGATTCTCCCCATCCTTTTCGTAGCTGAGCTGACCACCGGTATAGCCCTTGACCCGTGCACCGCAGACGACGTTTACGCCTTTAAAGGGAACCATTTCCAGCAGCATTTCCTTATTAGCTGAGCAGATCGGGCCATTGACAGCAAGCAGCTTGTCCATTGCTTCAACAACCGTAACCTTCTTGCCTTTTTCCGCCAGATCAAGTGCCAGTTCCAGTCCGACCAGACCGCCGCCGACAATAACCGTTGTTTCACCGGAATCTTTTGCGCCGGTGAGTACATCAGCCGCCGTATATACCTTTTCATCATCGCCAAGGCTAAATACCTTCGGGGTGGAACCAGTCGCAACGATGACGGTATCATAACCGCCCGACAGAACCATCTCTTTGGTCACTTCGGTATTCATATGGACTTCAACGCCCAGCAATTCCATCTGACGGGCATACCATTTTGCCAGGGCGATGTCGTCTTCCTTGAAGGAAGGTGCTCCGCCGGGAATCAGGTTGCCGCCAAGTACACCGGTCTTTTCGAACAGCACCGGCTTATGACCGCGGATTGCCAGCACCCGCGCCGCCTCACATCCGGCGACACCGCCGCCAATGACCATAACCTTTCGGCTGCGGAAAATCGGACGGTAGGCATTCGGGCCTTCTTTACATGCCTGCGGGTTGACCGCACAGTTGAGCATCGAATAGTTCTGGATACGGCCCATGCAGCCTTCCTGGCAGGAGATGCAGGGACGGATTTCATCTGTTTTCCCGCAGCGCAGTTTCTTTACATAATCCGGGTCAGCCAACAGCGGCCGTCCCAGCGAAATAATATCGCAGTCACCATTTTCCAGCGATGCAAGTGCCATATCCGGGTTATCCATCCGTCCGGCAAGGATGACCGGCACATCAACTGCATCCTTTACCAGCTTTGCATATGCGCGATAGAGCCCCTTTTCCTGATACATCGGGGGATGGCTCCACCACCAGGCGTCGTAAGAACCGACATCGACGTCCAGCGCATCATATCCATATTTGACCAGCAGTTTCGCCGCTTCAATGCCTTCCGGCAGATCGCGGCCCATTTCGGTAAATTCCTCACCCGGCAGCGCACCGACTCTCCAGTCCTTGATCATGCTCTTGGGACTGAATCGCAGGGTGACAACAAAGTCCTGGCCGCATCTGGCCTTGATCTCTTCTACAACCTCTTTGGCAAAACGAAGACGGTTTTCCAGACATCCGCCATATTCATCGGTACGATGGTTAAACATTGAGATCGCGAACTGGTCGAGCAGATACCCTTCATGGACCGCATGAATCTGTACCCCGTCAAAACCGGCGCGTTTGGCATTATAAGCACCCAGGCCGAACGACTTGACGATCTTGTGGATTTCATCGACCGTCAGTTCACGGCAGATCTTATCCAGCCATCTGTGGGGAATCGGAGAAGGCGCAACCGGCGGATATTCGCCCAGGTTGGTTGGGATTGTGACCCGTCCAAAACCAGCAGACATCTGCAAAAACACCTTGGAACCATAAGCGTGAATCCGTTCAGTCATCTCACGGGCTGTGCGGGTGAAATGAACCGAATCATAGGTCGGGGAGGGACAGTTGGGCATGCCATGCTCTTCAACTTCATTGTCGACAAAGGTTACACCGGTGATTATTAGGCCGGTGCCGCCCTTGGCGCGCTCGGTATAGTAATCAATGCCGCGCTGATTAAAACCGCCGCTTGCATCGCCCAGGCCGAGCGGCCCCATTGGTGCAAGTGCAAAACGGTTTTTCAGCTGAACATTCCCGATACTGACCGGCGTAAACAGCTTTTGATACTTCATTTCAGACCAATCCCTTCTGTTCAAATTTCTGCATAATATTACCAAGTATATTATAACAATTTTGATACAAAGAGTCAATCGGCAAAAAATTGCAGAGCCCCGCCCGATCAGCCGCTATTACGGATACGTCCTACTTCTGCGATAAAAGCAGAAAAATAATCAGCAAAATCCGGTGTCCGATCATCCCACTGGGCACCTGTCAGCCGTTCCGGGTGAAACTGAGTCCCCCAGATCAGCTGCTGCGGATCACTTGATTCATAGCTTTCGATGATTCCCTCAATCGAACGCCCGGTAACCCGGAGTCCCTTTCCAAGATCCCTTACTGCCTGATGATGAGTGGAATTAACTCGGAATACTTCACCATACAGCCGATACAGAACCGAGCCTTCTTCCGCATAAAATGGATGGCGGATTTCTGAATTGCTGTGAATAAATCCCATTTGTGCCAGCAGATCCTGATACAATGTCCCGCCCAGCACAACATTCAGCAGCTGAAATCCGCGGCAGATCGCCATAATCGGTTTTTTACGGGTGAGAAAAGCCCTGCAAAGTTCCATCTCATAAGCATCACGGGCCAGGTCAATCACCACTGAATCATTGAGTACCTCTTCACCATACCAGGTTGGGTCCACATCCTGCCCACCTGACAGCAACAGTGCGTCACACATCTCTGCATATTCACGGATGCAGCATTCTGGGCAAAGCACCGGCACTCCACCCGCAGCTGCAATCGCATTTGAATACGACATTGGATTATGAACCATACGGGCAGGAGTATCGGCAAGCCCGGCAGCATTTGTCGTACAGCTGATGGCAATAACAGGTTTTTGATTCAGCATATTTCTATCCCCTTTATCATACAAATCTCACAATAAGATATTCTTATTGTGCGTCAAATAGCCGGCTTTGTCAAGTAATTGTCTGCCAAAGCTGCAAAAAGGCGCTTCCAACAAAAATTGGAAGCGCCTAAAAGCTCAATTATTCAACCATCAAAGAAAATTATTCAGCGATGGAAGAAACAACGCCGGAACCAACGGTTCTGCCGCCTTCACGGATAGCGAAGCGCAGACCTTCTTCCATAGCGATGGGGGTGATCAGCTCGACATCAAAGTCGAGGTTATCGCCGGGCATAGCCATTTCAGTACCTTCAGCCAGAGTGATGATACCGGTAACGTCAGTTGTACGGAAGTAGAACTGAGGTCTGTAGTTGGTGAAGAAGGGTTTATGACGTCCGCCTTCCTCTTTCTTCAGAACGTAAACATGGCAATGGAATTTGGTGTGAGGATGAACGGAACCGGGTTTAGCAATAACCTGGCCTCTTTCGATCTCGTTTCTCTGAACACCACGGAGCAGAGCACCAACGTTGTCACCAGCCTCAGCATAGTCCAGAGTCTTTCTGAACATTTCCAGACCAGTAACGGTGGAAGTACCTTTTTCTTCCTTCAGGCCAACGATTTCAACAGCGTCGCCAACCTTGATAGTGCCTCTCTCAACACGGCCGGTAGCAACAGTACCACGACCAGAAATGGTCATAACGTCCTCAACAGGCATCAGGAAGGGCTTGTCAGCAGCACGGTCAGGAGTAGGAATATACTCGTCAACAGCGTCCATCAGGTCGAGGATGCACTTGTAAGCAGGATCATTGACATCCTGAGAGGTGCATTCCAGAGCACCCAGAGCGGTACCACGGATGATCGGAACGTCGTCGCCCGGGAATTCGTACTCGGAAAGCAGCTCACGGATTTCCATCTCGACGAGGTCCAGCAGCTCTTCGTCGTCAACCTGGTCAACCTTGTTCATGAAGACAACGATATACGGAACGCCTACCTGACGGGCAAGCAGGATGTGCTCACGGGTCTGCGGCATCGGGCCGTCAGCCGCGGAAACTACCAGGATCGCGCCGTCCATCTGANNGTCTCATACTCAACGTGAGCGGTGTTGATTGTGATACCACGAGCTCTCTCTTCGGGAGCTTTGTCGATCATATCATATGCTTCGAACTGAGCCTGACCCTTCATAGCCAGAACTTTGGTGATAGCAGCAGTCAGAGTGGTTTTGCCGTGGTCAACGTGGCCGATGGTGCCAATGTTGACATGGGGCTTCGTTCTTTCGTAATGAGCCTTTGCCATTGGAAAATTCCTCCTTAATTGAATAAAGAATCTGTACCATAATAGTAGCAGAATTTTTCGGAGATTGCAAGTATTTTCTCGCAATCTCCATTAAATTATTTCTTGGTTCTCTCAGCAACGATCTTCTCGGCGATGCTCTTCGGAACCTCAACATAGTGGCTGGGCTCCATAGAATAGTTGCCGCGGCCCTGTGTCTTGGAACGCAGGTCGGTTGCGTAACCGAACATCTCTGCCAGAGGAACAAGTGCATTGATATCCTCGACGCCGTTTCTTGCCTCCATGCCCTGGATCTGACCACGGCGGGAGTTCAGGTCGCCGATAACGTCGCCCATGTACTGCTCAGGCACTACAACGACGACTTTCATCAAAGGTTCCATGATAACGGGGTTTGCTTTTCTGAGAGCATCCTTGATCGCCATAGAACCAGCGATCTTAAATGCCATTTCAGAAGAGTCAACCTCATGGTAAGAACCGTCATACAGCTCAACCTTGACGTCAACAACAGGATAGCCAGCCAAAACACCAGACTGCAGCGCACCCTGGATACCAGCGTCAACAGCGGGAATATATTCCTTCGGAATCGAACCGCCGACAACCGAGTTGATGAACTCGTAGCCCTTGCCAGGCTCGTTGGGAGATACACGGATCTTGACATGACCGTACTGGCCTTTACCGCCGGACTGTCTTGCATACTTGTTCTCAACGTCGGCGTTGCCCTTGATGGTCTCGCGGTAAGCAACCTGAGGTTTACCTACATTTGCTTCGACCTTAAACTCACGGAGCAGACGGTCAACGATGATTTCCAGATGCAGCTC
>DCTE01000087.1:13108-18123 GCA_002329405.1 Ruminococcaceae bacterium UBA1448 | reverse complement strand
CTGATGATGGAGGCGCTCGAAGCCGGCGCCGAAGACATGACCACTGAAGATGAATATTATGAGATAATCACTGAGCCTGCCAGCTTCTCGGCAGTAAGGGAGGCCCTGGAATCAAAGGGTTATGTATTCGTGGAAGCGGAGGTCTCGATGATCCCGACCACGACGGCGAAGCTGACGGATCCCAAGCAGATAGAGCAAATGCAGAAGCTCATCGACAACCTCGAGGACATGGACGACGTCCAGAACGTCTACCACAACTGGGAACAGGATGAGGAGGAATAAGAGGGGAATGTCGGCGGCAAGCCAGCGGCAATCTGGCAGAAAGCTGGAAGCCGGATCGCTCCCTGATATATATCAGAAGCCCGTAAACGCCAGACCTTCCATGTATGTGGATCAGCCAATGCATGGAAGGTTTTTGTGTCTGAATATGAAACCGAAGTATTTATAGGTGAGGTATAATGTATAAATCAAAAATCGTCTGAAAGCCGCCTTATTTTGACCTTTCTGCTGATTTGACTGAGTCTGTCCAGGTCCTTCAGGTCATTCAGATCGTGCTTCCTGCAGCACCTGGTGCAGACCGAGCGGCAGCCCTTGTAGCCCGGGCTGAGGCTGACCGCCCTGTGGATCCTGAAAAAAGGCCTTGGCTTCTTTTTGCCGCAGCATGCGCAGGACGGAAACAGTTCAGGCAGGTACAAAAAGAATAGGATTATGAAAAATACGATTATCAGCAGCATCAGTCTCTGCATTCATAGCCTCCCCGCTTAAGTTATCCTCCTACCAGGTTATTTCTGAGCTTTCCGCTTTATGAATCATTTCCCGGTATGGAGTTCATACAGTGCATAGCACAAGGGCTGCCGAAAACCGACAGCCCTTGTGTTTAAAACTTTATTCTGCTATTTCAGTTCCTGCTTTCAGTTCTTACTTCTTCTCAAGCGGATAAGAATTACCGGTGTAAGATTCAAATACTCTCTTGACAATGTTGCCGCCTATTTTTCCGGCGTCTCTTGAAGCGAGGTCGCCATTATAGCCCTGTTTCAGAGGGACACCGACTTCACTTGCAGCCTGCATCTTGAACTGTTCCATTGCGTTTTTGGCTTCGGGGACTACGATCTGGTTATTGTTGGTCATAATCATTTTCCTTTCTCGTGAGGGTTTATAAGGGGAACGGCAGTGATTTGATGCGTTCCCGCGGGACGGAGCGGCAGCGGCAGAGAATTTTTTCTGACAGGGGAACAGAGGGTTTGCCGTAATGGCGTGAGAAATCTCTGCCGCCCGCTTAAGACCGTCCTTGATGGTTGCTCTTTGTTTTTGCCGGCGTCGTGTTGCCGACAGCAGTATTGTATCCGCAGCAATCAAAGCTATGCAGAGTTTGAAAACGGAAATATCTGGCACAGAAAAGGCCGATTGTGCAGAGCGCAGTTGTTGATATTTGACGTGATATATGTTATAATTCCAAATAAATGTACTATTAATCAAAATTTTTGTATGAAATGAGCTATACCCGTGCAAAAGGCATCCGGCTGTTCATCAGGGGACAGAAACAACCCAAACAGGAGGCGGATAGGATGGATTCAAAGGACACTTCCAAAAAACATTTTTATCTCAAATGGCCCTGGAATGTGATTGTTTACATCATTCTGGTGGTGGTTTTTCGCGTCTTTGCCATTCCAGTGATTCTCTTGCTGGTCTGGTGGAACAAAAAGCAGCAGCCTGACGGCCCGGAAGACGGCTATTGTCTTGAGAGAACCCGCGGACGGCTGATCGGTTTGATTCCGGCGGCTGCTTTTGGTGGGGGCGGTGCGCTGGCACTGTGGTTTTTCTATCTGGGGCAGACGCTCCCGGAAGAGGTAGAGCGGCTGGATGACAAGATGCGGATTTTCTACTACCTGTGTCCCTTTCTGGGAGCGGGTGCGGTTCTGATTGGAATTTTCCTGGCATACCGGAGCCTGCGGGATGCACTGTACCCGGAGAAAAGCGCGCTGGCTCAGTCAATCCGCGACCAGCTCCGCTACCCGGACGAAGCACCGCCGGTGAAAGAGCTTTTCGCGATGGTGGATCAGGATTTGAAACAAAACGGCCAGTGGTGCGGAAAGATGGGGATCGGCAAGGAATGGGTACTGGGGGACGTGGTTTCCGCCATCTCCCGCATCCGTGGGGTATTCAGCCGGGTGGAACGGCATACCCACCATGCCGGTCAGCGCACCCAGGTTACCTACACCTATGAAATCTGGATTGTCGATGACCGCCAGCAGCGGCAGGTCACCTCTTTCAAGTCGGAAAAACAACTGGAAGAAGCGATCGACTGCCTGCGCCATCGGGCACCCGCTGCTGTGTTCGGACGCTACGACTCCAAGGAGTACAATGACCTGGTCAATACCAAAGAGGAGATGGAACAATACCTTCAGGAGCGGGCCTATCAGCAGAGGAAGGCACAGTTGGAGGAACAGCAGCGCCAGCAGCAGGAGCGGCTGGCACAGAATCAGGTGCTCACCTTTCCCGATGGTTCTGTTACATCCCGTATTACCTGGGATACCATCCGCCAGCTGCTGCTCAGTCCCAGCCAGACGGGAGAGGCCAGCCCATTTCAGTTGGTGCCGGGTATTCCTTTCCAGGGACAGGGGCATGCCGTCAGCCGTCTTGCCTGCATTCCCGGCGGCGCGATGGAGCAGACGCGCATCCTGCTGGAGGAGTATTCCGGTTCTCCCGGCAAACCCGGCCGGTATGCCTGGTCGCGTGATGTTTACTTCAGTGAGGCGGAAATGGTACTGCGCGGCTGGCTGCGCGGGGAGATTCCGCCGCTTGGTGACTGGGAGCGGATGGAACGGGATGGCCGGACCTGGCGGTATTTGGAGCACCGGAAAGATGGAACATCTTCTATCCCGCCTCAGCCCCATCGAGACTGGCCCTGGCGTATGACCGCTGGTGGGGATTCCGGCAGTACATCTGATTTCAGCTGGGATGATTTGGAGAAAGCACTGTCGGCACTCGTCCAAGAGACAGACAGCTACCTGATCCTGGAGCAGAGAGACCCCGAAAACCCGCAGCAATACTGGTTTATCCAGTGTGCCGTGGCCCTGGAAGGGCCGGATGCCGGAATGTATGCGGTGGAGATCGGTTGTTCTGACCCAGGCGGCCCTCTCTTGTGGGAATGGATGACGGCTGATGTGCAGGATGTCATAACATATTTTTCCAATGCCTATCGCTATCGGGAACTGGATGTCTCCGGGTTCCGGGAGATATAAGCCTGCGTGATAAAATGAGGACAAATTGAATTTTAGATTAGGAGGAGAATTTTATGGGACAGTTTTTCAGCGATCCGGTAGAACAGGCGTTGCAGTACATCTATTATGACCTGCGTGCCGGGCAGGGCCAGGAGGGCTTTCGGCTGCTCCAGCAGGCGGTGCAGGATGGGGACGCCGACGCCTTCTGCCTTTTGGCCCGGTGCCTGTACGGCCCGGAGTACACCTGGCCAGGCCATAATTTCCCCATTGATGGGGAGGCAGGGGACTATCTGATGCGCCAGTCGGTGCTGGGGGGCAGTGCTATCGGGGCGCTGCTGTCCCTGCGCAGTGGGGTGATGGACCGGCAGCTGGCCGAGGCGATGCCTATGACTCTCCAGGAGGCTTTTGATATTGTGCTGGACAAGGCGGAGCATGGAGAGCCCCTCTGCCAGATGATCATTGGCAATGCGTACTATTGGGGGGATTTCCCGGAGATTCAGGGGAAAACCCGGGAGGATTTTCGCAGTGACGACGCCATCGAAAGTTATCTGCGGGAGAACTACGCCAAGTGTGAAGACTGGCTGTGGAAGTCCATGCGCAGCGGGATGTCCAGCGGCGGTGTCAACCTGGCCAATTTCTATCGGGAGGGAAAAGAGGGGCTCATCTCTCCTCAGCCGGAAAAGGCGATTGAAGTATACCGCTACGGGGCAGAGAAGGGGTATCCGAGTTACTATTTCTATTATGCCAATGAGCTTTACGACCAGGGGAAAAAGGAGGACGCCTTTGATCTTTACCGCCGGGGGGCGGAGCTGGGGGAGCCCCGGGCCTTCTTCTGGGCGGGCTACTCCTATGAGCTGGGCGTGGGGGTGTCCAAGGACTTCGCCCGGGCTGCACAATATTATCAGCAGGCACTCTCGGCTCCCATCGAGGCAAAAGTGAATCCCGCCAACCGGCTGGGGATGTTCTACTATGATGGCAGGGGGATCGAGCAGGACTATGCCAAATCTTTTCAGCTGCTCAAATGGGCGGAGGATAACGGCGGTCCGGTCATGCTCTATTATCTTGGTGCCTGCTATGCCAACGGCCAGGGAACCCAGCAGGATTATGCCAAGGCACTTGGGTATCTGGAACAGATTGATTGGAACTGCCGTGAAGCCTTTTATCTGCTGGGCAAGTTGTACTGCAACGGTTTGGGCACTGCAGAGAATATCCCCAAAGGCGTGGAATACCTCCAGAAAGCCGGGGAGTATGCTCCGGCAAAGGAAGAACTGAAACATTATAAAAAGACACTGTTTGGCGGAAAGTGGGTCCGCCGAAAGTAAAATAGAAAGGTAAAGCCAGAACAAAAAACAAAAAACGCCGGAAACCTTTGATTGATCAAGGTTTCCGGCGTTTTCTCTTCTGGCACCCCCGGCGAGAATCGAACNNGGGCTTGTTATATCCATTTAACTACGAGGGCATACAGCTTTTTCTTTTTACCGGCGGATTGCCGGTTGCTGGACGAGCATTTATATTATATACCAAACCGGTAAAAAAAGCAATCATTTTTTCCGGCTGCCCATCGCTGAAATCGCAGGCAAAAAAACTGGGCCGGATGGTATCCATCCAGCCCGGCAGGGAATCGGTCATCGTGCGTTATGCAGCACCTCTTTGCGGATATAGGCAAAGGCCGCGGGCTGTCCCTCATCCCGAAGCATGATCAGCAGCTTTTCCAGCAATGCCTGCGTCTGCGGGTGCATCACATAATGGCTCCGGGAACGCATGTAGTAATCATAAGCGTCACTGTCCTTATAA
>DCTE01000087.1:934-13031 GCA_002329405.1 Ruminococcaceae bacterium UBA1448 | reverse complement strand
GCGGCCCTTGTGGTGCAGCCAGGCAGCCGAGTATCCGAGCACTGCCCGTTCCCCGTTGTGGGGGCTGCTGGTGCCGGTATAGTATCTGACGCCGGGGATAAACTCAGTCGGGGAATACTTGGAAAGATCGTGGGTCAGCCCCTGCCGGTAGAGCCCCAGCGCGAAACAGTATTTCATAACCAGCCATTTATGGTGGTTGATGGTGTGCAGATGGCGCATCCACCTGGGTTTCATGGCGCCGCCTCCATCATTTTGCAGAGCACCTGGAAGTTTTTATCCGGGAGGGAGAGGACGCTGTTGACCTGATAGCCGGCCTTGAAGAAGGCGCGCAGCGCGTACAGGTTTTCATCCGGCACATATCCCCAGACAGATTTGGCAGTCAGCCGGCTGACCGCGATTTTTTCAGCCGCCGGGATCAGTTCGGTCAGATATCCTTTGTGCCAGCAGTTGCGGAACAGGACGACCGACAGCNNGACAGCAGCACCTTATCCGGGGTGTCGGGGTCCGGCTTGAGCAGCAGCAATCCGGCAAACTGTGCATTTTCCGCCAGCAGCACCTTATAAGCCAGACCGGGCGGCGTTGTTTCGGTGCGGATGAAGCGGAGGGCCTCCTCTTCGGAAGTTTTGGGGGCGATATGCAGTCCGTCCATCAATTCCGCATCGGATACCAGCGAGTAGACCGGTTTGAGGTCGCCCGGTTCCAGCGGCAGCAGGACCATCCGTTCCGTCAGCATGGCGTCGGGACGGCTTGCAAGCAGTTTCCCGCTTTCTGCCCCGCCCATGACGCCGTTTTCATAGTCTCTGCCCAGCTGCATGACCTGTTCAAAAAAGCGGCTGGCATAGGGTGCAAAACGCGGACCAGCCGTATTTTGTGCCCATTCAAGGATTGCCTTTTCCCGTTCCGGGACATAGATTGGCAGGCCGCGCGCCTTTTTGTAATCGGCGACATCGCTGCACAGTTGCAGCCGTTTGATCAGCAGTTGCAGCATCTGTTGGTTGACCGTGTCGATTTCGGCGCGGATTGCCTCCAGATCAAGTTTCTTTTCTTCCATCCGCAAACCCCTTTCCTTTTAAGGCTGTTGGAATCAGAATCAATCTTCTTTTTCCTGGTCATACATACCGGCGGCCAGGTTCGCCTGGAACTGTTCCTGTTCGGTGACATAGTCGTGTCCGCAGCATTTTTTGTACAGTTCCCGTGCCCGTTCGACATAGAAGGTGCTTCCTCCGTCGTCGATGACATAGGCCGCGTGTTCCATCGCCGAACGCCCGGCGCCTGACTGGTACTCCAGTGCTGCCAGCCGGCTGGTCCACTGGATGCGGGCCAGCGTAAAGGTCGCGTTGTCCAGCAATTCTTCGCATAAATCCCGGCTGCGGCTGATGCGGCCTTCCTTCTGGGTCAGCATCTGGTCGAGAATCATCAGCAGCATCCGGCCGTTTCCGATGTAGCGGTCCTTTTCCTTCATTGAGAGGACCTGTTTGCCGATCTTTTCCTTGATCAGCACCAGCTTTTCGACGTCGCCCAGCTCGTCATAGCAGCTGGCCAGCAGATTGTAATACTGAAAATACATCGAGCTTTTTTCTTTTGGCCGTCCCATCGCTTTCAGCCGGTCGAGGGCCTCCTGAAAACGTCCCTGATAGTAGATGGCCCGGCAGATGTTGAAGGTGATTTCGTTGGGGCGGTCGGGGTGCACCTCCATTTTGGAGTAGAGTGCCTCGAATTTCTTCGGGTCGCAGTCTGCCCGCAAAATCTCAAGATAACGGGTCATCATGTAAATCCCGATGTTGTGGATGACATACACCGCGAAGGCCGCCAGTGCAATAGTCAGGATCATCCCGAGGCTTGTGAGCGAGTCGACGCTGTACCAGCTCAGGCTCATCATCACCATCAGAAGGGCCAGCGAATAGAGGGCATAGGAAATCAGGCGGGTGCGCTTGTACTGGCGGATGACGGCATCGACGCTCTGCCCCTTAAAAGTGATTTTTTTCCTGGTTGCTGCCATCGTATCCTCCTTTTGTCTGTACACCGGTGTCCAGTCCGTCCATTGCATGGATAATATGAATCCGCATTGCGCTGCGTGCCCCTTCGGCGTTGCGCCGGGTCAGGAACTCGATCAGCAGCCGGTTGTCTTCGACGACATTGGCGATGATGTCGGGGAAATCTCCCGACAGCCGCAGTGCCCGGTCGATGGAACGGTAGATCAGCGGCACCAGTTCGCCGATAAAGCTGTTGTGGGTCGCAGTCGCAATCGAGTTGTGAAATGCCATCTCGACCTCTGCCCGGTCCTCGCCTTTGGCGATCAGCTCCTCTTCCAGTTCGGCATAGTGGCGGATTCTCTCCAGTTCGGCGTCGGTCGCCCGCTGGGCGGCATAGTAGGCCGCCTCCGGCTCAAAGATCAGCCGCATCTCAAACAGGTCCCGGACGTCGATCAGCTCGGGGGTCATGCTTTCCAACGTCAGCTTGGCATCGCTGGGGTGGAAATCCTGCCGGACAAAGGTGCCGCGGCCCCGTTCGGTGACCAGCACCTGATGGGCGGCCAGCAGCCGGACCGCCTCGCGCAGGGTGGTACGGCTGACGCCCAGTTCATTTGCCAGTTCGTTTTCGCTCGGCAGCCGGTCGCCGGCAGCAAAGCGTTTTTCGATGTTGAGCATCGAAAGAATATCATCGGCGGTACGTTCCGCCAGGCTTTGATCCCGTTTCATAATCAGTTCTTCTCCGCGCAGAGGTCGACGATGACCTGTGCAAAGATCTGCGCCGACAGGATCAGTTCGTCGATGTTGACAAATTCATCGTTGCCGTGCATATGGTTGTCTTCTCCGCCG
Source organism: Ruminococcaceae bacterium UBA1448 (assembly GCA_002329405.1). Classification (GTDB taxonomy): domain Bacteria; phylum Bacillota; class Clostridia; order Oscillospirales; family Ruminococcaceae; genus Faecivivens. Next base: position 10,212 of record DCTE01000087.1, on the reverse strand, counting down.
GGGAATTCACAGCCAAACGCGACGCCATTTTTCAGATGGTGGGTATAGGTGCCGCCGCCGATTGCGAGCGGTTCACCCTTCTGGCCGGTGTACTGTTCATAAGCGGAGAGCAGCGTCTGGATAAATGGGGAATCGGCCGGGACATGGTGAGGGGCATTCAGCTTGCAGCTTTCGTCCAGCGTCAGGCCAATTGCTTCGGCACCTGCCTTCAGTACAGCGGTCACATTTTCATCGGTCGAGCAGATCGGGCAGCGGCAGTCGGTCTGTGCCTCAAACCCGGTCAGCGTCAGGTTGAAGATATCCAGTGAGCAGGTCAGCGCGCCCGATTCAGCATCTTCCATCGCAATACCTGCGGCAAGCCCGCTCCAGTCGCCGTGCGGGTACATCTTCTGGAAGGCGCACAGCTTGTCAAAACCTTCGCTCTTGGCGGCCGGCAGCGCGGTCAGCAGGGTCAGAAGGCCGGTGATTGCATTGTTGCCTTTTTCAGGCATTGCAGCATGTCCATCCTGCCCCAGTGCGTGGACCGTGACAACGCCTTCGCCCTCAAAGGTAAAGGACACGCCGGTATCTTCGGTTACTTTGCCGGCGGCAGCCTGCAAAACATCCATCTCAAAGCCTTCGACGACCGCTTCAGCGCGGTTGGGAACGACATTGATCTTGGTGCCGGCCGTGACGCTGACGATTCTGGGGAGGGCGGAGGATTCCGGGTAGCAGGCGTGGTAATGGCCGCGGATGGAGCCTTTTTCGATGTTGATGCAGGGGAAGTTGGCGTCGGGCGAGAAGGTGCAGGGTGCTTCCGGCTGCTTCTGATAGTAATAATGGATATCGCTGCTGCCGCATTCCTCGTCGGTGCCGAGGATCAGCCGGCAGTTATAGGCGAGCGGGATACCCAGGTCCTTTACCGCCATCATCGCGTACAGCGCAGCAACAGCCGGGCCCTTGTCGTCGGCGGTTCCGCGCCCGTACAGCTTGTTTCCGACCAGTTTCGGCTCAAACGGCCCGGTGACCGTCCAGCCGTCCGATACCGGGACGACGTCGAGGTGGGCGAGGATATCCAGCTGGGGAGCCAGGGCGTTCATGTCCGCGGTGCAGACATAGCCGTCCCAGTTCTGGACGGAAAAGCCTTTAGCGGCGCAGATCTCCATGGCTTTTTCCAGTGCCGCGGCGGGGCCTTTGCCAAAAGGCGCACTGGGAGCGGGATCACCGCGGTCGCTCTGGATGCGGACCAGTGCGGAGATATCATCGATCATCTGCTGACGATGGTTTTCGATATAAGATGCGATCTGCTCTTTGAGCATTTGTCACACAACCTTTCCTGTTGTAGGGATAATTTCACATACGTTCATTATATCCTGTTTGCCATGGCTTGTCAATCAAACGGGGATTGGAGCAGCGGATTTTTACCGTTATTTTTCCAAATGATTGTTGTGTTGGCTGATGGATTATGGTATCATATAACAAATGATTTACAGTAGGGGGTAAGCAGCATGGCATTTATCAAGGGCAGGGAACTTTGCAGGGCATTTTTTGAACAGGCGGCAAAACCACTGCTGGAACAGGCGTTTCCGGGGCTTTCGTATACGGCCGGGCTTTTGGGGTATGGTTCTGACGTATTGGGGTATGATGATGCGGTATCGGCCGACCATATGTGGGGCCCGCGTTTTTATCTGTTTTTGTCCGAAAAGGATATGGGGCTGCAACCGCAGATCGAAAAGCTGTTTGCAGAAAAATTGCCGGTCAGCTTTTGTGGATACAGCGTCAATTTTTCACCACCTGACCCGAATGACTGTGGTGTCCGGCATCCGGTGCCGGTGGAGGATGGGCCAGTCTCGCCGCTGATCTGGATTTATACCCCGCGGGGGTATCTGAAAGAATATCTAGGAAAAGCGGATATTGAACAGCTGACTGCGGCCGGGTGGCTGGCCTTTTCGGAACACCGGCTGCTGGCACTCCGCTCGGCCGATTTTTATATAGACGGCCTCGGGATGGAGAAAATGCTGGCCCCATTACGGTTTTACCCACCTCTTGTCCAGAAATACCTGGCCGCCTCCAACTGGTCGCTGATCGCAGAGGAACAGGCGTTTGCCGGCCGGTGCGCCCAGGTCGGGGACGAACTCGGGTCAAGGCTAGTCTGCGGGCGGATTGCCGAACGGCTGATGCGGCTTTGCTTTCTCTACTGCGGGGAGTATGCCCCTTACAGCAAGTGGTTTGGAACCGCTTTTTCCCGTCTGCCGGTTGAGGAGAAACTGAAAGAGTCGGTTTTGGCCGCTGTCGGTGCCGCTGATTTCCCGGCAAGGGAAGCGGCGCTGGTAGAAGCCCAGCTGCTGACTGCCCGGCTGCACAACGTCTCCGGGATGACAGAGCCGGTCGCGGTAATGGCGCAGAAGTATTTCGGACGGGAGATGACCGTCATCTTTGCCGACCGGATTGTCGAGGCCATCCAGGACACCCTCATCGGGACACCGCTGGATGGGGTGCCGCTGCTGGGGAGCATCAGCGAAGTTGCAAACATGGTCACCTTTTCGGACGATCCCCGCTGGCAGCCGCGGATACAGGCACTGTATGCACCGGTTGCATCAGAAAACGACAGCAGTGATCAGGAAGACAGAAAGGGGCTGCTGGAATGAAAGGGCTGATTCTTTACGGAACGGTGTATGGTTCGACAGAACGGTATGCGCGGGAACTCTCCCGGCGCACCGGCTGGGAAGCGGCCAGTTATGACCGGATAAAGTCTTTGGCAGGTTATGACACAGTGGTCCATATGGGCGGACTGTATGCGGGCGGCATAAAAGGGCTGAAAACAACCCTTCGTCACCTTCCCGATACCGCCAGACTGATTGTTGTAACGGTGGGCCTTGCCGACCCGGACATCCCTGAGAATGGCCGGAATCTGAAAAATGCGCTGGAACGCCAGCTGCCGGAATCTGTCCGCAGCAGGGCTGGGTGCTTTCATCTCCGGGGGGCGATTGACTATGAAAAACTGCACCTTTCCCATAAAATGATGATGGGGATGCTGGTTCGTTCAATTCAGTCAAAGCCGGCGGAACAGTGGTCGGATGAAGACCGGCTTATTGTCCAGACCTATAATCAGAAGGTGGATTTCGTGAATTTGGAAGCCCTGAATACGGTTGCAGCGGCAATGCAGCAGCTGTGCTGATATCGAAAGGCGGACATGAAAATGGGAGGCATGCGGTGCACGCCTCCCATTTTGCAGCCGGTCAGCAATCTTTTGCGATGCGGACAACTGCTTTTACAATGTTGTTTTTATCCGAAACACTGCGGTCCATTGCGTTTTGGATATCGTCAAAATCAAAGATGTCGGTGACAATGCCCTTGAGGTTGACCTTCCCGGCGGCGACTGCATCAATGGCCATCGGGTAGATGTGGCGGTAACGGAAAACCGTTTTGAAGGTCAGCTCCTTATCCAGTGCCAGGCTCAGCGGCAGCGTCATTTCACCCGATTTGCTGTATCCGACCAATACAATCGTCGCACCTTTGCGGGTCATCGAAATGGCCTGACGGGTGCAGATTTCACTGCCGGATGTCTCGATAACCAGATCACAGCCTCTGCCGCCGGTCAGCTGCATGACAGCCTCGACTGCGTCCTGTTCCCGGCCATTGATCACGCCGTCCGCCCCCAGTTCGACAGCCTTATCCAGCCGCTTTTGCATCAGGTCCACAACATAGACCCGCGACACCCCTTCTGCTTTCAGTGCCATCATGGACACCAGCCCGATACAGCCAGCCCCCAGAACCACCGCAGTCTGTCCGGCATGTGCGCCGCCCTGGTTGGCCGCATGGAAACCAACTGCCAGCGGTTCGATCAAAGCACCTTCCATCGTGCTGACATTGTCCGGCAGTTTGAAACAGAGGGCCGCTTGATGGACGACATATTCCTGAAATACGCCGTCGACCGGAGGGGTTGCAAAGAAAATGACGTCAGGACAGAGATTGTATTCGCCTTTCCGGCAGAATTCACACTGCCCGCAGGTCTTTCCAGGTTCCAGCGCGACCCGGTCGCCAACTTTGAGGTGATGAACATTTGCGCCGACTTCGACGACCCTGCCGCCGGGTTCATGCCCCAGCACGAAAGGCGGTTTGACGACATAACTGCCGATTGCGCCTGTCTCATAATAGTGCATATCGCTGCCGCAGATGCCGACATAGTCCAGTTTGACCAGTACCTCATCCGGGAGGGGAGTCGGGATATCCCGTTCGATAAAACCCATCTGTCCGATGCCGTTCATGACGGCGACTTTCATTTTGCCCTGCATAGCTGACGCCTCCATTGATTTGCATTTACTTTTATAAAGTACTTATAAATGTATCTATATTAAAGCACGCTTTTGGATGTTTGTCAATAGGGTTTCTGCTTTTTGTCCAAAATAAACAGACGGAGCCTGTCCGCTCCGTCTGTATTACAGCTGCTGGATAAACTGTTCAACCTGCATCAGGGCCGCGCCCATCGCGGAAGCCTCCCGTCTGTACCGGCAAAACCGGAAATACCCCGCGTCCGCTTCGAAGGTGTTGCGTTCAGCAAGGAGCTNNTACCCGCCTGCGATCACCGTGCAGTCAAATACCATCCGCAGGTTGTTGACTGCTGTGGCCAGATACCGCAGGTAATCTTTCCAGACCGCCGTGAGGTCCGGGTCATCCGCCTGGAGCCGGTCAAAAAACTGTTCCAGGTTTCCGCCGGTATGTTCCGCCAGCACCTTTGCTGAACAGTAGGCGTCCAGACATCCGCGCTTTCCGCAGTAACAGGGTTTTCCGTCCATCACCAGCGTCATATGCCCGAATTCACCTGCCCGCAGATGGTCGCCGTTATACAGCTTCCCGCCGTTGAGAATCGCGCCGCCGACGCTGTTGCTCAGCGAAAGGTAAACGACATTTCCGGGCGCGTCCTCTCCCCAGACCTCCGCCAGCCCGGCAGCACTTGCGTCGTTGACAAACAGGCAGGGAAAGGGGATATACCGTGAGAAAAACGCTGTCGGCATATTTTCGGTGCCCAGTACATGCGAGAGGACGAACGTCTCTCCTGTCTCATCCAGAATCCCCGGCAGGGCGATGCCGCATCCCAGCAGGTTTTGCTGTGAAATGCCGCAGCCGGCTGCAAATTCTCCGGCCATTTCCCCCAGTGCCTGGCTGTAGCTTTCGGATGGGGAGAATTCCTTTTTTCTGCGCTGATATCTGACCAGCTCACCCGCCAGATTGGTCAGCACCATCCCGATATGGTTTTGGGTGATTTCCACCCCAATAGCCATCCTGGCATCCCGGACAGGCGCGAATGCCCGTGCCTTTCTGCCGCCGGTAGAGGCGAATTCGCCGACCTCCTGCACCAGCCCCATCTCCATCAGTTCCCGGACATTCTGCAAGACTGTCGGCCAGCTGTTTTGCAGCTTTGCGGCCAGTTCCGGCTGGGAAATACGGTCACAGCCAAGAATACAGCGCAGGGTACGGATTCGGTTGTTTTTTTTGATATCGCGGCTGGTCCGCTGTTCCTTCATCTTTCATCATCCCCATCTGTGATATTATAATATTAACCGATTTTGCAGCGGTTGGCAACAAGATGAAGGCCTTTTCGGGAGCTTTAATATTAGGGGTTTTCAGCGAACAGTTCTTCCTCTGTCAGCTGCCGGTGTACCTTGCAGGGGTTGCCAAATGCGATGGCATTGTCCGGGATATCCTTTGTCACGACGCTGCCAGCGCCGATAATGACGTTGCTGCCAATCGTTACGCCGGGCATCACTCTGACGCCGGCTCCAATCCAGACATTATCGCCGACCGTAATCGGGCGGGCATATTCCAGACCCTGATTGCGCTGGATGATATTGACCGGATGCCCGGCGGTGTAAAAGCCGCAGTCGGGCGCGATAAAGACGTTGTCCCCGAATTTTACCTTTGCGCCGTCGAGGATGACAAGGTTGTGATTGGCAAAAAAGTTTGCGCCAACTTCAATGTTGTATCCATAATCGCACCAGAAGGGGGCGTTGATCGTCAGGTTTTCTCCGGCTTTGCCCAGTATTTCCCGCAGCAGTGCTTCCTTTTCTTTCATTGCGGACGGCAGCAGCTGGTTGTAGGCGAAACATTTATCCTTGCAGCCGATGATTTCGAGGCCGAGTTCCTGATCGTAGTTCGGATTGTAGATCATTCCTAAATCGCGTTTTTCTTTTTCTGTCATTAAAATTTCTTCTTTCTGAAATAGTTTTTGTTTTGATATCGCTATTATAAGATGCAGATATTTGATTGTCAAGACGAGTCATGATCAGAAAATTCTCTTTGCTTTTGGGCACAGGTGATGGTATAATATAGGGTACAATATCAATCTGACGAAAGGCGGGAGAAAATATGTCTGCACCACTGGCCGACCATCTGCGCCCGCAGACGCTTGACGAGGTTGTCGGGCAAAAGCATCTTCTCGGGGAGAAGGGCGCACTCTCCCGTATCATCGAAGGCGGCCGAATCCCAAATATGATCTTTTACGGCCCGTCCGGGGTCGGAAAGACGACGGTTGCCCGGATTATCGCCCAGCGTGCCGGAAAAAAGCTGCACAAGCTCAACGGCACCAACGCTTCTCTGGCGGACATCAAGGCGGTTGTCGAAGACCTTGATTCCATTTCTGGCTATCAGGGGGTTGTGCTCTATCTGGATGAGATCCAGTACCTCAATAAAAAGCAGCAGCAGTCGCTGCTGGAATACATCGAGGACGGCCGGATTACGCTGATTGCCTCCACCACCGAAAACCCGTACTTTTATATCTATGGCGCGATTTTATCCCGATGCACCGTCTTTGAATTCAAGGCGGTGGAGCCGGAAGAGGTTGAAAAGGCGGTATTACGGGGATTTGACCGGCTTTCGGCTGAGATGGGCTTCTCGATACGGCTGGAGGACGGGGTAAGCGCGCATATAGCCCGTGCCTGCGGCGGGGACGTCCGAAAGGCACTCAATACCGTCGAACTGTTGGCACTGTCCGCCGAGAAGACGGAGGACGGCGGCCGTCTGGTCACGATGGACAAGGCGCGGGAACTCTCCCAGCGCAGCGCGATGCGGTACGACCGGGATGGGGATGAGCATTATGACATCGTTTCGGCTTACCAAAAGTCGATGCGGGGCTCTGACCCGGACGCGGCGATCCATTACCTTGCAAGATTGCTGGAGGCGGGCGACCTGATTTCTGCCTGCCGGCGGCTGATGGTCTGCGCCTGTGAAGACGTCGGGCTTGCCTATCCACAGATCATTCCGATTGTCAAGGCGGCCTGTGATATCGCGATGCAGGTTGGGCTTCCCGAAGCGCGGCTGCCGCTGGCGGACGCGGTCATCCTGGTCGCGACCTCTCCCAAGTCCAACACCGCCCACAATGCGATCAATGAGGCGATGGCCGACCTTAAGGCCGGCCGCAGCGGCCCGATTCCTCGCTCCCTGCAAAATAAGCATTTTGACGGGGAAGACCAGAAGGTCAAAGGGCAGTTTTACCTCTATCCGCATGATTTCCCGAACCGTTGGGTCGAGCAGCAGTATCTGCCCGATGCCCTCAAAGACCGGGTGTATTATCACCCCGCCGACAATAAAAATGAACAGGCAGCCGCTGCCTACTGGAAAAAGATCAAAGGCAAGGACTGACCCGTTCAAGGGTTGACCTTAAAATTACCCGAAAGGAATATGATATGAACGTAAAAGAACAGCTGGAACCCCTGCTTTTAAAGGTACAGAAGCCCGCACGGTATATCGGCGGCGAATTGCACAGCATCGTCAAGGATAAGAATACGGTCGATTTTCGTATCGCTCTCGGCTTCCCGGATACCTATGAAATTGGTATGTCCCATCTGGGGCTGAAAATCCTGTACGACATCATCAATGCCGACCCGCATTGCTGGGCCGAGCGGGTATATACCCCCTGGACCGACTTTGAAGCACTGATGCGGGAGAAGGGATTGCCGCTCTATGGTCTGGAAAGCCTTGACCCGCTGCGGGAGTTTGATGTGATCGGCTTTTCGCTCCAGTATGAGCTGTCCTATACCAATGTACTCAATATGCTGGACCTGTCCGGCCTGAATCCTCTTGCTGCCGAACGTGCGGAAGATGATCCGGTCATTATCGCGGGCGGCCCCTGCGCCAGCAACCCCGAGCCGCTGGCTGACTTCATCGACCTGTTCCAGATCGGCGAAGGGGAAGAGGTCATGATGGAAATGATCGCCCTTTACCGTGGGATGAAGGCGGACGGCAGCTATACCAAAAAGGAATTTCTCCGCCGTGCCGCCCAGATTCCCGGCATTTATGTCCCGTCCCTTTATCAGGTTCGCTACCATGACGACGGGACAATTGCTTCCGTCACCCCGACCGATGGCGCACCCGCCAAGGTCACCAAACGGATTATTCAGGACATGTCCAGTGTCCGCTATCCGTCCACCTTTATTGTCCCGTATATGGAGACGGTGCATGACCGCGCTGTTTTGGAGGTCATGCGGGGATGTATCCGCGGCTGCCGGTTCTGCCAGGCCGGGTTTATCTATCGCCCGCTGCGCGCCAAAAACCCGGACGTCCTCTGCGCACAGGGCAAAGCACTGTGTGATTCGACCGGTTATGACGAGCTGTCCCTCTCCAGCCTTTCGACCTCCGACCATCCGCAGGTGGAAGAGCTGCTGGGAAGGATGATCGATTATACCGATGAGAAAAAGATCGGTCTGTCGCTGCCGTCTTTGCGGGTGGACAACTTCTCGGAAGAGCTGCTGGAGAAGGTCAGCCGCATCCATAAGACCGGCCTGACCTTCGCGCCCGAGGCCGGCAACCAGCGGATGAGAAACGTCATCAACAAAGGCGTCGATGAAGACGAGATCATGAATACCTGTAAAATTGCATTTGAGGGCGGTTACACCTCGGTCAAGCTGTATTTCATGTCCAGCCTGCCGACCGAGACGGACGAGGATGTCAAGGATATCGGACGGCTTGCCCAGCGGATCGTCGACCTTTATTTCAGCCTGGAAAAACGCCCGCGTAAGATGGTCAGCGTCTCGATTTCGGTCGCGGTCTTTGTCCCGAAGTGCGACACCCCGTTCCAGTGGGTCGGACAGGACGACTTTGAGACCATCCAGCGCAAACAGGCGGCCCTGCTCGACTCCATCCGTTCCCGGAAAATCAGCGTCGCATGGCATGATGTCCATACCAGCGTGCTGGAAGGGGTCATCGCCCGCGGCGACCGCAAGCTGGGCAAAGCAATCTACCTTGCCTGGAAAAAGGGCTGCCGGCTGGACAGCTGGAGCGAATGCTTTGATTATGATAAATGG
>DCTE01000087.1:0-927 GCA_002329405.1 Ruminococcaceae bacterium UBA1448 | reverse complement strand
TCCGCCAGCCGCACCCGCGGCCTGGACGAAATTCTGCCCTGGGACCATATCGACGTCGGCGTCTCCAAAAACTTCCTCAAGCGTGAATGGGAAAAGGCACAGCGTGCGGAAGTGACCAAAAACTGCCGCGAACAGTGTGCGGGATGCGGCGCCTCCCGGCTGCTGGACAGAAAGGACGGTGTCTGCGTTGAGTGAGAAAAACTCCGATCAGAACAGAAAAATTGTCGTTGTTCAGGGGCGGGATATCTATGAATACCGCGCTTTCTATAAAAAGTTTGAGCGGGCAAAGTATATCTCCCATCTGGACCTTTATCGTGCCATCCAGCGCACCTTCCAGCGGGCCAATATCCCGGTCTGGTATACCGAAGGCTATCACCCCCATATCTACCTGACCTTCCCGATGCCGATTTTTCTCGGGTGTGAAGGGGTAGAGGAGAGCTTTGACTTCCGTACGACGGTCGATTGCCCGCCTGCCCAGCTGATGGACCAGCTCAACGCCGCATTCCCGGAGGGTATCCGGGTAACCGCGATTCAGGCGCCGGTTCACAAGGCTGCCGAGATCACCAAAGCGGATTATACCCTGCTGTTTACCGCCGACAGGGTGGACAATTCGTCCCTGCTGGCCAGATGGAACGGCTTTTTGCAGCAGGAGCGGATTCCTGCCACCAAGCATACCAAAAAAGGCCCGAAAGAGATCGACCTGAAACCGATGATCTATTCTATTGATACCCAGCTGACCGACAAAGGGCTGCTTGCCCGGATGCAGGTCTGCTGCGGCATTGAACAGAACCTGAATGCGACCCTTTTGAGCGATGCGTTCGCCGCAAAAGAAGGGTTGTCGCTCAATTATCATCTGATCCGCAGGGAACAGATGCTGCTGGAAAACGGGGAGCGTTTCTGCTGAGCGCAGAGCCTGCGCTCCCTTGT
>DCTE01000190.1:35080-45891 GCA_002329405.1 Ruminococcaceae bacterium UBA1448 | reverse complement strand
TATGGAGATATTATCCCATATTCAGAAAAGTCTCTCAAGCCGCCGATTAATTTTACGCTTACGTTATGTATGCTAAATCCTATTTGTTCTTTCTCCGGGACAATCCACCCGTGAAAGTATGTCCTTGAAGATGAGTATCAAATGCCCAAATTCGAATTTCTCCTATAGGCTGACGGTTTTGCCAATAGTCATTAAATTGCTCTATGATGCTGATGTCACCAATCCCTATCTGGCTCTTAGCCATATCAGGAATTTGGTTTATAATATTTGCTAATGTGTCTGGTGGAATATCCGATACCGTATTCCAGTTATTTTCTGAGTTTATCGCTTGTTGAACAAGTAATGAAAAATTTTGGGCAATATTATAACGTATATTCCCATCAGAAATATGCGCAATATGGTTGCCTGTTTCTATTAAAACAGCAACAGGCAAAACAAATACATCCCCCTTGGCGGCAAGTTGGCGGTATTCATTTGTTGCTTGTTCATGATGCTTATTCATGTTTGGTATATTTAAAAGTTCAACCAAGACAGAGGTATCAATAAAGTGTACATTACTCATATTCGTCAACCTCCGTTACATGGGAATTGAAGTTAAATAGCTTAATAGGTTTTGTATTCTTGATTGCGTCAATTAACTTTTCGGATTCCATTGCATTTCCGATTCCTCCAGAAGCTAACAAGCCAGCTTGATTCGGAATATCAACATAAGGAATTATCTTACTGGATTGTGATTGAACATCTCTGTATACAACCGAAACGCCAAGGATTTCTTGTTTGTTTAAACCATTTAAAACGGTAACATTATGCGTTGTCATAATAATATCAATTTTACGCTTTTCTGCAATCCGACAAATCGCTTGCATGAGTTTAATAACACGACTTGGATGAATACCATTATCCATTTCCTCAATTGCGATTAAACTGTTTTCGGGCTCACTCATAACAGCTGCTAGAATCGCAATACATCTTAGTGTACCGTCAGACAGACGTGTAGCATCAATGCTTTCCGTAGATCTTCCGTTTTGTTCTTTTTGAACAAGAATAACATCATTGATCTGCGTTTTGACAAAACTGATATCCTTAATTTCGTTTTCAGGTAAATCTTTTACTACATCGCAGAATATATCCCATTCTTGAGATTTCTTCTCCTTGAGTGAATATAGAACAGCGGATAAATTACTGCAATTTCGGCGCAATGTGCTATCACCAACCCGACTGTAGCCCCGCATCATGGACGGAATAGGATCAAGAATAAACATTTGTGTAAGATTGTTTTGTACTTTCTGAATTTTTTTAAGAGTGGTATCATAGTTTTCAAGATCAGAAGGCAATCGACTTTGCATTTGGGAAAGAACCGACATACTTCGTATTACGTGACATTCAGGATTCTTTCCTCTTTTTCCGTTCGTATATTCAACAACAATATCTCCGCTATCTATATTTGAAGCAGTAGCTTTAAAAATTACAGATCCATTAGTAGCGTCCGTTTGAGCATTTTTAACTAAATAAAGAGATTCTTCTTCTACAGTGATGCGGTTTGTAGCACCAATACGAATACGATAAAGCAAGTCATATTTATCGTCCCAATCTATTGTGCATCCAAGAAGAAACGAGTTAGCACTGAATCTGCAACAACCTTTAGCACCACCACGGATGCCTCCTTCGCTATTCTTAGTTCCATCAAAGATCGTACTCAAATCTCGACCTGTAGCTAATTCAGAAAGAATTTGTATCCCTTCAATTGCATTACTCTTACCAGATGCGTTCGACCCAATCAGCGTAGTAATTTGTTCGAGCCATAAAATAGCACGTTCATAACCTTTGAATTTCTCAAAAATAAATGATTTAATCATTGTTTTCCCCTCCATTCAAAAGAAGTATACCTCCTTTTGGTTAATAAATACGCTTCTTTTATATATTATATCATATAGATCTTATATAGGCAATTCAAAAATATGCTCGGAGAAGTCACTTGTGTTTTCCATAGTTGGTTATCAAATATCCTACTTAAGTCTGTATAGATGATATGGTTTGCATAGAGTCAAAAGAATTGCATACACAAAAACGAGGGTTAAAGTACCATATACTTTAACCCTCGTTTTCTATTTTGACATCACAGCTATACTCTTACAACAGAGCATCTTTGAAAAAGTAGTATCGTGTAATGTCCCTCTGGTGGACCCGAAGGGGATCGAACCCTCGACCTTACGGATGCGAACCGTACGCTCTCCCAAACTGAGCTACGGGCCCAATTATAAACTTTGATGGCATAGAACTGTACCGCATGGGCTCCCAGCTGAGCTACGCCCCCAAAGACAAGTTATATTTTATCACACCTTTCAAAATTTGTACAGAGAAAGTTTATTGGCAAAACAACGAATTTTTATTTTATGATCCGTATATTCTGCATAATTTTATCCGGTCAGAACTGAATTGGCGGGGTATCTGCGGTCAGAGCAGCAAATTGATATCCTTTTTCGCGGTAGTATGGGACAATGATTTTTAAGCAATCAACAGCAGTCGTTCGTACTGAATTGTCGTGCATCAAAACCAGAATGCGGTCTCTGTCTTTGCCGGTAGAAATAATATTGTCTGCCATTGCGCCGGGGTCGGCGGCACTGGCACCGCTGTCCTCCGCGACGGAATTCCAGTCAAACCAGACCAGCCCCCGTTTGGTGGCAGTTTGTTTGATTTCTTCCAACACCTGCGTATCGGCGGTCGAGTTGCAGCTGCCGCCGGGAAAACGAAAGAAATCGGGCGCATAGCCAATGATTGGAGTCAGATATGCGGCCAGTTGGTCAAGGTCGGCAAAAAAGCTGTCGGCTGACGTATAGATCTGCTGGTATTTGTGGGAATAGCTGTGCATGCCAATGGAATGCCCTTCCCGGAGCATCCGCGGGAGCAGCTGCTCTGCCCGGTTGGTCTCCATGCCGATTACAAAAAAGGTGGCTGGAATGGATTCCTGTTTGAGATAGTCGAGGATCTCTTCCGTGACGGCTGATGGTCCATCGTCAAAGGTCAGATAGACCGTCTTTTGCTGTACAGCATCCGTCCCGGCCGGTACTGTTTTCGGCTGGATGGGACTTTTCAGAAAAAATGACAGGACTGCCCCGAACGCAAACAGCATACAAATAGACAGAACAACAGCAGGTATTTTGCCGGCTCTCAGCCGTTTTTTATCCATAGACAAATCCCTTCCCTTCGGCAAATGGATACAGTTTCAGAGTATGCGTGCTTTCTGTCAGGTATGCACCGGCAGCGTTTGACAGACTGGCGGCAGATGAGTATAATGAAAAGATATAAAGGGGGGCTTATCTTGCGCGGAAAAAGTATGCGGGAAAGGAGACGCAGACGGCGTATCCTGTTTCGATCGGCGATTGTGGTAATAGCCGGACTGGGACTGCTTGCAGCGGTGATCGGGCTGATCTGGAGCACCATATGGATGTTCAGCCAGAGGAATGGGGAACAAGCACTTGACTGGGAATATGCGTCGACTGCGAGCCATTATGCAGATGAATATGATGTCCCTCTTGAAGTGGTTTACGCGGTAATTGAGACGGAAAGTCATTTTGACGCCAACGCACAGTCTGGTGTTGGTGCCTGCGGACTGATGCAGCTGATGCCGGATACCTATGACTGGATTCAGGGACGGCTGGGCGAAACGGATGTCCAGACAGGTCAAGCGGAAGGCAATGCACAGTCGGCGGTTGCGCCCGAAACGCCGGGAGAACAGGAGGCCGGTATCTTTGATCCGGTCACCAATATCCGATATGGTGTTTATTACCTGTCTTATCTGTATGAACGGTTTGGGGTATGGGAAACGGTGTATGCCGGATACAATGCTGGGCCGAATATTGTGGCAAAGTGGCTGGAGGATGCACGGTATTCTTCTGATGGGGTGACGCTGGAGCAGATTCCCTATACCGAAACAGCCAACTATGTCGTTAAGGTCAGCGGGGCGCGGGAACGTTACCATCAGCTGCTGACGGAAACTGAATAATGGTAATCTGCCGGGGTAAACGTGTCTGATACGGTTACTCCGGCTTTTTCTTGCCAAAAGGTGCGGAAAGTGGTATCGTAATATCATAAAAGCTGATGAGAAGGGAATGGATTATATGAACCGCTACGCCAAAGGTGTCGCCTGCATTCTGACGTCTGCCTTTTGTTTTGCAGTTATGAATGTCTGTGTTCGAATGGCAGGTGATCTGCCCAGCGTCCAGAAAAGTTTTTTCCGAAATCTGATTGCCGCAGGATTTGCGCTGGTCCTGCTGCTCAAGGAGAGGCAATGGCCCAGGATTACCCGCTGTCAGCTCCCGCTGCTGATTCTGCGTTCCATTTTCGGGACGGTGGGGATACTGTGCAACTTTTATGCGGTTGATCATCTGGTTTTATCGGATGCATCGATGCTCAACAAGATGTCTCCTTTTTTTGCGATCATCTGTTCCTGGCTGGTGCTCAAAGAAAAAATTACGCCGGTGCAAGGTGCCGCGGTGCTGGCTGCATTTGGCGGAAGCCTGCTGATCATCCGACCAACCCTTTCCAATATGGATTTGTTTCCGTCGCTGATTGGATTGCTGGGTGGGGCAGGTGCCGGTGCTGCCTATACAATGGTGCGTAAGCTCGGGCAGACAGGAATTAATCGGACCATGATCGTACTGTTTTTCTCAGCCTTTTCCTGTCTGGTTACGCTGCCCTTTCTGGTGTTTGACTATCATCCGATGAGCGGGACACAGCTTGCCGCACTGCTTGGAGCGGGTCTGGCCGCTTCCGGCGGTCAGTTTTCGATCACCGCTGCTTATTGCTACGCACCGGCGAGGGAAATTTCGGTTTATGATTATTCACAGGTTATCTTTTCAGCCTTACTGGGATTTGTCCTGTTTCAGCAGATTCCCGACCAGTTGAGCATAATCGGTTATCTGCTGATCTGCGGCAGTGGTGTTGCGTTGTTCCTTTATCACCGCCGTCAGGAGGATTGTGTGAAGCGGTGATGAATTTTCGGGCGTTATAC
Source organism: Ruminococcaceae bacterium UBA1448 (assembly GCA_002329405.1). Taxonomy (GTDB): domain Bacteria; phylum Bacillota; class Clostridia; order Oscillospirales; family Ruminococcaceae; genus Faecivivens. Next base: position 40,880 of record DCTE01000190.1, on the reverse strand, counting down.
TGGACAAGGACGTAAAAATCGTGTATAATGCTAAAGATATCGTGTTATAGATAGCCGTCCCGTCAGATCAAAACTGGCTGTGGGCGTACTATAGAAAGGATGAACATCTTGAAAGTTGTTTTGAAATCTGCTGCCCTGTTTGCAGCTTGCGCACTGGCTGCCGGCAGTCTGGCCTCCTGCAATCAGGACACTTCCTGGACCTACCGTACTTCAGATGGAGCATATGAAGTGACATCTGGTATGTATATTGGTCTTTCAATCAATGCTTATAATCAGGCAGCGTCTCAGGAAGGAATTGATACCTCTGCTTCGCTGTACAGCCAGCAGATTGACTCCCAGGATGCGCTTGACTGGGTGACCAACCGTACCGATACCCTTGCAAAGCAGTATCTGGCAATCGAAAGCAAATTTGATGAATATGGACTCTCTTTTACCGAGGACGAACAGTCTTATCTGGAAAGTTATATTGATTACTACTGGTCGTATGTATCTGCTTCGTATGAGGACCAGGGCTGTGCTGAGACTTCTTACCGCAAGATCCTGACCAATTCTTTCAAGGAATCCAAGCTGTTCTTTGATATCTACGGAGAGGATGGCGAACGTGCGGTCAGTGTGGACGATCTGCGTACTATTTTTGATGAACAGTATGCCCATATGAATATCTTTCAGGTGGACGCTTCGGATGAGGACGGTGAACCTCTGACCGGCGAGGAGCTGGAGGCTAAACAGCAAGAGGTGGATGGCATTCTGGAAGAGCTGGAAGGCGGCGCAGATTTCGAGTCGATCAAGGCTGAATACAGTTCTTCCTCCAGCGAAGAGGCTGCTTCCGATGAGGAGTCTGACGAAGAGGAAGAACCCGATACCTCTTCTTATATTACAAGCGACAGCACGTATTATCCCGAAGAGGTCGTAACCGCGCTGTTCGACGCAAAAGCAGGAGAATTCGGCAGTTATAACGACGAGGAAGGTACCTTCTATATCTGGCTCCGCCTGGAAAATGACGATGAAGGATTTGAAAGCTACCGCGATACCATCCTGCAAAACGAAAAATGGGAGGAATTTACCCAGTATGAACAGGATTGGGTAAATGGGATGACCTTTGTTACCAACGATGCTTCCCTGAAAAAACATTCCCCCAAAAACCTTGAATAATCTTTACAGGCAATAGAAAGCCCGGTCTGCAATCAACCAGCAGGCCGGGCATTTTATTTGTCAAAATAAAACCCGGACAGCGGGTGGCTGTCCGGGAGACGATCAGGTGTTCTGTTGTGCAGGTTCGTTTGAATAGCGGCCCTCGAGATGTTCGGTGTTGTCGGGATAGCGGGCGTACAGCAATTTGAGCAGCACGGGGGTCAGGATTGATGAGCAGACGATCAGCAGGATCACTGCGGTAAAATAGGTTGAATCGAGAAGTCCGACTGCTAATCCTTTCTGGGCAACGATCAGTGCAACCTCACCGCGGGTCATCATCCCAATGCCGATCTTCAATGATTCATTCCAATGAAAATGAAAAACCCTGGCCATCAGACCGCAGCCGATGATCTTGGTCACCATCGCGACCAGGACAAAACAGACGCAGAAAATGAGGATAGCTGGGGTAAGCCCGGTGATATCGGTTTTCAGACCGATGGAGGCAAAAAAGATTGGTCCAAACAGCATATAAGAGTTGATATCCATTTTCTCGGCAATGTAATCGGCATCCTTGATAGACGAAAGGATGATACCGGCCAGATAAGCCCCGGTGATGTCGGCGACACCAAAATAATGTTCGGCGACATAGGCCATGAACATACACAGTGCAAGACCGAGAATCGGAACCCGACGGGTGTGCAGATAATGTTCGTCAAATGCTTTGAAGATACGGAAGATCGCATAACCAAGTACCAGAGCCAGGACAAAGAACAGCACAGTCATCAGGCAGGTGCGTCCGATATTGGCACTCGGGTCTTTGAAGCCAAGGACAACGGTCAGTACAATGATGCCGATTACATCGTCGATGATTGCGGCACTCATGATTGTTGTTCCGACGATTCCTTTGAGGTGCCCCAGTTCCTGAAGCGCGCGTACCGTAATCGAAACCGAAGTTGCTGTCATGATACAGCCAATCATCATGGCTTTGAGGAAATTCTCGCTGCCCCAGGGGCTGAACCCGTAAAATGCTTCGTATAACAGGGTACCGCCAATCAACGGAACCAGAACGCCCGCACAGGCGATCAGGAATGCAATGATACCGGTTCGCTTCAAGTCCTGAATACTGGTTTCCAGCCCCGCTGAGAACATCAGCAGGATGACGCCGATTTCCGCCATGACCGACAAAAAATCAGTCTGCTGCACAATTCCCAGCACACACGGGCCGATTACCAGGCCGGCGATAATTTCACCGACGACCTGCGGTGCCCGCAGTTTGCGGGCAAGAATGCCAAACGCCTTGCCGAATACAATAATGATACATAAGTCCCTTAATACAGAATAGGTTTCCACCAAAATTCCTCCTGTCAGCCGTCAAAAACGGTTTTTTCCAACTACCGATTATAGCATAGGGACGTTCGATTTGCAAAGGGAAAATGAACAAATTATGTAGAATACAAGATCTGTTTTCGATTTTTCGTCAATTTATGCCGACAGCTGGCTGTACGGTTATCTGTTGCCGATAAATACGACCTGTCCGGTTGCAGTCTGCTGGGGGTCTTTCTCGGAAAGATAAAAAACTTCATAGTGGTGGCCTGGTGTATATCCCAGTTTTTGGGCGAGGGATACACTTGCAAGATTGGCTGCGTCCCAGCTGGGATACAGCCCCTTTTCCAGACAGGTCAGGAGCAGTCTGGCACAGACGGCCAGTGCCAATCCTCTGCGGCGGTAGTTTTCGTTGGTATCCACCTCGATTTCAATTCCGCCCCGATAGACCGAATAGCTGGATGCGCCGGCGGCAGGGTTCCCGGAAGGGTCAAGTACCAGAAAACCAACGCCATACCGAACAAAATCTTCGGCAGATGGAAAGTTGGAAACAAAGTCCCGCATCCAGTGCTCTTTCAGGCAGCGGCCATACCAATCATAGTCAATCGGGATGACTGTGAACCCGTCCGGCAGTCTGCCTGCGTACTTTTCCAACTTCTCCCGGTCAAACCGGGTATTTTTCTCAATTGTATACCGGTCGAAAATCTGCGCATCCGGCCAGATGGACAGGATACGTTGTTTCCATTTATCTGTCTGCCGGTCGCCGCATCCCAGCAGCGGAACCGTTACGGTACGAATCAGAGCCTCGACGCCCGGCGCGTCCGGGTTGCCGGCGAAAAAGGCAAAATCCCCGGTAGTGGTCCGTACAGCAGACGGCTGATCGGGGTCATCACCAGATACCTGTCCCATGATTCCCTGTAACGCTGACCAGACCAGCGTCTCTTCGGTACCGTCAAAAAGCTGCCAGGCGGTTTGCAGGCCGTTATCGGTCAGCTGGTAAATTGATTGCTGCATTTTGTTCCTCCTTTGGACAGCAGACGCGGATGTAATGGAACAGATACTGCTGAGCGACACCCTTTGGCGCGATCCATTCGGGAAATCCGTCGGGGTAGCACTGACAGAGGACCTTTTTTATCCAGGTATCGACCGGAAAAGCATCCAGCCGGTGGAAACCGTACAATAGGATACATTCGGCAACCTTTGGGCCGATACCGTTGACGGTCATCAGTTGCTCTCTGGCCTGTTGCAGCGGCATATCAGCCAATTGCTCCAGACACAGAGTCCCATCTGCAACCTTTCTGGCGGCGTCCAGTATATATTTGGTACGGAATCCGGCCCGAAGTGGCGCGAGCGTTTCGGGAGTCTGTACAGCCAGCTGTTCGGGAGTCGGAAAGCAGCCGTTGGTGCCGAACCCGGTACAGAGCCGGTCAATAATTCCGCGGATGCGGGGGATATTGTTGTTGGCGCTGATGATAAAGGAGATAACCGTTTCCCATGGCTGCTGGCGAAGGATGCGGATGCCGCCGCATTTTTCGATCGCCGCAGACAGTGTCCGGTCGGCAGCAAATGCGGTTTTCCAGCGGTCATAATCCTCCAGCAGATCGAGGTATTCTGTCCAGAAGTCAGGGTCTGAACCGGTGACAGTCAGGATATCACCCTGCTGGAAAAGGGTCGCGTAATGGGTTCCCGCCCATCCGGCAAAGCTGCCGTCCGGCTGCTCTTCCCAGCGGAAGCACTGACCGCACAGCAGCGTGTCCCGCAGTGAAAAGCCGTGCGGGAGCGGCAGAGAAAAGTTTTCCATTCTGGCTCCTTTCGGGATTGCGAAAAAATGTTTTTGTTTTCTTTTATTATAACAGAAGATGTGGTATAATAACAAGTATAATCTGGAGTGGTATGCTCTTGATTACCCCATCAGAAAATATGGGACTGTGCGCAGATATGTGTGCAGCAGGATAATCTTTGCGCATTGCGCGCAGAAAGGAACGTATAATGAGAGACAGTATTTATACGATACCGGTCAGTGAGGTCTTTGAGCCGAAATGCGGCTGCCCGATCTGCCGGATGCGGGATATGCTGGAAACCCGGTGCGTAGAATATATCATGGGTGCCGCCATGATGGAACCGGATGTGCGGATTGAAACCAACCGGATGGGCTTCTGCACCGACCATTTTAAGATGATGCTAGGTCAAAAAAACCGGTTGTCACTGGCCTTAATGCTGGAAAGCCATCTCGGTGCGCTGCGGAAAAACGGATACCGGGATATCTTGGCTAAAGCTGAAGCGAAACCACGTAAACGTGATGGCATGCAGACAATCAATGACAGCTGTTTTGTTTGCAGTCAGATTGAACAGGCAATGGATGGGATGATTAACACCGTTTTGCGCCAGTGGGTAAAGGATGAGAGTTTTAAAACGCTGTTTTCTGAGCAGCAGTACATCTGCCTGCCGCATGCTGAAAAGCTGTTGACGGTCGGGCATGACACCTTGTCTAAAAAAGAGTATCCGGCCTTTAAAGAGAAGGTTATCTCTTTGCTTGACCGGCATTTGGAGGCAGTCGGTGGGGATGTATCCCATTTCTGCCGGATGTTTGATTACCGCAATGCAGGACCGGATGCCGACTGGGGCAATTCCCGTGATTCGATTGAACGGGCGATCCTGGCACTGTCCACCCGGGACTTTGGGACCGGCGAACAGGGCTGAGGGGACGTTTAAACAAGAGAAATGAAAAAATCCGTCTTTTATTTCAGCATTATTCACCTGCCTATGTGGAAAATACCGAAAAAAATCCAGAATGGGGGAAAAGGGTCGAAATCCGATTTTAACGGAGTTTATCCACCATTTCAACAGAGTTTTCCACATTGCAACCAGCCAAATTGAAGAGAGTTTTCCACATTTCCCGCATGTGAGAATCCCAAAAACTTATACACGTTTCCGGGTGTACCATGGTTATTACCCGAAAAATCGTTCGATAATATTGAAAAGATCAACAGTCGGCGGTTTTCTTTGGAAATGTATGAATTGATGATTTTGGCGCAGACTTTCTGATAGATTGTCTATATTGGAGGTTTGCAGATGAATCATCAGAAAAAATGCCTGTACAGTGCAGGAAATTTCCCGACAGCCAGTTGTCCGCTGCTGATGGACAGTGAAAATGACCCTTCGGGTGGCAATGAGCAGGAGCTGGTAGACGGAATCCCGGAAAATGGTGTGAAGGATATGGGGGCGGTGCTGACTGGGTCCCGCCATCTGATCCATTGCCTGACGGTGATCGGGCAGATCGAAGGACACTATATCCTTCCTCCGCAGAATAAGACGACCAAATATGAACATGTGATTCCGCAGCTGG
>DCTE01000190.1:0-35051 GCA_002329405.1 Ruminococcaceae bacterium UBA1448 | reverse complement strand
GATGAAAAAACCGACGGTTTCCATCGTATTGGGCGGTGGACATTCGATTGGTGTACCGCTGGCAGTATCGGCACGGGAGAGCTTTATTGTCCCGAGCGCAACGATGACGATTCATCCGGTTCGGATGAATGGATTGGTGCTGGGGGTCCCACAGAGCTTTTCTTATTTTGAAAAGATGCAGGATCGGATTACCCGGTTTGTCACCGAAAATTCCCGTATCAGCCGCAAGGATTTTGTCCGTCTGATGATGGCAACCGGTGAGCTTGCTATGGATGTCGGTACTTCGATAGACGGGGAAGAAGCCGTTTCGCTGGGCTTGATCGACCATCTGGGCGGTTTATCGGATGGTATTGAATGCCTGTACCGGATGATCGACGAGGATGAGCAGAAAAAGGAAAAGCCGGACAGAAAGTCTGGCGATAAAAAAGCAAAGAAAAAAGATGGAGGTGACCCATCATGCCGCCGTTGACGGTTGTCGATCTGAATGAAGCGGTTTTCTGGCAGCCTCTGCCGGAGACCCGGCTGTTCAGGGAAGAAAGCGGCAGGATGGCGGAATGTGTGCGGGATGGAGACAGCTGGCAGGTACGACGGCTGATTTCCACCGACCTTCGGGATTATCTTGACCCTGGCCTACAGCCGGGCCAAACTTATCACCCACAGTTTTGACGCCCTTAAAGACAAAAGGGCAGACATTGTTAAAGGAGACAGAATATGACGTATTTAGAAGCGGTATTGCAGGGCATCCTGCAGGGTCTGACAGAATTTCTTCCGGTGTCCAGTTCGGGACACCTGTCGCTGTTTCAGCATTTTACCGGTTCCAGTGGGGACACTGGCATTTTCTTTTCGCTGATGCTCCATCTGGGCACGTTGATTGCAGTATTTATTGCTTTCCGGCATACCATCTGGCAGCTGTTTTTGGAATTTTTCTCGATGATCTGGGACATTTTGCGGGGAAAATTCAGCTGGAAAAACCGGAGCGAGTATCGGAATATGCTGATCATGCTGATGCTGTCCTGCGTACCGCTGATTTTTGTCGTTGTGCTCAAGGACTTTTATGAGAGCTTTTCGACCGACAGCGATATCGTCTGGGAAGGTATTTTCTTCCTGGTCACGGCGATCATGCTGTTTGTCGGCGACCACACTGGAAAACGGACCAAAGGCCCTGGCGATATTACGCCGAAAGACGCACTGACTGTCGGTGTTTTTCAGGCGATTGCACCGCTGCCGGGTGTATCCCGCAGCGGTTCCACCATTTCCGGTGGGATGATCTCCGGGTTTGACCGGGAAACGGCGGTTCAGTATTCGTTTATCCTTGGTATGCCGGTTATCCTGGCCAGTTCACTGATGGAACTGATGGATGCGACGCCTGCCGATTTTGCAACCGGGGTAGGGCCTGTTCTTGTCGGCATGGTTGTTGCCGCTGTCGTCGGACTGCTTGCAATCAAGATGGTCCGGTACATCTCCCGCAGTGATAAATTTGGGATTTTTGTCTGGTATACGGCGATTCTGGGTGTTGTGGTCTGCGGCATTGGAATCTTTGAACGGATTGTCGGAATGAATATTGTCAGCTACCTGGCAGGCTGAAAACGGGAATTGGAAAGGGTGTGAAAAAATGGCAGGTTCATCTTCCTCCGGGAAATCCGGCGGAAAATCTACAGGATCGGGGAAAAAGAGCAGCGGGAAAAAATCGACCCGTTCTTCCTCTTCTGCCAAAAAAAGCTCCGCCCGTTCGGGTGCGGGGAACGACAGCCAGCTGCGCAGAAGCAATCAGCTTTTTGCGGTCGTTCTGTTTTCATTGGGCATACTGCTGACATTGTTTGCGCTGTTCAATGGGCCGATGCTGTGGGGAGCGATTCATCAGGTGATGCGCGGCATCTTTGGACCGATCAGTTATGGGGTTGGCCCAATCTGCATTGCGGTATCGCTGATGATCGCATTGGAAAAGAGTCATGCCGAAGTGCATCTGCGGGTATGGGAACTGGTCGTGCTGATGGTGCTGCTGTGCGGGCTGAGCCAGTTCTTTTATGGCTATCCGGCAGGGGAAAACTTTTTTGAACGGGTGCTGATGCTGTACCTGAATGGAACACAGCTGCGCAGCGGCGGACTGATGGCCGGTCTGACAGCCTGGCCGTTGATGAAGGTACTTGGAAATACCGGCAGTTTGATCGTACATATTCTGCTGCTGTTCATCCTGGTGATGGCGGTGACTGGTGCGACGCTGCTGGAGCTGATTGATTCGGTGCGTGGTCCGATGCGCCGCCTGAAGGAAAACTATGAGGACAATCAGGAGGTAAGACGTGCCCGCCGGGAAGCCCGGGAACAGATGATGGAAAGCCAGCTTGCCGAGCATGAGGATGAACGCGCCGCCCGGCTTGAGGAAAGAAAACGGCAGGCGGTGATCGCTGAGCAGGCAGGGAAACGGTATGAGAGCCGGTTTAATATTGATGTGGCGATGTCGGAAGAGGATGCCCGAGAGGCCGCTCATCAGGAGCGCCGCCATGCGGAGAAAAAAGCTGCTGCCGCACAGGAAAAAAAGGAGAATTCCGCACAGGGATTGGAGCAGGCACTCAACCGGATTCGCAGCCATCCTGATGAGGAGCCGCGTCCCGCTGTGGCGAGTGATGCCGTGCAGTCTGAAGCTGCGGAAACACAGTCTCAGACTGTCCAGGCAGACACTGAACCGGTACAGTCTTCTGCGGAAGAGCCGTCTTTGGATGCGATTATCGCGGCATTTAAGAAAAAACCAGTTTCTGGTGAAGGAAAGCCGGTACAGCCGGTAGAAAAGCCTGACCTTCAGGAACCGGTCTTCACCGAAACGTCGGTATCGGCTGCTGCGGCGGCGAATACTGTCCCGCAGGCTGAGAATGTTTCAAAACTCTCTTCCGCCAACCCAGAGGGGGTTAATGAGACGATTGCAGAGCTGTTGGAAAGCCAGCCCGAGCCGCCTGAACCGGAAGTACCTGATGACCTTCCGTTTGACCTCGATCAGGGCGAAACACTCAGACAGCGGATGGATAGTGCGCTCAGCGATGTCCGCAGAACACAGGAGATGACGCCTGCCAGTTCGGCCGTTTCGGCACAGACGTCTGTTCAGCCGGAAGCAGAGCAGTCCCAGGACGACGCAGTGCAGGAGATTGAAGGTGCGTCTGCCGATGGCAGTCAGGCACAGGCCACCCCGGAAGCGCCCCCGGTGCAGCAGGTGTATCAGCTGCCGCCGGTCAGCCTGTTAAAACTTCCCAAGAATACCAACAACACCGATGTCAGCGAAGAGCTCAAGCTCAACGCATCCAAACTGGTTGAAACGCTGAAATCCTTTGGGGTGCAGACAAGAATTGTCGATATTACTCGCGGTCCGACCGTTACCCGGTATGAACTTCAGCCGTCGACCGGTGTTAAGATCAGCAAGATCACCGGCCTTGCGGATGATATCGCGCTCAACCTCGCAACAGCCGGAGTCCGTATTGAAGCACCGATTCCCAATAAACCGGCGGTCGGTATCGAAGTCCCCAATCGGGTGACCGATACCGTTACCATTCGGGAAGTCATCGACTCGGATGAGTTCCGCAACGCCCGCGGCGCACTGCCGGCGGCATTTGGTCGGGATATTGCCGGTCAGATCACGATTGGCGATATCGCCGCGATGCCGCATATGCTGATCGCAGGCACGACCGGTTCAGGTAAATCGGTTTGTGTTAACTCCATTATTATCAGTTTACTTTACCGGTTTGCGCCAAAAGACCTGCGGCTGATCATGGTTGACCCCAAGATGGTTGAAATGGTCATTTACAATGGCATCCCGCATCTGCTGGTTCCGGTTGTCACCGACGCCCGCAAAGCGTCCGGTGCGCTGGGGTGGGCAGTCAACGAGATGCTGAAACGGTACGCGACCTTCAGTGAACACGCGGTACGCGACATCAAAGGTTATAACCGGCTGGTGGAACGGACGGCCGAGAGCGGGGAACAGCCCGCCCAGCCGCTGGAACATATGCCGTATATCGTCGTCGTGATCGACGAGCTGTCCGACCTGATGATGGCCGCCCCGAACGAGGTGGAAGACGCGATCTGCCGGATCGCGCAGATGGGACGTGCCGCCGGTATCAACCTGATTGTTGCGACCCAGCGTCCGTCGGTCGATGTCGTCACCGGTCTGATCAAGGCCAATATCCCGTCCCGTATTGCACTGACGGTTTCTTCTCAGATTGACTCCCGTACCATTATCGACACCAGCGGTGCGGAAAAGCTGCTCGGACATGGCGATATGCTCTATGCGCCGGTCGGCAAGAAACCGACCCGTGTACAGGGCTGCTATGTCAGCGATGAAGAGGTTGAGGATGTCGTCCGGTTTATCAAGGAAAACCAGGCGACCGAGGTGCAGTATGATGCGCGGATTATTGAAGAAATTGAACAGCGCGCTGCTGCTGAACCTGGCGGAAAGAAAGGCAAGGGCGGCGGAGAACCGTCGCCAGATGGAGACTCCGACCCGCTGATCATGGAGGCAGTGGATGTCATTCTGGATGCGGGACAGGCTTCCACTTCCTATTTACAGCGCCGGCTGAAAGTCGGTTATGCCCGTGCCGCCCGTCTGATGGACGAGCTGGAGGACAGAGGAATCGTCGGCCCGCAGGATGGTTCCAAGCCGCGTGAATTGCAGATTACCCGTTCTCAATGGCAGGAGATCAAAGAAAGGATGGAAAATCCGTAAACGGGTTTTGACCCCAGAAGAAAGGTTAGGAGAGAAATGCACGGTTTTTTACCTACTACCCGTGATGAGATGAACGCAGCCGGGCTGTCCCAGCTGGATTTTATCCTGATCACCGGGGACGCCTATGTCGATCACCCCAGCTTTGGTACCGCGATCATTTCCCGTGTGATCGAGGCTGAAGGCTTCTCAGTCGGTATTATTGCACAGCCCGACTGGAGAAATGACCATGATTATACCCGTCTGGGGCGTCCGAAGTATGGTTTTATGATCAATTCGGGCAATATTGATTCAATGGTTGCCCATTATTCGGTCTCCCTCACCCGTCGTAACTACGACGCTTATACCCCCGGCGGAAAGCCGGGGAAGCGTCCCGATCGGGCACTGACAGTATACGCAAAGGCAATACGCCGGATTTACGGCCCGGATATGCCGATTATTGTTGGCGGGCTGGAAGCGTCCCTGCGGCGGTTTGCCCATTATGACTACTGGGATGATTCGGTACACCCGAGCATTCTGGTGGATGCACAGGCTGACCTACTCAGTTTTGGCATGGGAGAGCTGCAAACGATTGAGATTGTCCACCGGCTGGCGGCCGGCGAGGATATCCGGCAGATGCGGGATATCCGGGGAACCTGTTATCTCTGTGACCCGGAAGATACCCCGTGGGGAGCTGCCCAGTGCCCGGATTTTGAAATCGTCGCCCGCGATAAGAAAAATTACTGCAAGGCCACCCGTATCCAGATGGACAACCAGGACGAGGTGTCCGGCAAAACGATTGTCCAGCGGCATGGTGATCAGATGCTGGTGCAGAACCCGCCGATGCGGATGCTGACGACCGAGGAACTGGACAGGGTGTATGATCTGCCATATATGCGCACCTGGCACCCGTCCTATCAGGATGAGGGCGGTGTTCCGGGATTGCAGGAGGTCGAGTTTTCCATCGCACACAACCGCGGCTGTTTTGGCGCCTGCAACTTCTGCTCAATTGCTTTCCATCAGGGAAGACGGATTGCGGTACGGAGTGTGGAATCAGTCCTCAAAGAAGCCAGACTGCTGACAACGCTGCCGGGATTTAAAGGATATATCCATGATGTCGGCGGCCCAACCGCCAACTTCCGCCGTCCGTCTTGTAAAAAACAGTTGACGGCAGGCCTTTGCAAGGGCGGCAAAAAATGCCTTGCACCGACCCCCTGTCCGGCACTGGAGGTTGACCATTCGGAGTATCTGGACATGCTGCGGCAGATCCGTCAGATTCCCGGTGTCAAAAAGGTGTTTATCCGTTCGGGTATCCGGTATGACTATATGCTGGCCGGAGAGGACGATGGATTTCTGAAAGAACTGGTCGCACATCATGTCTCCGGTCAGCTGAAGGTTGCGCCGGAACATTGCAGCGACCATGTCCTCGACTGTATGGGCAAACCGCATATCGACGTCTATCGAAAGTTTGCATTGATGTTTTATGAGGAGACCAAACGGATTGGCAAGAAGCAATACCTTGTCCCGTACCTGATGTCTTCTCATCCCGGCAGTACCCTGCGGGACGCGGTTGAGCTGTCCCTCTTTCTCAAGGAACACGGGATGCACCCGGAACAGGTGCAGGACTTTTATCCGACGCCCGGAACGGTTTCGACCTGTATGTTTTATACCGGCATGAACCCGTATACGATGGAACCGGTTTTTGTCCCGCGCACCAAGGAAGAAAAGGCGATGCAGCGGGCTCTGCTGCAATATTTCCTGCCCCAGAACCACCGGCTGGTGGTCAAAGGGCTGAAGATGGCTGGACGTACTGATTTGATCGGGACAGGCCCCAACTGTCTGGTTCCGCCGCTTAAAGAGGAGCCGCGTTCCAACGCGGCCGCTCCGAAAAAAGGCGGGAAAGGTGCCCGCCCGGCTGTTCGTTCCGGCAGCCGCCCGGCGGCAGAAGCCAAAAACAACCGACGCGGAAAACCGGCCCATAACCGGAAAGGGTGAATGATTTGGCGGCAAAAAAGAAAAGCGGTTCTTCCGCTTCAAAGGGCGGTAAGCCTGGCGGACAGAAGAATGTGCAGTATGCAGAACGCATCAATGGGAAGACCAGACCTGTCGGTGCCAGCTCTTCCGGCTCCCGGGCTGCCGGTTCCAAAAGCGCACGTTCGGGAACTTCATCGGTCAGGAAAGGAGGCGGCAGTGTGAGCCGAAAAAGCAGCAGTCCAAGAGGAAAATCTCACGGCAGAAAAAAGGGGTATAACTGGGCTTTTATTATCGCCGGCGCGGTACTGGTCAGCTCGTATATGATTGTTGTTCTGTTCAACGGGTTTGGACAGACCGGATGGCGGGAAAGTCTGGAAGAACTGAAAACCAGTTTCCTGGGTGCTTTCCAATCGGTCAGCGAGACCTTTGGCCGAGTAGGACAACAGCTGGGCAGTGGTTCCACTTCCGAAGATCTTGTGCTGGACCCGCCTGTCGGACAACAGGTCCGGGTACACTTTATTGATGTCGGTCAGGGAGAATCCATCCTGATTGAAGGCGGCGATGAAAGTGTTCTGGTCGATGCAGGCGAAAACAATCAGGGTGAAACGGTGCTGGGGTATCTGGCGAATGTCGGAATCGACCAGCTGACGATGGCAGTTGGCACCCATCCTCATTCCGATCATATCGGCGGACTGNNGTGATGGAAGGGGTTACAGTTGGAAAACTGCTGATGCCCGACCTGCCGGACGACATCATTCCGACAACTAAAACCTATCTTTCGGTGCTGGACGTTGCTGGGCAGACCGATACCGAAATGGTATATGCCTATCCCGGTGACAGCTGGGAGATCTGCGGCGGAACGCTGAAAGTGCTGGGGCCTATAGAGGATTATGATGATCTGAATAATGAATCGCTTGTGATGCGGTTTGATTACGGTGAGACCAGCTTCCTGCTGACCGGCGATCAGGAGGCGAAAGCAGAGGAGGATCTGCTCAGCTCGGATGCGAAGGTTACAGCTGATCTGCTGGGTGTCGGACATCACGGTTCTTCCACGTCGACTTCACAGGCTTTTTTGGACGCGGTTTCTCCGTCCGTCGCGGTGATCAGCTGTGGGGAAGGGAATGATTATGGACATCCCCATCTTGAGACGATCGAACGGCTGGAAGCAGCAGGAGTGGAAATTTACCGGACTGATCTGCAAGGCAGTATCGTTGTGTCGTCAGATGGCCATAAATTGACCGTCTCGACGGAAAAGGCCGGATAATGAGGAAACAGGAAAATGCTGATTATTGATCGGATTGAAGAAGGCAGAGCGGTTTGTGAAGATGAGGACGGACGGCAGGTCATTCTGGCGGAATTCCCTGACGGCGTAACGGAAGGTGATGTGCTGGTGTTCAATGAAAGTGGGCAGCTCATCGTTGACAGCAGCCTGACCAATCAGCGCAGGAACAAGGCAGTAGAGCTTTCCAGCCGGATTCAGGGCCGCAGAAGGCACGGAAAGACCCCCTGACAAAAATAGCGGATTATTTTCTACATAATGAGCAGTCGTAAAACTGATTTTTTTGGTGGGAAATGGTTGCAACTTGTGATCATGGTGTTGTATAATAGATACACTGAATTGATTATATCCGCCCATGTTTTTGGGCGATGGGCAAAAAGATGACTGATCAGTTGGACGGTTTTTCCGTCGCGGAAGGGAACGGTGACTTGGTTTGGCAACCCAGTACAGTGTAACGCTCGCAAAAATTATCCGGGAATTTTCACTTAAAACGGTGTATGTTCCCGATGACCCTGCAAATATTAAAATTTCTTCAAACAGCATCAATCGGCCCGGATTGTTCATCAACGGCTTTTATGAGTATTTTGACAGTGAACGAATCCAGATTCTTGGGAAAATGGAAAACGCTTTTCTGCTCGATCTTCCCAAAGAGGTGCTGCGGGAACGAATGGACAAGCTGTGTGCTTATCATGTCCCGATGGTGATTGTCACCCGCGGGCTGGAAGTGCTGCCAGAATTGCAGGAAGCAGCTGAGAAGTATCATGTGCCGCTGCTGACAACCGAAGAAACGACCACCAACCTGACCGTCTCGATGATCAGTTTTCTGAATGTCGAGCTGGCTCCCCGCATTACCCGTCACGGCGTTCTGGTTGAGGTGTATGGCGAAGGTATCATGATTACCGGCGATTCGGGCGTCGGTAAGAGTGAATGCGCAATGGAACTGGTCAAGAGAGGACACCGGCTGATCGCGGATGACGCGGTCGAGATCCGCAAAGTTTCCAACAAGCGTCTGGTTGGCACTTCGCCTGACAATATCCGCCATTTTATGGAACTGCGCGGCGTCGGCATCATTAATGCGAGACGGCTGTTTGGTATGGGCTCGGTCAAGACCAATGAAAAGATCGACATGCTGGTCCATCTGGAACAGTGGAACCCGGAGAAGGTTTATGACCGGATGGGAATGGAAAACGAATATACTGAGATGCTCGGTATTCGCATTCCTGCGCTCACTATCCCGGTTAAACCCGGACGGAACCTCGCGATTATTATTGAGGTCGCGGCGATGAACAACCGTCAGAAGAAGATGGGCTACAATGCTGCAAAAGAATTGCTGCAAAAACTCGGCATGCCGGTGGATATGATCGGCAATGACGAAGAGATGGAAGACAACGACTGGGATTTTTAAAGACAAAATCAGACCCGGCCGGTATTGCAACATTTGGTTGCAGTGCCGGCCGGGCTGTCGTTTAGAAAGAAAACCGTTGTATCAGATATAGTCGTACATATCCCGGTTGGGGCAGAAGACGACCGGAAGGGTGTTCTCTGTGATCTCCCGCAGCCAGTTGACCGCGTATTTCATGCCCAGTTCCTCACCGTTGTAATGCCCGGTTTGCAGGCAGGCTTTGTTCAGGCCCAGTTGTCCGGCATCCTTGAAGTAGCAGGGGACTTCCCAGTCGATCATCTCCAGCGGGATAAACAGGTCGATCTGCTGCTGTTCAATCGCTGTGATCACTTTGCCGGAATTGGGGAACAGGTGTCCGCCCAACGCGGCTTTATGGACAATCGTTTCGCGGTTGCCGAGCAGCCGCAGCTGTTTGAGCTGTAGCTTTTCCTTAATCTGTGCTGCCAGTTCAGTGACCGGGATACCCGGCATCTCAAATTCGGCGACGAAGATGTGGGATGGATCAGACGGCTGGTTCATATCGGTTTTCAGATACTGCTGCCAGCCCAGCTCCTGCACAACTCCGTAAAAGATGCCATCGGGGACATGGGTATGGATTCGGTCATGATCTCGCAGAATCACCATCTGATGCTGGCGAAGAAGTTCCATCTTGCAATTGGCCGTCTGGTTGTCAGATAGCCAGTCCAGCGGGTCCATATGGGAATAGAAGGATGGCTCGTGGACAACCAGCAGGTTGCAGCCTGCTGCTGCCGCCTCGCGGATGATGTCGGGAGAGGGATAAATTGCGGTTGCGATGCCGGTACAGGGGATGGAGGTGTCACCGAATTTGACGGTGTCACAGGTGGTTGCTTCCCGTTCGCCCAGAGGGGGATGGTAGGCGATAATTTTGTCGATTACCTGCTGAATGGTCATGATATGCCTCCTGTCTTGCAAATAAAGAATAAAACAAATTGTTTGCTAACAAAATTATAATTCCACAGTATAAGGTTCGTCAATCCATGAATTGGAGAAAAAAAGCGGCACAGATGCAGCAAAATCACAAAATTTCTGGCAGGAAAAAACTGCTTGGGCCGTAAGGGAGTTGACACTGCCCGGCCGACAGGATATAATATTGAAGAATATAGTGGAGAATACTTTCCGGTCAATTGATGGAGAAAGAACAGAGAATATGGAAATCAGATATATTCGTGATATGGAATTACAGGCACAGAAGGCGTTTATCGAGGAAAACCGCCTTTTGCTGCAAAAGCGTTTTGGACATCCGCCCCGTGCGATGGTCAAGAGCTTCGGATGTGCCCAGAATGTCAACGATGGTGAAAAGCTGGCCGGTATGCTCCAGCAGATGGGCTGTAGTTTCACCGAGTCGGTGGAAGAAGCGGACATTGCGATTTATAATACCTGTGCTGTCCGGGAAAACGCTGAACAGAAGGTGTTCGGCATTATCGGGCAGGCAACCCATCAGAAGGCTTCCCGGCGGGAGATGCTGATTGGTGTCTGCGGCTGTATGGCACAGCAGGAGCATGTTTCCGAAAAGATTCGCAAAAGTTTTCCGGGTGTTGATCTGGTATTCGGTACCCATGTGCTGCATACCCTGCCCGAATTGCTGCACCGGCTGCTGACCGATGAGGGGAAAAAGCGTCACCGGGTGTTTGAGACGCCTGTGTGCGACGGTGTTATTGCTGAAGGTCTGCCGACCCTGCGTGAGGATGGCGTCCGGGCCGGTCTGCCGATCATGTACGGCTGCAACAATTTCTGTACCTACTGCGTGGTTCCGCTGGTACGGGGCCGGGAACGTTCCCGCCGGTCGGCAGATATCCTTGCAGAGGCGCGTCAGCTGATCGCAGACGGATATAAGGAAATCACACTGCTCGGTCAGAATGTCAACTCCTACGGAAAAGATTTACAGGATGATATGAGCTTCCCGGAGCTGCTGGAAGCAGTGGGCAATCTGCCAGGTGATTTCTGGGTACGGTTTATGACCTCCCACCCGCGGGATTGTACCCGTGAGCTGATTGATGTGATCGCGCGTACGCCTAAAATCTGCAAACACATCCACCTCCCCGTGCAGTCGGGCAGCGACCGGGTATTGCAGGCGATGAACCGGCATTATACCCGCGGGCAATATCTGGATATTGTCCGGTATGCGCGGGAAAAGATCCCCGGCGTCAGCTTTACCAGCGACATCATTGTCGGGTTCCCGGGGGAAACTTATGAGGAATTTCTTGAAACGGTCTCACTGATCAAAGAGGTCGGGTACAGCTCACTGTTTACTTTTATCTATTCCCCCCGTGAGGGGACCCGCGCTGCAAAGATGGATGATCCTATCCCGGCGGCGGAAAAGTCCAGATGGTTTCAGCAGCTGCTGGAGGAACAGAAGGCCTGCGGCATGCGCTTTTATGAAGAGGAGGTCGGTTCAGTCCGGCGGGTACTCTGTGAAGGCAAGGGCAAACTGAAAAATGGTATCCTGGAAGGGCATCCTGTTTCAGAAGGACAGACGGTGCTGATGGGGCGGACTGAGCGGGGAATGGTGGTCGACTTTATCGGCGCCCCGGCACTGATCGGACAGTTTGTCGATGTACAGATCACGACCGCTGCCAACTGGGCATTGGCTGGAATCCTTCAGACCGGCAAAGAATAAACGATATGACCCGGAATGTAAAAGCATGTCCGGCAACCATATACTGATCAATTACCAAGAAAGAAAGGAATCAAGAAAATGATGGATCCGATTACCGCAGCAAGAGAAATGGGCAAAGCAATTCAGAGCTGCCCTGAATACCTGGCAATGAAAGAAGCTGAAAAGGCCTGTGATGGCGATGCCAAGCTCCAGGAGCTGATCGGCGATTTCAACCTGGTTCGGATGAACCTGACCCAGGAAAATGCTAAAGCTGAAAAGGATGACAAGAAGATCGCTGAGCTGAATGAACAGCTGCAGAAATCCTATACCGACATCATGGGCAATGAGCATATGATGAATTACAACATTGCCAAGCAGGATGTTGAAGAGATTATGCAGAAGATCAACACCATTATGCAGGCTGCGATCAACGGCGACGACGTCGACAGCTGCGATGTTGAGTGCAGCTGCACCGGCTCCTGCGCTTCCTGCGGCGGCGGCTGCCACTGATAATGCTGTAACAGTGTGACAGAGATTCCCTGCTTCCCGATAGAACACCGTCTGGTGTACCTGCCGGAGAGCAGGGATTTTTTCTCGGCAGAGGGTGAATGGACTTAACAAAAATTACTTTTATTATCGCTGTGGTTGTGGTATAATACTTTTATATATGCGTAGGCCTGCCGGGAGCAGCGTTGCAGGGCAAGCCTGCCTGCTTTTGATTACTGACCCATAAGGAGATTTGCAGGATGCTCAAAACTGAAAATACTGCTGTGATGAATATGGAAAATGCGATGCGGGGGGCACGCAATCCGCTCAACAGCTGGGCGAAGATGGATAGTTATACCGATTCTCAGGGCGTCTTCCACTTTGGAGAAAATGACCTCGATCTCGCCCGCAGATTGTGTGCGGCGGGCAGCGATCACCGGAAGTTTATCCGTCAGATCTTTGTCTCGGTCGATATTACCGCACCGATCTACTGGTGGAAGGAATACGATACCTATAAAGTTGCCACTGTTGCCAATTCGACTTCAACTATGCACAAGATTCATGCCCGCCCCTTTGCGCTGGAGGATTTCAGTACCGATCATATGGATGCGCAGACGTTGGAAGAGATGCAGCGGCTGGTCGGCTTTCTGGAAAAGCTGCGGCTGAAATATATGGAAAATAAGGACAAACAGTACTGGTACGATATGATCCAGCTGCTGCCTTCTTCGTATAACCAGATGCGCACCTGTACCCTCAACTATGAGACGCTGCGCAATATCTATCAGGCCAGACGCAACCATAAGCTGGCTGAATGGCATACCTTCTGTGATTGGATTGAGTCGTTGCCCTATGCTGCTGACCTGATCCTGCCCCGGGAGGATAGCTGATGGGAAAATTGATCGTCATTGACGGACTGGACGGCAGCGGGAAATCAACCCAGAGCGATCTGGTCGCCCAAGCACTCAGACAGCAGGGGAAAAAAGTCCGTCAGATTTCCTTCCCCGATTATCAGCAGCCTTCTTCCTCGCTGGTCAAAATGTATCTTTCAGGTGTTTTTTCGGAAAACCCGGACGATGTCAATGCTTATGCTGCCGGAAGTTTTTACGCTGTCGACCGGTATGCTTCTTATAAGCAATTCTGGGAAAAGGATTATCGGGAAGGCAGTCTGATTCTTGCGACCCGGTATGCTACCTCCAATGCAATTCACCAGATGGGAAAACTTCCGCGCAGTGAATGGGAGAATTATCTGAAGTGGATTGAGGACTTTGAATATCATAAGCTGGGGCTGCCTGTGCCTGACCTGGTGATTTTTTTGGATATGAACCGGGCGGTCGCCGACCGGCTGCTCAGCCAGAGGTATCAGGGGGATGAGTCCTGTAAGGATATACATGAAAAAAACATGGCCTATTTGCAGCACTGCCGGGATACGGCAGGGTTTGCGGGCCGGTATTGGCATTGGAAAAAGGTGGACTGTGACGATGGAAGTATGCCGCTGCCGCTTGAACAGATTACCGCAAAAATTCTGGAACTGATCGCCCAAGCTGATTGATCTGAGAAACGGAAGGAGCTATGGTAAATGCTGAAGATTACGATGTCTGCGGCAAAGTATGCGGATATCCCGCAGCTGAAAAAGCTCTGGAAAACGGTCGTTCCTTCCGAATCGGATATCTATTTGCAATATTATTTTCAAAACCGGTTTGAACCGTCGGAGCTTTTTCTTCTGCGGGTAAACGGACAGCCGGTTTCGATGCAGTCAGCACTCCGGGTTACGATGATGACTGACCAGGGTGAGCAAAACGGCCGGTATATCTATGGGGCGATGACCCATCCCGATTTTCGGCGGCAGGGTTATTTTAAAATGCTGGATGAGTATATGGTGCAGCAGCTTCGGCGGCAGGGAGAATCTTTTACCTGTCTGCTCGCCGGGAATAAAGAACTGACCGGTGCCGCCAGACGGCTGGGATATCAGCCGTCGATCGGACGGTGGATGCAGTTTATCCAGCTGCACCCTGACGCACCGATGCCGCAGATTCTGCCGCTTCCCTTCTGGAAATTCTGTCAGATGCGTTCTTTTTTTCTGGAACGGATACGGAGTGGACGAGACGTTATCTGTCATCCTGGGTTGGAACTGCGGTATGTGTATGATGAATTGCTGTTGACCGGTGGACGGATCTGCAGTTTTGTGGAGAATGGCGTCGAACGGTACGCGGTCTATCGGATGCTCAGACAGCAGAAGCTCCTGTTACTCATGGAGACAGACGGGGACCCGTTTATGACATCCCAGATTCTGATGCAGGTCAACGGCATGAAAAGAGCAGTGGTGTATGCTCCTGTCGAAGAGGATGGCGGTATTTATAAGGTGTATGGCCTGGGACGGGCTTTGGACGGGGGACTGTTTTCACAGCGCAGCTGCTATATGTCGATGATGCTGGACTGAAAATGTCAGGATAATTTGAAAAGAGAAAGGATTTGACGTATGCGGTACACGGATATCCGGGAGGTTAAGAAGAAACTGAGAAGCGAGTTCAAATCTATCCGGCGCGGCTTTGCCCCGGATGATCAGCAAAAACGTGATCGTCAGATTTTGCAGCGTCTGCTTGCTTTGCCTGAATATCGAAAAGCATCACTGGTACTCAGTTATGTGTCGACCGCCATTGAAGTGGATACCCACGCGCTGATTGAACAGGCACTGCGGGATGGAAAAAAAGTGGCGGTTCCGTGGTGTGTACCGGGTAAGGTGGATATGAAGTTCTTCCTGATTGGGGGGCTTGATGAACTGGAGCCAGGATCGTTTGGTGTGCTGGAACCGGTGGTGGGAAAACATCGGGAACTGCTGGAAACGGTATCCGAAGCAGAACTTATCAACTCTTTTTGTGTACTGCCAGGGTTGGGGTTTGACCTTGCCGGTTACCGGCTGGGATATGGAAAAGGATATTACGACCGGTTCCTGTCGGGCTATTGCGGTACGACGGCCGGTGTTTGCTATACTGCCTGTCTGCGCACCGCATTGCCGCACGGACGATACGACAGGATGATGAATATTCTGGTTACTGAAAAATTTATCAAGCGTTTTTCATAAACGTGTTATACAGCAAAGGAATGATCTGATGGATAAAAATAATAAGAATCCGCTTTCGGATGAACAGCAGCAGGTCCCAGTTGGAGACACCCAGCCGTTTGGTCAGACGCCTGGTGAAGACCGTACAATTGCATTTAACGCAGGTTCGCAGGATACTGTTGATGATATCCTTGAAGAGGACTTGATTGAGGAATACGACGTGGACGAAAATACCGCAGCCGGATGGGAAGAAGAGACGGTTGCCGTCAATGTCGGGACCCCGGAGCTGGATGATGAGCAGCAGTCGGACGAGGAAGAGGAACCACCGGAACAGGTCGCTCCCGAACAGGAGGCGATGCCGTCGTTCAGACGGAACAATCCGCTTAGGCGGGTTCCCAAACGGGTGTATCACCGTGGACGGCTGTTCTCACTGATCTATGTACTGGTGACAGTGACGATGTGCGTATTCGCATCGGTTATGTTTTTGCGGGTTTTTAATGATGTGCTGGCATTTATTACCGATAACCGCGCCATTACCATCAACATCGAGGAAACCGATACGACCGATGAGGTCGCAGCCAAGCTCAAGGATGCCGGCCTGATCAAATATGACTGGCTGTTCAGTTATGTCGCCAAATTTGAGGATAAGGTGGCTCCGTATGAATCTGGAGAACATACCCTCAACGACAATATGAATTATATGCAGCTGCTCAACGAAATTCAAAAGAAACAGGCGGTTCGAGAGACAGTACAGATCACCTTTATTGAAGGCTTAGATATCAACGAAGTGGCCGAGTTGTTGGAAGAGAACGATGTCTGTGACGCTGCTGCCTTTATTGAGGAGGTCAGATCCGGTTCAGACTACGGGTTTGATTTTGAATCGGAAATATCGCACAGCAGCGATATCTTTTATCCGCTGGAAGGATATCTGTTCCCGGATACCTATGAATTTTATACCAATTCTACCCCTGCGGATGTGATCGTTAAAATGATGCGAAACTTCCAGAACAAGATCGACACAGTGCAGGAACTGATGACGGAGATGGGACTGACGCAGCACCAGACTATTACACTTGCTTCGATTATCCAGGCAGAGGCGAGCGGTGATCCTGAAAATATGAAGCTGGTATCGTCGGTTTATTGGAACCGTCTGAACGATGCGGAAAACTATCCGATGCTGCAATCTGACCCAACCCGTGATTATGCCAATTCGGTGATTCTGATGTCCGGCAAGAGCAGTGCAAACCAACGGAAAGCCTCGCTGTACAATACCTATGAATGTACTGGCCTTCCTGCAGGTCCAATCTGCAATCCCGGTATGGATGCAATCATGGCTGCCCTTCAGCCAGAATCGACCGCGTACTATTATTTTTGCAGCAACATCAAGACCGGCCAGTTCTACTACGCGGAGACCTTGCAGGCGCACGAACAGAACGTCGATCAGATTGGCTGATAGATTCCTAATAAAGGAGAATTGTCTGTGATAGAAACACATTACCCGGAGGTACTCGCTCCGGTCGGAGATTTTGAACGGCTGAAAATGGCGCTGCTGTATGGTGCTGATGCGGTCTATCTGGGAAGTACGGAATATGGCATGCGCTCGGCCTCGGCCAATTTCGATATGGACAGCCTGAAAAAAGCGGTGGAGATGGCCCATCAGAAGGGGGTGCGCGTCTATCTGACCTGCAATACCCTTCCTCGTAATGAAGAGATTGACCGGATGGAAGGTTTTCTGCGTGAGGCCGCGGCAACCGGAGTGGACGCATTTATCGTTACCGATCTCGGAGTACTGTCGCTGGTCAAAAAGGCCGCACCACAGGTGGATATCCATATTTCGACCCAGAACGGGGTGGTCAACTGGCTGGCTGCTTCGGAACTTTACCGGATGGGGGCGAAGCGGGTGGTGTTGGCGCGCGAGCTGTCGCTGGAGGAGATCCGGCAGATCCGTGCAAAGACCCCACCTGAGCTGGAACTGGAGGTGTTTGTCCACGGAGCGATGTGCATGTCATTTTCCGGGCGTTGTGTCCTGTCCAATTATATGACCGGACGGGATGCAAACCGGGGACAGTGTGCGCAGCCCTGCCGCTGGAACTACGCACTGGTGGAGGAAAAGAGGCCCGGCCAGTATTTTCCGGTTTTTGAGGACGAGAGCGGCACCTATATTTTAAATGCCAAAGACCTCTGTATGCTGGCTTATATCAAACAGCTGGTGGAAGCCGGCGTCACCTCGCTTAAAATTGAAGGCCGTGCCAAATCCTCCTATTATGTCGGAGTCGTGACCAACGCTTACCGGATGGCGGTTGACGGATACCTGAAGGACCCGGAAAACTGGACGCTGCCCGGTTGGCTGATGGATGAGGTGCGCAAGGTGTCCCACCGGGATTATTCGACCGGATTCTATTTTGGGCGTCCCGAACAGGGGCAGCGGTATGAAGGTGCCGGGTATATCCGTATCTGCGATATTGTCGCGCTGGTCGACCGGGTAGAGGACGGAAGGGTCTGGTGTACCCAGAAAAACAAGTTTGTCGAGGGCGATACGCTGGAATTGCTTCAGCCGGGACAAGAACCGGTCAGTTTTGTGATCGGACAGATGACAGATGGAGAAGGTACTCCGATTGCCGATACCCGTCATCCGGCGATGGCCTTTTCTTTTCCTGCCGGACTGCTGCCGCAGCAGCCGGTTGAAGGAAGTATTATCCGCAAAAACGTTGAGCCTTGACAGAAAGGGGTACAAAGATGGCATTGTTCCAGAAAAAAAAGCAAGAGCCGGTGACCGGCGTTCAGCTGCACAACAGCCCGAAAGAGCTGGCTGTCACGCTGATCAAAACATTATGTATCTGTAATGTAATCTGTGTTGTAGTCGTGTTCTCAATGGGGGGAATCATGGCCCAGGGAACCTGGGGGATTCTGCTGACGGCACTGATTTGTCTGCTGATTGTGGGCGGGACGCTGTATGCGCAGAGCTGGGGAATTGGCGACAAGGATGCCAACCTGATTCAGTTCGGCCGGACTGAATATGACCGGTACAAGCCGCTGAAAATGGGGCTGCTGGCATTGGCACCCGGCCTGGTTTCGGATGTTTTGCTGCTGTTTTCCAAGATCACCGGTCTGGTGGATCTGCTGTGGGTCTACCGTCTGATGAATGCGCCGGTCTGGCCGCTGATCAACCTGATCCATCCGTACAGCATTGCACCCCAGGAGGCAATGCCGGAGATGATTCTGATGGAAGGCACCGAGTACGAAGAAATTGTTCAGGCAACTGCTGCGACTCCAGGATGCAGCTGGCCCAAGCTGATTTTGATGATGCTGCTGCCGCTGATTTACATTGTGTTTATCTGGGTTGGTTATGAGCTGGGCAGACGCCGTATCTCGATCAGCAACCGTCTGGTTTATGAAAACAAACATGCTCAAAAGGGCACAAAAAAATAATCTTTTCCGCTGTTTTGTATCAGAATGCGGCTGACTAGGGATTTTGTCAGAGCAGACTGCATACCTTTTTGTGGGGAGGCGGTCAGCATGAGCGCAAGCAGAGCAGGAATTGGAAAAAAACGACAGCTGCGGTCACTGGCAGCAGTATCCCTGATACTGCTGATGGTGACCGGCCTTATTTTTGGCGCCTCTCTGCTGCGGCAGGCAAGCGGCGGCGAGGAGGTCCTGGCAGCAGCCGGGAAGGCGTTGTATACCGGTGATATTCGCAGCCGGGTGATTGTCGATCCCGGTCACGGCGGATTTGATGGAGGGGCCATCGGAGTCGGCGGGGTCATTGAAAAGGATATCAACCTTGCCTTTTCGCTGCCGATGCGGGATTTTCTCGCGGTGATGGGATATATTCCCATACTGACCCGGACAGAGGATACCGGGCTGGACAGCGGGGAGGGGACTATCCGGCAGAAGAAAAGGGAGGATTTACAGGCACGTCTGGCACTGATGTCAGCGGATGAACAGGTGCCTGTCATTATGATTCACCAGAACATCTTTACCCAGTCAAAATACTTCGGCGCGCAGATGTTTTACGGCACCCAAAACCCGGCGTCCAAAGAGTTGGCTGAACGGCTGCGTCAGGCTGTCGTCGATTATCTCCAGCCAGACAACAGCCGGGAACTGAAAAAGTCGACGAGCGATGTCTGGTTGCTGGTCAACTGTCCGGCACCGGTGGTCATGGTGGAATGCGGTTTCCTCTCCAACCCGGAGGAGTGCGCATTGCTGCAGCAGACCGAGTATCAGAGAAAATTTGCTTTTGTGCTGGCCGCGGCGGTTGGCGGAGGATAAAGCAGGAAGGATAGGGAAAAAGGACAATGGCAAAACAGAAGGAACTGTATATCTGTGGCGAATGCGGGCATGAATCCGCCAAGTGGATGGGAAAATGTCCGATTTGTGGTGCATGGAACAGCTTTTCTGCTGTCACGCCGCTGAGTGGGACGGCAGCGGCTTTTTCCCGCGGCAAAACTGGTACCGCCCGTCCTGCGGCGGTCAGTTCCATCCGTGAGGATATCTCAGGCGGAGACGCGATCCGGTATACGACCGGGCTGTCGGAACTGGACAGGGTGCTGGGTGGCGGACTGGTCAAAGGGTCACTGGTATTGTTGGGCGGCGATCCGGGTATCGGGAAGTCGACGCTGCTGATGCAGATTTGTCAGGCGTTTGGCGAGAAAATGAAGGTATTGTATGTATCGGGAGAGGAATCTCCCGGTCAGCTGCATCTGCGTGCCAGACGGCTGGGGGTGGATGCACAGGGACTGTTTATCCTGTCGAGCGGTGATCTGGATACGGTGATCGCGACAATTGCTTCTGAACGTCCGCAGGTGGTGGTTGTCGACTCGATCCAGACGATGATGCTGCCTGCGGTCGGTTCGTCTGCCGGCAGTGTCGCGCAGGTACGGGAATGCACCAATGCACTGCTGGGAGTCGCCAAGGAAAACGATATCCCGATCATTCTGGTCGGGCATGTGACCAAGGAAGGCAATCTTGCCGGGCCGCGGATGTTGGAGCATATGGTCGACGCGGTCTTTCAGTTTGACGGTGAGCAGAATCATGCTTACCGGATGCTGCGGGCGATCAAAAACCGCTACGGTGCAACCAATGAAATCGCAGTTTTTGAGATGAAGGAAAAGGGGCTTTCCCAGGTGGTCAATCCGTCGGCAATGCTTTTGTCCGAACGGCCGGAAGGGGTATCCGGGTCGTGTGTCGTCTGTGTGCTGGAAGGCAGCCGCCCGATACTGGCGGAGGTACAGGCACTGGTGACCAAATCAGGGTTTGCATCTCCCCGCCGGATGGCAACCGGCTTTGATCATAACCGGATGAGTTTGCTGCTGGCGGTATTGGAAAAGCGGGCAGGGTATACCTTCTCAGCGCTGGACGCCTATGTCAATGTTGTCGGCGGGTTGTTTCTGGACGAACCCGCCTGTGACCTTCCGATTGCACTTGCGCTGGTATCCGGTTTGCGGGACCGCCCTATTCCGGCGGGATTGCTGGCCATCGGTGAAGTCGGGCTGGGCGGTGAGGTGCGCAGTGTCATTCGTCTGGAAGACCGGCTTAAGGAAGCACAGCGTCTTGGTTTCAACCGCTGTCTGGTGCCGGCAGCATCTCTCAAGGGCCTGGATACCAGCCGGTTTGGCAGTATCCGCATTACCGGAGTGCGGGATGTGGTGGAAGCACTGCGGGCACTCAATGGATAACAGTTGACCGGTTCTGTGGGAAAAGCAGAGCCGGTTTTTTGTATTTTCAAAGAATAGTGATTGTATTCGCGCTGGGGATTTGCTATAATTATAACAGTGTATATGTCAAAAGGGCAGCTGTTCAATCAGCATGGAAAAGACAGAGAGGAATGGATAAAAAGATGGGGAAAAAGTGGGTCACTGCGTTTGCAGCTGCTCCGCGGGAAGCGCGGATGGGGACGGAAATTGTTGTCGGACGGACAATCCGGCTGGAGACAGTAGTCAACCTGACTGGCGATACTGTTCGTTTGCGTTTGGGAAATCTGTACGGTGAAACGCCGATGCGAATTGGTGGGATCACCTTATGGAATGGACGCAGCAGTGCTGAGATCACTTTTGGCGGTATCCCATCTCTGAAACTGGCACCTGGGCACAGCCTCCAGAGCGATGAGGTCTATCTTCCGGTTCGCGCGGGCGACAGACTGAAACTGATGATTTATTTTCCGGCCGGGGGACCTGCCCCGCACGCAGCCAGCGGTGTCTGGCAGGTGGATTATTCGCTGCCGGGAGATTATACCCAGGAGCCGGATTTTATAGTGGACCCGGATGTTGATGCCCGGCAGGACGCTGGAGCCGGACATCCGCTGCCGGCACTGATGGATATTGAACTGCTGGCTGATGAAAGAGCGCGGGCAATTGCCTGTTTTGGCGATTCAATTACCGAGATGCGGCTGTGGACTGACCCCCTGGCGGAAAAGGTCGGAGAGACAATGGAGGAAACAGCTCTGTTAAACCTGGGAATCGGCGGAAACCGGCTGCTGCTGCCGACCGGCGGACGGTTTGCAGAGATGATGGGGGAGCTGTTCGGACAGTCGGGACTGAAACGGTTGCAGTGGGATTTGCTGGAAAAGAGCGGCATAGATACCGTTATTCTGGCACTCGGCGTCAACGATGTCAGCCAGCCGGGAAGCGGTGAATTCTGCCCACCGGTCGATGAACGCTGTACTTTTGAAGAATTTGCAGCCGGGGTTTCCCGGACGGTACTGGCGCTGCGTAAAGCAGGTATGCGGGTGATTGGCTGTACCATTACACCTTTTGGCGGGATGATGGGGTGTTGTGATGAAACATTGCGGCTGCGGCGGGAAATCAATGCTTGGCTCGCCCGGCGGACAGCAGCCGGAGAACTGGATGGATTGATTGATTTTGCGGCCGCGGTGGCAGACCCGCAGAATCCTGACCGGCTGCTGCCGGCGTATGATTCGGGTGATCACCTCCATCCCAGTAAATTGGGCGGCGAAAAAATGGCTGAGGCCATCCGGCTGTAAGAAAAAAATAAAACGGTGTTTTCAATCGGCAGGCAGCCTTTGGAAACACCGTTTTTTAAATGTTGTAATAGGTTTGGACGTCAATTCTGGGTAATCGGCTCGTCGGGCGAAGTGGCGAACAGCCTGCCCTCTTTGCGTGTGGTCAGGAACAGCCAGATGATCTCTGCCAGCGAAATTACCCGGATCAGAAATACCACGCTGTCAAATCCGATGACTGCACCCCAGTCGGCACCGAGTGCAGTATACAACCGGACGCCCAACAATGGAACTACCGCGTTGGACAGGGTAGTGATCAGCGTATACAGGCTGATAATCAGGCTTCGGTTCTGGCGGGGAGCGGCCGCCAGCATCATCTGTACCAGGCAGAGGTTGTAGCTGCATTCCAGTGCACTGGGAACGATCGCACAGATAATAAATGCGTATGGTTTAACCCCGTCTGGAAAGACCGGCGACATCGCAAAGATTGCGAGCGGGATACCGATTGTATAACCGATCTGCACCAGAATCATGGTAAAATAGACCGAACGCTTCTGGCTCAGACGGGAGAAGAATCCGATGGAAGCGACCTGTGCAATACAGGTGACAGCGTTCATGATCGACAGATGCGCTTCGTTCATATGGGCATACTGGGTTTCTTCGATGTACCACATGCTCCAGTCCATCTGCCAGCTGACATAAAACAGAACGCCGGTGATAAAAAAGCGAGGGAAGTATTTACTCTGGAAGGCAGTTCGGACGCTGGACAGGATGACCTGCGGAGAAAAATGACTGCCGCTTTCGGTCTGATCAGGGCAGGGAATCCGCCGGATAGCCAGAAACTGGAGCAGCACCAGCACGCCGCAGATATAATAAAACAGACGCAGGACAAACAGCTTGCTGTCCTGATCGGGCTGTGCCGCCATTGCAAATCCGCACAGCAGCGGGGTAATGACACCAATCAGGAACATAATCCGGCTGCGGAAGGTAAAGACGCTGTTTCGGCTGTCAACGGGTGTCACATCGCCGAAAAAGTTTTGCCATTGGGCATTGTACAAGACAGAAGAGGCGACAGTCATCCCGAGAAAGACAAAAAACAGGCTGATTTTCAGCGAACCAAACAGCGGTACACTGCNNCTGCCGTAAAAGAAATACATGATTCCCATCACCAGCAGACAGGCTGCCGGGACAGTACGGCTCTTTTTAAGCCGGTCGCTGAGGATACCGCAGGGGAGCAGCAGGATCAGGGCCAGCAGGTTGGGGACCGTCTGGACAAGGCCGATCTGAGTATCGGTGGCACCAAGTCCGGTCGCGTATAGACAGTTTCCGAAGTTGTTGACCGACTGGGAGAACTGGTAGAGGATACCTTCGATGCCAAAGAGCAGAAGGATTTGTTCCCGCGGAAGGGAAAGGGTTGCTTGCAGGCCGCGGAACCTGGCTTTCAGGTCAACTTTCATGGCAGTTCCTCCTCAAAATACATCGAGGCAGACAGAAAAAATACAGGTGAATGAATCACAGACTCTTCCGTACCCTGCGCAGAAAAGTTGCGGATGTCTGAATCTAAATGGCATTATAGCGGTTCTGATAAAAAAAGCAAGGGGTTTTGATAAGTTGCTTTGGGCTGAATGCAAGTTTGTCGGAATCGACAATTTTAGCCAGCTAAAAGAAGCACATGTCAGCATAAAAAACCGAACGGGAAGGCAGTATACCGGATGCTGTTTTTTGGAGGCAAAAATCCCGTCAAATCCGCTTGACAAGCGGACTGGGGCGCGTTATAATGATTTCTGTAAAATATTGACCGGCTGAGAACAGATCCAGCTGGCAGTGTCCCGCACAAGAGAGCACGCCGCTTTTTATTTTCGGATAAAAGAGTNNGTGCGGCTGGGAATGCCTGCGCGCCGTCTGGGAGCCCCGTGTAATGAACGGCGTACCTTCTGCGTTAAGGAAGAATAAAGAGGAGAAAGAGACCTTTATAAAAGGCGTTTTCTTCATTTAGGGTGGTACCACGGAAACGACAGGATTTCGTCCCTTGCGGGATGGAGTCCTTTTTATTTTCATCGGTCCCCCGTTACAGAGTGTTCAAAACAGTATCAATGAAAGGAAGTTGTTCCCATGCAGTGGACAAGTTTAAATGACCTGCGCGAAAAATACCTTTCCTTCTTTGAAGGCAAGGGCCATACCCGTATGGCAAGCGCCCCCCTGATCCCCCCGAAAGATGATACCAGCCTTCTGCTGATCAACTCCGGCATGGCGCCGCTGAAAAAATTCTTTCTCGGACAGGCGACTCCGCCCAATACCCGCGTGACCACCTGTCAGAAATGTGTCCGTACCGAGGATATTGAGCATATCGGTAAGACCGCACGTCATGGCACCTATTTTGAGATGCTGGGTAACTTCTCGTTTGGTGATTACTTTAAACATGAAGCGACCGCCTGGGCGTGGGAATTTATCACCAAGGTGCTGGAACTGCCGGTCGACCGTCTGTGGGTCACCATTTATCAGGATGATGACGAAGCATTTGATATCTGGACAAAAGAAGTCGGCGTTGCCCCTGAGCGGATTGTCCGTCTCGGCAAGGAAGACAACTTCTGGGNNGAGATCTATTTTGACCGCGGCGAGGCACGCGGCTGCGGTAAACCTGATTGCGGCCCCGGTTGCGACTGTGACCGGTATGTCGAGTTCTGGAACCTGGTTTTCTCTCAGTTTGACTCCGACGGTGAGGGCCACTATGAACGGATGGCAAAGCCCAATATCGACACCGGTATGGGTCTGGAAAGAATTGCCTGCATTATGCAGGATGTCGACAACCTGTTCGAGGTTGATACCGTTCAGAATATTATGAAAAAGATCTCGGAGATTGCCGGCGTTCACTACGGTGAAAATGAAAAGACCGACATCTCTCTGCGCGTCATTACCGACCATATCCGTTCCTGCACCTTTATGCTGGCAGACGGTGTCACTCCTTCCAATGAAGGCCGTGGATATGTCCTGCGCCGTCTGCTGAGACGCGCTGCCCGTCATGGCAAGTTACTGGGTATCGACGTCCCGTTCCTCTATCAGGTTGTGGATACCGTTGCCCATGAAAACCTGTCGGCTTACCCTGAGCTGACCGAGAAGGCAAGCTATATCAAAAAGGTTATCTACAATGAGGAAGAGGCTTTTGACAAGACCATCGGCAAGGGTCTTGACCTGTTGCGTCAGCTGATGGACAAGGTTGCTGCTGATAACGGTCATACCCTGAGCGGCGAAGATGTCTTCAAACTGTATGATACCTATGGATTCCCGGTTGACCTGACGCAGGATATTGTCGCGGAAAAGAATTTCACCGTCGACGTTGCAGGCTTTGAAGCCTACATGAAAGAACAGAAGACCCGTTCCCGTGAAAATTACCTTGCAAAGGGCGGCTCTTCCTGGGACAGCGAACAGCTTGACCTGCCGCAGGTTGAAACCAAATTCGTCGGCTATCAAGCTAAGAGCTGTGAAAGCGAGATTGCCGGACTGCTCAGCAATGGCGCTCCGGTCGAATTGGCAACCGAAGGCGCCGAAGTACTGGTTGTTCTGCCCGAGACGCCTTTCTATACCGAGTCGGGCGGCCAGGTTTCCGATACCGGTCTGATTCGTGGGGAAAAGGGCGTTGTCCGGGTAACCGCGATGAAGAAGATGCCGACCGGCCAGATCGTGCATATTGGCTTGGTCGTGGAAGGTACGGTTGAACTGGGTGAAAAGGTACACGCAGAAGTGGATATTGAACGCCGCTTCTCGATCATGCGCAACCATACTGCTGCTCACCTGCTGCAGGCGGCACTCCGTGCGGTATTGGGCGATCATGTCCATCAGGCAGGTCAGCTGGTTGACGAGCATGTCGTCCGCTTTGACTTTACCCACTTTGAACCGATGACCCAGGCGGAAATCGCTGCGGTTGAGGGTATGATCAACCATAAGATTATGGAATGTGTTCCGGTCGAGAACTATGAAAAGGATCTGGAGACTGCCCGTAAGGAAGGCGCGATGGCCCTCTTCTCAGAAAAATACGGCAGCACTGTCCGTGTCGTTCGGATCGGTGATTATTCGATGGAACTGTGCGGCGGTACCCATGTCGGCAATACCGGTGAAGTTGGTCTGTTCAAGATTGTATCTGAGGCTTCTGTTGCAGCTGGTGTCAGAAGAATTGAAGCGGTTACCGGTTTCAATTTCCTGTCGATGGCAGAAGGTCTCAAGAACTCTCTGGCTGCTGCTGCTGCCGTGGTCAAATCTTCTCCTGCTGAGCTGCCGCATAAGCTGGAACAGATGACCGCAGAACTGAAAGACAGTGCCCGTGAAATTGCGATGCTTAACGGCCGTCTGGCTGATGGCCAGCTGGAGCAGCTGCGCCGTGATGTCCGTCGTGTCAATGGGGTCGCTGTATTCAACGTTTCGATTCCCGGCACGCCGATTGAACGCATCCGCATGATGGGCGATAAACTGCGTGACCTGTTCCCCTGTTCCTGCACACTGATCTGCGGCGGCAGCAAGGAAAAACCGATGTTTGTCTGCATGGTTGGCCCCGAAGCAGTCAAGAAGGGTGTCCATGCCGGTAAGGTTATCAAGGAAGTCTGCGCTGTAACCGGCGGTAAGGGCGGCGGACGTCCCGATACTGCACAGGGTGGTGTCAGTGATCCGTTCAAGGTCGACGAGGCAATGGCTGTTCTGGATGGTCTGATTGAACAGATGGCCAAGGAAGACTGATTGTTTAAAATGGCAGCCGGACAGCTATCCGGTTGTCTTTGAAAATTCAAAAAATTGAAAGGAGGCTTTTTGATGGCAGATTGTTTATTTTGTAAAATCATCGCAGGCGAAATCCCTTCCAAAAAGGTTTATGAGGATGACACCTGCTATGCGTTTTACGACATTGATCCGCAGGCTCCGGTCCATTTTCTG
Source organism: Ruminococcaceae bacterium UBA1448 (assembly GCA_002329405.1). Lineage (GTDB taxonomy): Bacteria > Bacillota > Clostridia > Oscillospirales > Ruminococcaceae > Faecivivens. Next base: position 7,685 of record DCTE01000190.1, on the reverse strand, counting down.
GTTGTGCCCAAGCAGCACATTTCCGGCCCTTCGGCAGTCAATGAAGACAACAGCGCGGTTATCGGCCATATCTATGCGGTGATTGCAAAACTGGCTGATGAACTTGGGCTGAAAGACGGTTACCGTGTGGTTGCCAACGATGGCAGGGATGGCGGTCAGACAGTCGGACATCTGCATTTCCATGTACTTGCCGGCCGTTCGCTTGCATGGCCTCCCGGATAATGGTATAAACGGGTCATTTGATATCTTGAAACAAAGGAATGGTATGGAATGAAAACATATACGCTGCATGTGGCAGGTGTGACCCGTGAGCTGCCGATCTGTGCGGTCAGCGATACATTGGATATTGCGGCATTCATCATGCTGGGCGATGTGGAACTGACCAAAGCGACAGCGGCGGAGCTGCTCAAAAAAAGCCCGGATTTTGATGTGCTTTTGACGGCAGAGTGTAAAGGTATCCCGCTGGCTTATGAAATGTCTGCTCTTTCCGGCAAACCTCATGTGATTGCCCGTAAAGAAGCAAAAGTCTATACAATTGACCCGATTGAGGTGGTCGTCAATTCGATTACAACCCAGCATGTTCAGCATCTGGTACTTGGAAGAACGGATGTTGAAAAACTGACCGGGAAACGGGTTTTGATTGTGGATGACGTCATTTCTACCGGTGAGAGTCTGGAAGCATTGGAAAAGCTGGTCGAAAAGGCTGGCGGTGAGATCGTCGGACGCGGAGCAGTGCTTGCGGAAGGCGACGCGGCCAAACGAGAGGATATCTTCTATCTGGAAGAGCTTCCGCTGTTTTTCAAATAATCGTTGCAGTAAAATGGGCGTGTGCCGCGACAGCGGTGCATGTCCATTTTTAAAATGGAATTGTCTTGCAAAAAGATGAGAATATGTTACAATAATATAATATAAATATTTGTCTGGGAGGATAGCGGATGTATATTTTTCGGAAGGCAAGCAGAGAAGATGCACAGGCGGTACTGGATTTGTACCATTCCCTGCTGGAACTGCCGGGAGTCACCTGGGATGACGAGTATCCGTCGATGGAATTTATTGAGGAAGATATCCAGAGAAGCGGACTGTATCTCTTGACTTTGCCGGATGGAAAGATTCTTTCGGCTGCTTCTCTGCTGCCGGATGAGGAGTTGAATGAACTGCCTTTTTGGGGGGCCGGGATTGAAAATCCCTGTGAACTGTCCCGGTTTGGGGCCTGTTCAACCTGTGAACACCCCAAAATTGGCAGCCGGATGCTGCAAAAAATCCTGCAAACTGCTTTAGAGATGGGATTTGACGGGATGCGCCTGCTGGCAGCACCGGAAAATGAACGGGCAATTGCCCTTTACCGGAAGATGGGATTCAAAACAATGGGCCAGGCACATTTGTATGACAGTGAATGGTTTTGCATGGAAAGGCCATTATAATTGCAACCTCTTTATATTTGTAAAATGCTGCAAAAACCGTCAATTTTTCTGTTTATTCCCGGTTTTACTGCTTTTTTTCAATCAGCTTAATATATTAAGCGCATTCTTTCGAATAATACGGGTATAATAAAACTGAGGTTATCAATTATGATTAGTTATGCTCCGTTTTATAAAACATTACAGCGAAAGAATATTACTGAATACCATTTGATTTATAAAGAAGGTATCTCTGCCAATACTCTGCATCGGATGAAGCATGGGTATACCATTACATTAAAAACATTGGACACGCTTTGCTTTATCTTGCAGTGTTCTGTTTCTGATATCATCGAGTATATACCGGATGATTGATCTCTTCGTTTTCCGCATTTCGTGTGTTTGTTATTTGTGTGCGCAGGCATTTGACTGTTTGGTCAATTGCCTGCTTTTTTTGTTAAAAAAAAGATAGCAGGTGAGACAATTTGATTTTTTGATTCGTTTATATTGGTGAAGGCCTTCCAAATAAGATGACGGCAAGGAGGTGTGGGCATGCCGGAAATGCAAATTGAAGATGTGGTTGTGCTGCATCAGCTGGTGAATGAACCGGAAAACGGGATTCGCCTGTTGCAGCAGCAGTATGGCGGTCTGATTTATCGGATTGTCTGCCGGGTCTTGCCGGAATATCCGCAGGATGCCGAGGAAGTGGCGGCTGATGTACTGGTCAAAGCCTGGGAAAACGCTTCTTCTCTGCTGGAGGATAGCCGGCCGCTTATGCCATGGTTGATTGTGACAGCACGCAACCGGGCTATTGACCGCAGGCGTGGGCTTGCAAGACCGACAGCCGAGCTTTCGGAAATAATGGATATTCTGCCGGAGCACCTTTCATCAGATGGGGAAGATCTGATCGGAACATTGGTTGCATAGATGGAACAGCCGGATCGGGAGATTTTTCTTCGGCGGTATTATCGGATGGAAACTTCCCGTGAGATCGGTGAGGCACTCGGCATGAATGAACATACAGTCAATGTACGCCTGTCCAGAGGACGGGCAAAGCTGAGAAGAGAGTATCTCAAACAGATGGGAAGGGGGAGCAGAAATTATGCGAAACAACATGGAATATGATGAACAGCTGCTGCATGCGCTGTCTGAGCTGCCGCCGTCTGATGAACCCGAGCAGGTTCCGGACATGGTCAATGAACGCATCTGCCGCCTGGCACTGCAAAAGATACAATCGGCAGAGGATGAAACGTTTGTAATGTCAGAACAGGGTTTTGAATCGGAAGATTACGAAAAGACAGGAAGGAATTATACTATGAATAAGCACAGTCAGAAAGGAAAGTTGGGCTCTACCATCAATCGTACACTGCGCATCAGCCTGATTGCAGCGGCAATCCTCTGCGGCAGTGCGGTGACGGTCTGTGCGGTCGGCCCGCAGCTGGTCACGATGCTGGGCGGAAAGATTGGATTCTTTGAGGAGGCTCCGAGCCAGTCGGAGGTTTCTGACCCGGTAGAGGCACCGCGTACCAATTTTGTCGAGACACAGAAAAAGCTGGAAGCCTATAATGCCGCCATTGGGGAGACGGTAACCGACAACGGCGTCAGCATCACACTGGACAATATTTCGATGGATGTCACCAGTATGGATATTTTCCTGACGATTTCCGGGCAGGAAGCCATTGACGAAATTATGAGCTGGGACGATTATCGACCGCTGTGGAACCGGTTTTTCGGCGTGGGCCCCGATTTTTATTATGCGACGATCAATGGTGAAACAATTGCTCAGTATGACGTTGAAGACTGGTACCTCAATGAAGATGGTTCGCTCAAGCTCTGGCGGCATTATATTCTGACTGATGTCCCGGAAGGGGACGAGATTCAGGTTGTATTGGAAGACAATACTGCACTTGGTCGGAGCGGAGAATGGAAGTTTACTGTCACGTTGGACGGAGAATCAGTCCGTGCAGGCGCAAAGATTGCGCAGCCGGCAGATTTCCCGATGCCGGAAGTAACGTATAAAGACATAGATGGAAAGGATTACACCCTCAACCGAGACCTTCATTTGAGTTATCTCGCATTTGGACCGGTAGGCGGCGTAATCCAGACCACGGTCGAGGAAAAACATACAACCGATTCTGTCGGAAGGGATGTTGTGATTTACGAAGGCATGGATACCAGTATGCTTTATATTACTGATAATACTGGTAAGGAACTGTATACTTGTAAAGCCACTGCAATTAGCGGCAGTGCACTTAACCTGACTGCTCCTGATGAAAATGCAACTTCGCTTATGCTGACCCCGGTGATTCAACAGTTTTCGGAAGATGGCGGATGGTTGGGAGAAGAACGGACGATCAGCCTGGACGAACTGAAAAAAGGTGCTAAAATAGAGACCAGCCCGATTGGTGGGTATACTGTCGAAAACTTTGTCATCAAAGATGGTGCGATCAGCTATGACCTGGTTCCGTATGGCTGGAGCGGACAGGATTTTGAGGTGATTCGCCCGCAGTACGATGGAAAGATTACCCAGTTGGAAGAAGAGGTAACGGGTCTCCAGGACGGTGGAACAGCGACAATCCTAAAATCCGGGCTGCTTTCCTCAACTGTAGACCCGCAGACCGGCGTCGTCAGTGTCCGTCATGACTTTTATGCCGCGACCGATAAAGAACTGGAAACGATTACCGAGTGGCAATATGATTATAGCGAGTTTAAACTCGATACTGAACATGCGGTGACGGTTCCGCTGGAATCGCTGGATTAAATAACTGGCCGACCAGATGACAGATTGGTTGTCGAATGTGAGAGAGCTGTCCTGAAAACAGGGCGGCTTTTTCGCGTCTAACCTGTAAAGGTTTGTCTTGCAAAATGCTGACGGCTGGCGTATAATAAATGATAGACCGTGCGGGAGCACACCCGCCAGCAACAAAAATATTTTTGAACAAAAGCGGCAGCTGCCGCTAGTGCAGGAGGTAATCAGTATGCTTGAGACACTCAGAGAATTGAACCCCGGACTTCCTTTCTATTCGGTCAGTGACCCGGAATTTGCCGCTTATGGCCGGGTTGTGGACGGAATGGATCTGTCCGACCTTGCGGCAGCAGTTGCAGCCCTTCCGATGCCGGAAAAGGGACAGAGCACTTATGAGCCGTCGATTGACAGCCTGGAACAATGTGCATCTGCCGCGGAAATCTCCCATGTGCTGTACGGTGAAATGCCGACGCAGGCCGGCTGCTGCTGGGGCTATAACAGCCAGATGAACGCGCTGGAATGGCATCAGGGCAGTGAAATCAACCTTGCAGTCGGTGAACCGCTGGTGCTGCTGCTGGCAACGCTGTTTGACCTGGAAAACGGAAAACTTGATGCCTCCAAAGTCAAGGCGTTTGTCCTCGAACCCGGCAAGGCAATCGAAGTTTACGGCACAACGCTGCATTACTGTCCCTGCCAGGTAAGCGACCATGGATTTAAATGCCTGGTCTGCCTGCCTAAAGGTACCAATACCGATCTCAAACTGCCGCATGAAGATAAGCGGCTGACTGCCAACAACAAATGGCTGCTAGCGCATGAGGGCTGCACCTCTCTGCTGGAGAGCGGCGCAGTTGCAGGCATTACCGGCAAAAATTGGGTTGTCCGTTATTGATTTGCATATCCAATGAAAAAGGACCGCAGGTTATTCCCGCGGCCCTTTAATCGTTTTAGGATTTTTTGAGATTGATTTTTGCGATAATTTCCGGTTCAATTTTAAATTGGCGGTCGGGTGTCATCAGGCCGTTGACCTCCTGCTGGACATCGGTTACCTGTGTGTAGCAGTATCCGCAGCAATAGGGAAGCTGTTTGATAGCGGTTGTAATCGCGTCAAACCGGCGGATAAAATCTTCTTTGGTCGCAACCTTGTTTCCATACCCCCAGCCGCTGTCGTCACCGGTAAAGGCTATGCCGCCGAATTCACTGATGATGACTGGCTGGCCGTGATAGCTGTATCCGTCCGCAAAGGCATAATGGCACCGGTCAATGGTGAAAGGAATGTGGTTGTCAAGCATCGCTTTGCAGTTGTTCAGGTAGTAGCTGAGGAATTCCTCTGCATCTTCCGCATAGTCATGCAGGGTGATGATATCCGAAATAGTGTGCCGCCAGCCGTCGTTGCAGATGACCGGGCGCATAGGGTCAAGCGACTTGGTCATATAATAGATTGCTTCGGTAAAATGCTGCTGCATCGGGTTGCGGGCAATCTCTGAAACGCCCCAGCTTTCGTTGAAGGGGGTCCAGGTGATAATGCTGGGATGATTGTAATTCTGCCGGACAATTTCCATCCATTCAGCGGTTATATTCCCGACAGCTTCGTCATCAAACCGATAGGTCGCCGGGAACTCGCTCCAGACCAGAACCCCTTTTCGGTCGCACCAGTACAAAAACCGTTCGTCTTCAGTCTTCTGATGTTTGCGCAGGCCATTATAGCCCAGCGCAAGGATTTTGTCGAGATCTTCGATCAGCGCTTCCTCACTGGGCGGCGTCAGATGGCTGTCCGGCCAATACCCTTGGTCAAGAATCAGACGCTGGTACAGTTCATTGCCGTTTAGCAGGACTTTTCCATCATGGATAGAGATTTCCCGCAGGCCAAAATAGGATTGGACACAGTCGCAGGGGGTGTCTTCTCCATCTGGATAGAAACTGATTTGCAGATCATACAGGTCGGGGGATTCCGGGCTCCAGATGCGGACGCCCCATTCACAGACATCCATATTTTCCAGGCCCAGTTCGGCAGTTGCTTTGCCCATTTTAACCGGGACGCGGATTTCTCCCGCCGGGATTCCTTCAAAACTGGCCTGTGCAAGGAGCATGCCTTTTTCTGCACCGCAGACTTCTGCCTCAATGTGGACAGATTGATGCTGAAGGTCGGGCGTCAGTTTCAGCCGCTCAATTCTTGCCGCCGGGACATATTCCATCCAGACGGTTTTCCAGATACCAGTCGTCTGAACGTACCAGCAGCCGAAGTTTTCCTTTTTCCAGCGTTGTTTGCCGCGCGGCTGGGAGATAGAGAAACTGTCGGTCACATAAACGGTCAGCCGGTTGTCACCGTTCTCAATCCAGTCGGTGATGTCAAAGGAAAAGCGTGCATAGCCGCCCCTGTGTTCACCGACAAAATATCCGTTGACAAACACCCGGGTGTGCCAGTCGCTCCCTTCAAAATGCAGCAGCAGCCGTTTGTCACTTTTGACGGCTGTGAAGGTTCTGGAATACCATACGCCGCTATGTGGATTTGGGTCTTCAATGCCGCTCATCTTCGTTTCATATGTAAACGGAACCTGAATCTGGTGCTGCGGTGTAAAGCCGTTCTGCCATCCCAACGACAGTCCATCTCCGGCGTCGTCAAAAGCAAAATCCCATCTTCCATTGAGATTTTCCCATTGGTTGCGGAGCAGCTGTGGGCGGGGGTAATCTTTTATATAATTATACATGATATTCGTCTCCTTTTTGTGCTGAATGCCAGCTATATTATATGCGTGTCAGATAAGAATGTCAATGGTTTTCCGGTAAAAAAATGCGGCATTTGGCAGGGCAGGTAAACTTGACATCATTACTGATTTGCATTATACTAATTTAGATATAGACTACGATGGAAAGGCGGATGCAGATGCAGACGCAGAGGATACAGGTGCAGGGTTTTTCTGTCAATTATGCGATGCTGGGCTGCCCGGACGGCAGGCCAGACCCGGACAGAGAAATACTGGTATTTTTGCAGGGCTGGGGGACCAGCATTTCGATCTATCCCAAATTGCTGGAACATATGGCGCATTTTGTCCCGGTGCTGGCTGCCGATTTTCCGGGATTTGGTGAAACGGCGGAACCGTCTGAACCCTGGGGTGTCAGTGAGTTTGCCGATTTTGTGATTGAGCTGATTCAAACGTTGGGCCTAAAAAAGGTCATCCTGATGGGCCATTCCCATGGCGGACGGGTGTCGGTCGAAATTGCTTCCAGACAGGGATTGCCTTTTACCGTTACAAGGATGATTCTGATGGATGCTGCCGGCGTCCTGCCCAAAAAGACGGCAAAACAGAAACTCCGCCAGCGGAAATATAAAATCTGCCGCTGGATTCTGGAACTGCCGCTTTGCCGGGTGCTCTACCCGGATGCACTGGAAAACCTTCGCCGCAGTCATGGCAGTGCCGATTATCTGAACGCTTCTCCGATGATGCGTCAAACGCTGGTCCGCTGTGTCAATACCGATATGACCCCGAAAATGCCGTCGGTTCATCTTCCTGCGCTGCTGCTGTGGGGTGAAAAGGATACGGCAA
>DCTE01000077.1:6830-28996 GCA_002329405.1 Ruminococcaceae bacterium UBA1448 | reverse complement strand
GTGATATGGTGGAGGCACCGCACGGGCGGGCGCCTGCCGTTGCGACCGGTATCAAGCGGGTCGAGCCAGGTAATGTCGTCTTTACCTATCAGGGGGATGGCGACCTGGCGGCAATTGGTACGGCTGAAACGATTCATGCCGCGACCCGTGGGGAAAATATTACAGTCATTTTTATCAACAATGCAATCTACGGGATGACCGGCGGTCAGATGGCACCGACCACTCTCCCCGGTCAGATTACCCAGACTACGCCTTATGGACGGGATGTCAATTATTCGGGATATCCGGTGCGGGTGTGTGAGCTGCTGCAAAATGTTGACGGGGTGGCATTTGCCGAGCGGACAGCTGTCAACACGGTCGCCCATATCCGGCAGGCAAAGGCTGCAATCAAAAAAGCGTTTACCTGCCAGCTGGAAGGAAAGGGCTTTTCAATTGTCGAGGTACTATCTACCTGTCCGACCAACTGGGGCATGACACCGGTAGAGGCACTTGACTGGGTAGAAAAGAAGATGATTCCCTATTATCCGCTTGGAAACTTTGTCGACCGGAATGTGCATCTGACAGCGGAAGGAGAGACAGTATGATACTGAATATGCTGGTAGCAGGATTCGGCGGGCAGGGTGTGCTGTTCATGGGTAAGGTGGCGGCCAATACCGCGATGCTGGAAAACCGGTTTGTTTCCTGGCTGCCCAGTTACGGCCCCGAAATGCGGGGCGGCACTGCCAACTGTGCGGTATGTATCGACGACAGAGAGATCAGCTGTCCGCTGATCACCCGTCCGGAAACGCTGGTTGTCCTCAATACCCCGTCATTTGACCGGTTTATCGGCACAGTCAAGCCGGGCGGCAGGGTGTTTATAGATTCTTCGCTTGTTGAAAAGCAGACGGACAGAACGGATATTGAAGCCTTTTACATCCCGTCAACCCGCCTTGCAGAAGAGAATGGTCTGAAAGGATTGGGCAATATTGTGATGCTGGGGCAGGTCCTGCGGCAGACGGCTTTCACCAATCTGGAAACACTGATTCAGTCGATGAAAGGATGCGTCCCGGATTCCAAAGCCTATTTGCAGCAGGCAAATGAAAAGGCACTCCGGCTGGGTTACGCCTACAGTGCTGAACAGGCATGAAGGATAAAAATACAGCGGCTGAAATCCTGCTCAGTCCGCTGACGGAATCAGAGATGACCGGACGTCTGGCCGCGATGGCAGCAGTGCTGGATGAATGGTACCGCAAGGAGGGCCGCCGCCTGCCCTGGCGGGAGGAGAACAGCCCATACCATGTCTGGCTGTCGGAAATCATGCTGCAGCAGACAAGGGTAGAGGCAGTTTTGCCCTATTACCGGCGTTTTCTGGAAGCGGTGCCGGATATACCATCGTTGGCGAATGCAGATGATATGCAGCTCGCCAAACTGTGGGAAGGGCTCGGCTATTACAGCCGGGTGCGCAACCTGAAAAAAGGTGCCTGTCAGGTGATGCAAGAGTTTGGCGGAGAGCTTCCCGCCAGCATTGCTGCGCTTCGGTCAATCTGCGGGATTGGCGACTATACGGCCGGTGCGATTGGGTCAATCGCTTTTGGAATCCGGGAACCGGCTGTCGATGGGAACCTGCTTCGGGTAACTTCCCGGCTGCTGGCGGCGGAAGGCGATATCACCCGCCCGCAGGTCAAGAAGGCTTTTCATGATGTTTTGTATGCCGCTATGTCTGCTTTTCCGGCTACCCTTCATCCGGGCAACTTCAATCAGGCGATGATGGACCTCGGGTCGGGCGTCTGTACACCGGGACAGCCGGCGTGTGACCGCTGCCCGGTGCGGGATTACTGTCTTGCCGGCGCGCGTGATCAGGCAGAACTGTTCCCGGTGAAATCGGCCAAAAAGGCGCGGCGGGTGGAACAGAAAACAGTGCTGGTGGTGATTGAGGAGAACCGCCTGTTTCTGCGCAAAAGGGCAGAAATAGGCTTGCTGGCCGGACTGTGGGAATTCCCGTCACTGGACGGGGAAGCGGATGAACGGCAGGTGCGACAGGCGCTTGAACTGGTCGGTATACCGGTCAGACGGCTCATCCCTCTTGCCCATTCTAAACACCTGTTTACCCATATCGAATGGCAGATGACGGGTTTTCTGGTACTTTGCGAAGCCGAAGGACATCTGCCCGACGGCTGGCAGCCGGTCACACTTGCCCAATTGGAAGAGTCTTATCCGGTCCCAAGCGCACTGCGGGTTTATCGCAAGGCAGCGGTGGAATGGCTGGAAGGGAAAGCTGCCCGGTTGTGGGATGGATAACAGTGGAAATCTGCACAGATTTTTCTGGACTTTCCGGCCAAAATACGTTATACTGTTGATAGGACCGGCAGATAGCTGCCGGGTGGAAAGGAAGCGTCGGTTATGGGTGAAAATACAGTGCTGCATCCAGATATGATCCGTCAGTCGGTGTCGGAAGCATTGCGCAGACTGTTGGAACAGACGGCCTGTCGTCCGGGCGATTTTGTCGTGATCGGGTGCAGTTCCAGTGAGATTATCGGTAAACAGATCGGTTCGGTCGGCAGTTTGGAAGCTGCGCAGGCGGTATATGACGGTGTAATGCCAGTGCTGAGGGAAAAGGGGCTGTATCTTGCCGCCCAGTGCTGTGAGCATCTCAACCGTGCGCTGGTCGTCGAGCGGGCAGCAGCGGACGCTTGGCATCTGGATGAGGTCAACGCGGTTCCGCAGATGCACGCGGGCGGTTCTTTTGGAACTGTAACCTATCAGAAGATGGAATCTCCTGCGCTGGTGGAAGAGGTACGCGCTGTAGCCGGAATGGACATCGGCGGAACGCTGATCGGGATGCACCTCAAACCAGTTGCCGTCCCGGTACGGGTTGGTATTGATCACATTGGCGAAGCAATTTTGATTCTTGCCCGCAGCCGTGCACGTTATATTGGCGGTGAACGGGCGGTGTATAACGACGCGCTGAAATAAGGAGTTGACAGCCGGGTCGGGTAGCATGCCCGGTTCGGCTGTTTTTTTATTAATTTATTTGACAGGAGGATGTATGATGACCGACAAACAGATTTATGAACTGCTTGCTTCAATGTCCCTTGAGGAAAAGCTGGGGGAAATGACCCAGATGGCTCCGAACTTTTTTGGCACTGAGGATTCAGTCGATCTGACCGGACCGCTGAAAGCGATGAATCTCCGCCCGGAGGATGTGTCCTGTCTGGGGAGCACCCTCAACGCTTTCGGGGCTGAAAAACTGATCCAGATGCAGAAAGAACATATGGCCAGACAGCCGCATCATATTCCGCTGATGTTTATGGCGGATGTTATCCATGGCCTGAAAACGGTCTATCCGATTCCGCTTGCGATGGCATGCAGCTTTGACACTGGACTGATGGAAGAGGCGGCAGCGATGGCGGCGCGTGAGAGCGCGGTGACCGGTGTACATCTGACCTTTTCACCGATGGCCGACCTGGTGCGTGACCCGCGATGGGGCCGGGTGATGGAGTCCCCCGGCGAAGACCCGCTGCTGGGGGCAAGAATGACCCAAGCGACGGTAAAAGGATATCAGGGAGAGGAAATGTCGGCCCCTGACCGGATTGCCTCGTGTTTTAAACATTTTGGCGGATATGGCGGTTCGGAAGCTGGCCGGGATTACAACACCGTCGATATTTCCGACGGTACTCTGCGGGAATTCTACCTGACTGCTTACAAAGCGGCGGTTGACGCGGGTGCTGCGATGGCGATGACCTCTTTCAATACGATTGACCGTATCCCGGCGACCGGCAACAAAAAGATGTTCCGTAAGATTCTGCGGGAAGAATGGGGCTTTGACGGCGTCGCGATTACCGATTTTGGCGCAGTGCATGAAATGATTGCTCACGGGTATGCAGCAGACGGGACAGAGGCGGCAAAATATGCGCTGGAAGCGGGCGCAGATATTGAAATGATGTCCACCCACTACCTGAACGAGGGACGCAGACTGGTACAGGAAGGGAAAATTGACATATCGCTGATAGATGAAGCAGTATTGCGGATTTTACAGCTGAAAAATAAACTCGGACTGTTTGAGAATCCCTTCAAAGGTGCTGACCCGGAAAAAGAAAAACAGGTCCATCTCTGCAAAGAACATCTGGAGATTGCCCGTCGGGCTGCCGCAAGGAGTATTGTCCTGCTGAAAAATGAAGGCGGGCTGCTGCCGTTGGATAAGAGTCAGAAGATTGGCCTAGCCGGTCCGTTTGCCAACAGCGCGGACGTCCTCGGTGGATGGGCGTTTGCAGAGTCTGCCGAGCAGGCGACACTGTACAGCGGTTTAAAACAGCATGGCGTTCAGATCACAGCAATGGCAATGGCTGAGCCGCTCCGGCCGATGCAGCAGGGGTTTATGGATGTTTCCGATCAGACAGCCGAGCTGGAAAGGCTGGCGGATTGCGATATCATCATTGCAGGTGTGGGTGAACACCCGGATGATACCGGCGAATCGGCAAGTAAAACGGTGCTGCGGCTGTCCCATAACCAGGAGAAGATGCTGGAACGGCTGCATGATATGGGGAAAAAGGTTATTGCAGTTATTTTCAGTGGCCGGCCAATGGAAATCCGTCCGGTTCTGCCTTTCTGTGACGCAGTGGTACAGGCGTGGTTTTTGGGCATTGAGGCAGGAAACGGGATTGCCGACGTATTGTGCGGCGATGTCAATCCGTCCGGCCGTTTGGCTATGAGTATTCCGCAGACAGTTGGTCAGGTTCCGGTTTATTATAATCATATGAATACCGGCCGTCCATTGATCGGGGAACCGCACCGTTATGTCTCCTGTTATCTGGACTGCCCAAATGAACCGCTTTTCCCGTTTGGATATGGCCTTTCCTATTCGGATTACCGTTATACTGATTTGTGTATTGATAAGACAGTCGGCGCTGAAGACGGGACATTGCTCAATGTTTCAGTGGATGTTGAAAATACTTCGGATATCGCCGGAAGAGAAACGGTTCAGCTGTATATTCATGATGTCGCGGCATCGGTTGTCCGTCCGGTCAAGGAATTGAAAGACTTTGTGCAGATTGATCTTCAGCCGCATCAAAGAAGAACGGTTTGCTTCCAGGTGACACGGGCGATGCTTTCTTTCTGGAATAACGAGGCGAGGGTATTTGAACCGGGTGATTTTGAGATTATGGTTGGACACAGTTCGGATGAGCTGTTGTGTGAGCGGGTAACCATTTCGTAAAACTGATAACAGTTTAAATGGGCCGGCAGATCATACCGATCTGCCGGCCCATTTTGGGAGATTGGTTTATTCATCGGTCTTTTCAGNNCTGCATGTGCGGGAGAAGCGTAAGCATCTGTTGAAGTCGCCATATTTTTGCGTTTGAGCCGCCATTCGGCAAAATCCCGAATCAGAGAATAGATCACTGCAAAGGTGGGCACACCGATCAGCATGCCGATCGGGCCCATGATGGCACTGAAAAGGGTAATTGAAAAAACCACCCAAAAGGCGGAAAGTCCGGTCGAGTCTCCCAGAATCTTCGGCCCAATGACGTTTCCATCCAGCTGCTGCAAAATCAGGACAAAAATTCCAAACATCACCGCCGTTCTGGGGTCGATGATCAACAGCAGCAGAATTGACGGAATGGCACCGATAAAGGGTCCAAAATAGGGAATTACGTTGGTTACCCCGACAATAACACTGATCAGCATGGCATATGGCCAGTCAAACAGTGCCATGACAATGAAGCAGAGAACCCCGATGATGGTGGAATCGACGATTTTTCCGATAATAAATCCGGTGAAAATACTGTTGCTGGTGTGGGTAATCTCCAGCAGCTTGTCCATCAGGTTTTTGGGAAACAGTGCATAGCCCAGCTTTTTGGCGTGTGCATAAAAAAGCTCTTTGCTGGCCAGCAGATAAACCGACAGGATAATTCCAATCAATATATTGAGCAGGGTTCCTACCAGTGAGGTTGTCAGCTGAAACAGACGCGGAATCAACGTTGTCAGATCGCTGATAAAATTGGTGATGGTCGTCTGGATATTGTTCCAGATCATGGTAATGGTCTGGGTTTGGGTCAGCTGGTTGATATCCAGTTCATAACGGGTTGCCAGGTCGTTGAAGATAACCGGCAGCGTATTGATCCATGCTGTAATCTGAGGAATCAGGTTTTTAATGCTGTCGATAATCTGCGGCAGAATGATTTGCAGCAGTATGGCGAGCAGGGTGATCGCAAAAAGATAGGTCATCAGCATTCCGATGGTTCGTTTCCATCGTCTGCTCAGATAATCCTTGAAAACGGTATCCAGAATTTTCTCACAGGTTTTTAATACGGGATTGAGGACATAAGCCAGACAGCCGCCCCAGATAAACGGAGTCAGTATTGTTAGAAACTGGCCTATTATGGTGAGGACGGTATTGGAATTGGTTATAGCCAGGATGCAAAGTACAGACGCGATAATGACCAAAAAAGCATACATCGCAATGGTCAGATATTCGCGGTTGAGTGGCAGTTTTTTCATTGGCGGTTTCCATCCTTTCCGGCCTGAGAAGTTCCAGCTGTTGGGCATATGAAACATGCCTGACATGCCTGTGAAAGGATGCTGCCCAGCGGGCCGTGAATCAGCAGATCAGCTGCGCCGTCCTGAGGAGTAGGTGTTTTGTTGATCAGTACCAGCCGGTGCCCGCAGTAATACTGTATCAGTCCGGCTGCCGGATAGACCGCCAGTGAGGTACCGCCGATGATCAGCATATCAGCCTGATGAATCGCCTGTACCGCTCCGGTGATGGTGTTTTGGTCCAGGGACTCTTCATATAACACGACGTCCGGTTTGATAATGCCGCCGCAGTTGCAGCGGGGGATTCCTTTTTCGTCAGAGTTTTGGAACAGGTTGTCCAGCGAAAAAGCCTTGCCGCAGCGGGTACAGTAGTTTCTCAGCACACTGCCGTGCAGTTCATAGACCTTTTTGCTGCCGGCGGCCTGATGAAGTCCATCAATATTTTGTGTGACAACTGCCGAGAGCTTGCCGGCTGCCTCAAGTGCTGCGAGTGCCAGGTGAGAAGGGCCGGGCTGTGCGTCAGGATACAGCATCCGTTCCCGGTAGAACTGGAAAAAACCGGCGGGATTCTGCTTAAAATAGGTGTGACTGAGGATAACTTCTGGTGGTACGTCGTATTTCTGATGATAAAGGCCGTCTTCACTTCTGAAGTCGGGAATGCCGCTTTCAGTTGAAACACCTGCTCCGCCGAAAAATACAATCCGGTTGGATTCCTTGATCCAGCTGGCCAGCGTTTGGATGGGGTCATTTTGATTTGCAGTCAAGATAATCTGTCCACCTTTCTGATCATAATTCCTGATTTATATCGGGCTGTATGCCACGCAACAGACTGTGCCAGTCTGCTGCGGACAGGATAATATAAAGTCTCTCTGTATCTATTATAACATATTCATCGGCTGGCTGACAGGATTATCGAAAATTTTATAAAATTTTTTATAATTCTGTAAATTGCCGTTATTCCGACAAAAAAGCAGAGGGTAAATGTAAAAAAAACGGTAAAGCCCTTTTCAGAACCGTCAAAAAAAGGTATAATGATATCAATTGGACTATGCCCGGCGGCCGTTGGCTTGTTGGACGCAAGCTGAAAATACTATCCGGTGCGCCCGGATTATCATACAGATGAGAGGAAGACAGGTTATGCGTAAAGTAAAGGTAAATATCTGCGGCAGAATATTTTGTCTTAATACCGAGGAAAATGAGGAGTATGTAACCGGTCTGGCGGCCGGCCTTAATGAACGGATCAATCGTTTTATGGCGGACAACCCAGGGACATCGGTCCTTTCCGCAGCGATTATGACTGCGCTTGAACTCAGCGATGATGCGTCGAGAAATGAAGGGGATGCGGACAATTTCCGCCTTCAGCTCAAAAACTATGCCGAAGAAGCTGCTGCTGCCAGGGTGAATGTCGATAAACTGCGCCGTGCGGTGGAAGCTCTGGTGCAGGAAAACCGTAAGCTGAAAAGTGATCTGGAGCTTTTGACTCTGCGCAATCAGGTTGAACAGAATGCTTCTGAATCCGATCCGGCACCGGAAAAAGCTGTATCCGGGCACCGCAGCACCTCAAAATAACGGCCAGCCTGCTGCAAGCCGCCGTGGCATTGCAGCAGTTTTTTATAATAAGCTGTCCCCGCATGGGATTATGGAAGTAGTATAGGAGAAATACGGTTATGCAACAGCCAATGAAACGTTCAAAACTGGAGATACTGGCACCCGCTGGTTCGATGGATGCACTCATTGCCGCCGTCCGCTGCGGAGCGGATGCGGTGTATCTGGGGCAGAAGAATTTCAGTGCCCGGAAAAACAGCCAGAACTTTGACGAGCAGTCGCTGGCTCAGGCGGTAGAGTATGCCCATCGCTGCGGCGTTAAAATCCATCAGGCACTGAACATCGTGGTTTTTGATCAGGAGTTGGACGCTTTGAAAGAGTGTATCCGGGCGGCAGTCAGTGCCGGAGTTGACGCGATGATCGTACAGGACTGGGGCGTCGCGGCTCTTGTCAGGGAATACGCGCCGGATATTGCACTGCACGCTTCCACCCAGATGGCGATTCATTCCCCGGCTGGGGTGCGGCTGGCTGAACAGCTGGGATTTTCACGGGTGGTGCTGGCAAGAGAGCTCAGCCGCGGANNAACAGATCGTCCGGTCAACCTCGTTGGAAACGGAGATTTTTGTCCATGGCGCGCATTGTATGTCGGTTTCCGGTCAGTGCTACCTCAGTGCCGCGATCGGCGGCAAAAGCGGCAACCGGGGTCAGTGTGCCCAGCCCTGCCGGCTGCCCTTTACAGCCGGATGCAGCGGGTGCGGCAAAAAGTCATTTGGAGAAAATGTGCTGTCGTTGCGGGATATGGATTTGACTTTGCAGCTGCCGCAGATTGCCCGGATGGGGGTTACTTCTGTCAAGATTGAAGGAAGGATGAAGCGGCCGGAGTATGTGGCCGCCGCTGTCACCGCCTGCCGCCAGGCTTTGAATGGGGAGACGCCCGATCTGGAAACTTTGCAGGCTGTTTTCTCCCGGAGCGGTTTTACCGACGGGTATTTTACCGGCCAGCGTACCCGGGAGATGTTTGGATTCCGTACCCGGGAGGATGTGACCGCGGCTGCGGATGTCTTTACCCGATTGCGGGGATTGTATCATAAGGAAAACCTGCTGGTTCCGGTATCGGTGTCGTTTGAGATGCTGTGCGGGGAACCGATTGTATTGCGTCTTTCGGATGGGGAACATACGGTATCGGTAACCGGTGAGCCGCCTCAGCAGGCGGCTGGAGATGCCCGGCCGGCTGACCGGGCCTATATTGTTCGTCAGCTGGAAAAGCTGGGCGGGACTCCGTATTATCTGCCTGACAGCGCGGCTTTGACCGTTTTGCTGGACGATGGATTGATGATCAAGGCTTCTCAGCTCAATGCCCTGCGCAGGGATGCGGTACAGCAGCTGGATCAGCTGCGGCAGCAGCCGTCAGGAAGATTTGTGGAAACCTCTCCCACCGCTTTGCGGGCTGCTGCCGGACAGAAACGCCAGCTTGCGGATCATCCGGCGGTCTGGTGCAAATGCGTGGACGAAAGCCAGCTGGAAGCAGTCTGTGGAATGGCAGATCAGATCATTCTTCCTGCTGCACTGGTAGCGCGGCTGGCAGAATCGGGAGAATTTACCGGTACAGGACGGTTTGCCGCTGTGGTGGACCGCATTCTTCCGGCCCTGCCGCGGCTGACCTATCGGGAGGATGAGTGTATTTGTCTGCTTGACCGGCTTAAATCGCTGGGGTTCAACACCTTGTACTGTGAGAGCGGCGCCCATATTCAGATGGGTAAAGAAGCAGGCTTTTCGCTGGTGGGCGGACCCTATCTGAACCTTGCCAACAGCGCGGCTCTGTTCGAGGCGGAAAAGACTGGACTGTCAGCGGCTGTCCTATCTCCTGAAGGAAAGCTGGGACAGCTGTCGGCTGTTGTCCGTAAATCCGGGATTCCCTGCGGAATATATGCCTATGGCCGGATGGCACTGATGGCATTGCGCAACTGCCCCGTCCGGGCACAAATCGGATGCAGGCAGTGCGGTGGGAAAGGTTTTCTGACCGACCGTACACAGACCCGGTTCCCGGTACGGTGCTGGAAGGAAGATATCCTGTCAGGCGAAAACGCGGTCAGCTACCTGCTCAACAGCCTGCCGCTGTCGATGACCGATAAACAGCAGGAACTGGTTGGATTTGACTTTGCACTGCTGGATTTTACGATCGAATCTGCCCGCGAAGTGTCAGAGATCATGGACTGCTGGAAACAACAGCGGCCTTTGAGAGAATATACCCGTGGACTGTATATGCGAGGGGTTATGTAAAAACTGCCGGTGGATTTGGATTATTCACCGGGATTGAACTGCCATTACGGCATATTTGGTGGAAAACAAGGTTGAAATGGTGGAAAAATCGACCCTTGCGGGGAAAAATGACAATCTTCTCGTGAAAAAATCAATATTTGACAATAGTTTTCCACCGCATAGAAAGAATGGAGAAAGAAGCATGAACAGAATTTATTTTCAGAAACTCCGCCCGGATGCGGTCATCCCTTCACGGGCGACCCGGCAGAGTGCGGGTTTTGACCTCTCGTTGTGCGGCAGCGAGCCGGTTACAGTGCAGCCAGGTGAAACGGTGATGATTCATACCGGCGTTGCAGTTGTCCTTTCAGAAGGGACAGCAGGGATGGTTTATCCCCGCAGTGGGCTTGCTTCCCGTCATGGGCTGGCACTTGCCAACTGTGTCGGTGTAATCGACAGCGACTATCGCGGAGAACTGATGGTCCCGCTGTACAACCATTCGCAGGAGGCTTATACGGTGGCGCCTGGTGAGCGGGTGGCGCAGATGGTCGTAACACCAGTTTTATTGCCGGAAGTGGAAGAGATTCCGGCCGGTCAACCGCTCCCGGAAAGTGAGCGGGGCGCAGGCGGATTTGGTTCGACCGGCAAGACTGCTGGCGGAGAAGGTTAATCAAATGAAAAGGACACTGATATTTCTGCTCTTTCTGATGGCCGGGCTGATCATGGGCGCGGTGCTGACCCGGGTTGCGCAGCAGACCAGTTTCCTCAGCTGGCTTTGCTGGGGCGATGCGATTGGCTTTGGTTATCCCGAGGCGGTGACGCTCAATCTGTCGGTTATCCGGCTGAATCTGGGCGTTTATGTGGAACTGAATGTTGCCCGGCTGATCTGTTTGGCTGCGGCATTGGGCGCTTATCTGCGCTGGGGACGGAAACTGTGATGGTAAAGGAGAACGCCTGAAAACAGGTGATGGTTTGCATATGAAATATATTTTAGGTTCCGGTTCACCCCGGAGACGGGAACTGCTGGGAATGATCCTGCCGGAATTTACGGTGATACCTTCCCGGTTTGACGAAGAGAGCATGCAGCGGGATGGACTGGATGCCGGTGAGATTGTCTGTTCTCTTTCGCATGAAAAAGCACGGGAGGTGTTCATCCGGTGCAGGGAAGAGAATCCACAGCAGGAAATTTGCGTGATCGGCGGTGATACGATTGTTGTATCGCCTGACGGTGAGGTAATGGGCAAACCTGCTTGCCGTGCGGATGCCGCGCGGATGCTCCGGCAGCTGTCTGGATGTACCCATCGGGTGATCACAGCTGTCACTGTTATGGCCTGGTCGGGCAGCCAGCTTTTGGAGCGTGTTTTTTCGGTTGAGACGGAGGTTCGGTTTTATTTGCTGACCGATGCGGAGATCGAACGGTATCTGGATACCGGCGAGCCGTTTGACAAGGCGGGTAGTTATGGCATCCAGGGATACGGCGGCCTGCTGGTGGAACAGATTGCAGGCGACTACAACAATGTAGTCGGGCTTCCCGTCGCCCGATTGATGCGTGAACTCCGGGAGATGGGTCTGCTGCCGGAAGGCTGAGCAGTTGTAGAACAGGCACAAAGGGAGGCAGAGGAATGTTTTTTACAAGAGATATCGGGATTGATCTGGGAACGGCCAATACCCTTGTATATATGAAAGGACACGGAATTATCATCCGCGAACCGAGCGTTGTCGCGGTCGATGTGCAGACCGATAAGGTTCGCTGCGTCGGTGAAGAGGCAAAGGCGGTGCTTGGACGGACACCCGATTCAGTCGCAACGGTTCGCCCGCTGCGGGATGGCGTCATTGCGGACTTTGATATTACGATCAGTATGCTGGAAGATCTGATTCGCCGTGCCGCCGGGAACAGCTTTCTGATCCGTCCCCGTGTGGTGATCTGTGTGCCGTCAGGTGTGACGGGTGTTGAGCGCAGAGCGGTACGGGATGTGACCGAACAGGCTGGTGCCCGCAAGGTGCTGGTGATTGAAGAACCGATGGCGGCGGCACTTGGCGCAGGACTGCCGGTCTCCGAACCGACAGCGTCAATGATTGTCGATATCGGCGGTGGGACGAGCGAGGTAGCTGTTATTTCGTTGGGTGGTATCGTTGCGTCGAGAAGCATCCGGGTTGGCGGCGATAAATTTGACGCGGCTATTATTGCCTATGTACGGAAGAACTTTAATCTGCTGATTGGTGAACCGACGGCAGAACGGATTAAAATTGAGATTGGCAGCGCAGTTCCGCTCAATGGGGATGGAGAAAGTGAGCTTTCCATCGAAGTGAAGGGACGAAATCTGCTCAGCGGTCTGCCACAGTCGATTACCATTACTTCTCAGCAGGTCCGTCAGGCGTTGCAGGACCCTCTGTCGGAGGTTGTGGACGCAGTCCACTACACCCTGGAACGGACGCCGCCTGATTTGTCGGCAGATATCATCGACCGGGGCATTACACTGACTGGCGGTGGTGCATTGCTGCGGGGGATTGACCGGCTGATTCATCATGCAACCAGCATGCCGGTGCACATTGCTGAGAATCCGCTGGACTGTGTCGCAGTTGGCGCGGGGCTGGTGCTGGATAATCTGGATGCGATGGCGGATGCCCTCAGCGAAGAGGATGTGCCGCGGTATAACAGCGAACCGACAGGATAACTGCTGAAAAGATGGGAGTGCCGGGAAAGGAGGCGGAAAGGTGCGGGAGTTTTTTGGCGGAAAGCGCGGCAGGCTGCTGATGGCGGCAGCTGCGCTGCTTGCCGGGATTATGATTTTTTCCGCCCGTTCCGGTGGATTGCAGACGCTGCCGGAAAAGGTGCTTTCAGCGCTGCTGTATCCTTTCCAGCTGCTGACACAGGAGGTGTCTGACAGCTTTACCGAATTTGCCGGTGTGTTTTTTCATGCGCAGGAAAATTATCAGGAAAATATTGAACTGCGGGAGGAGATTACCCGTCTGCGGGAACAGCTGATTTCCTATCAGTCGCTGGAAAATGAAAACAAACGCCTTCGGGAGATGCTGGAAATCCGACAGGAAGATCCCCAGTTGGAATTAATTGATGCAAAAGTTATCGCGCGGACACCAGATAATTTTCAATCTTTTACTATCGACCGCGGAAGCCTGGACGGGATTTCGCTGTATGACCCGGTAATCACAGCGGACGGACTGGTCGGCTATATCGGAGAGTTGGGTTCGGTCACATCGCGAGTGGTCACAATCCTGTCGCCTGAATGCAATGTCGGGGCGGTCAGTTCGGATACCGGGGACAGCGGAAATGTCACCGGCGATCTGACTCTTGCAAAGGAAGGACTCACCCGAATGGAACTGATTGCAAGAGACGCAGGGCTTCAACCGGGCAGTCTGTTGGTTACGGCGGGTCTGAGCGGCAGTTTCCCGGAAGGGNNGATTGGGTCGGTCCGGTCGGTTGAATTGGAGGAAAACGGAATCAGCCTGTGGGCGACGGTAGAACCTTCGGCGGATATCGCAGGTGCAACAGCGGTTTATGTGGTGACCGGCTATCCGGGGAAAGACGGGGAAGAGACAGAAGAGCCGGAATCAGAACCGGCGCAAACCAGTATACCTGCGGTCGGACATGGTGAATGACCGGCGAGAGACTGAATATCTGTAAAGGGGGAGCGGGAATGACACTGCGTGGCAGAAAGATGCTGAAATGGACGCTGTGGATAGTCCTGCTCTTTTTGCTTGGCGGCATACAGTCCTCTCCCGCTTTCCCGGAGCTGTTCGGGATGCGGCCTTCGCTGCTGCTGGGGGCAGGAATCTGCGGGGTGCTGCTGGAAGAAAAGATCGAGGCAGCGTGCGGTTATGCGGTGCTGGCTGGTCTGATCTGGGATGTGGTGGAAGGCCGTCTGCTGGGATTTTATGGTTTGCTGATGCTGCTGGTCTGCGCGGGGGCAGGATGGCTGACAGAAAATTATCTGCGGGCCGGTCCGCTTAATTCGGTCTGGATGGCAGGAATTGGCAGCATTGGCTGTGGGCTGGTCTGCGCTGAGTTTTACCTGTTTATCTGGGGGTACGCAGATGGAGCGATAGCAATGGTGCTTTCAGGAATTTTCTGGCGGGGCGTATACACTGCTTTGACAGCTCGGTTGCTTTACTGGCTGATGAAAAAGATGCAGCTGAAGTCGATGGGACTGGTAGAAAGCGAGCTTCGGCTGCGCGCTTCCCGGATGCGCCGGGACAGAAAGGAGTAACCAGATGCCGGTACAGTCATTTCACCTTCAGGATGCTTCCCAGAAGGACCCGCAGCGGAGCATTCGGACAAGATCCTGGATACTGACTGCGGCGGCTGTGATCACAGCTTCGGTCTATCTGCTGAATTTGATGTCGATTCAGATTGTTGATGGGGAAACTTATAATGCGCAAACCGAGTCGACCACTGTCTCGGTCATTCCGATCCGGGCAGCCCGGGGAGAGATCTATGACCGGGACGGACAGCCGCTTGCTGAAAATCAGACTGGTCTGAACATCGTCTTTTATTATGCTTTTTTTGATCTGGAAAACTGTGCTGAACAGATTGGCCTGCTGATCGACCTGTGCGAGGAACAGGGGGAAAGCTGGTATGATCCCCTTCCGCTGAATGAAGACGGGACTGAGTTTACCGGGGACAAACAGGACGCCGATACCTTGCGGGAAATGCTCGGTCTGAGCAGTTATGCAACCGCTGGAGATTGTATGTATAATCTATGCCAGGAATATGGTATTATAAAAGGGGATGACTTGACCCGTCGCAAAATTGCGGGGGTTTGCTATGGGATGCTGCTGAGACAGTTCTCGCTGCTTAACAACGAGTATACCTTTGCGGAAAACGTATCGGTGCAGACAGCTTTACAGTTGAAAGAACTGTCTGTCCGTTTCCCGGGGATGGATATTGTGGAAGAGGATGTCCGCAGCTATCCTGATGGAACGATTGCACCGCATATCATTGGTACGGTTGGTCAGATGTCGGCGGAGGAATGGAGCCGGTATCAGACGGAAGGCTACCAGATGAGTGATTATGTAGGCAAATTTGGAATTGAGCGATATTGTGAAGAGACACTCAGAGGTACGGATGGTGCCCGCACGGTTGAACAGGGCAAAAATGGCGAGATTATCAGCGAAGAAGTAACCTCTCAGCCGGAATCGGGAAACAGCGTTTATCTGACCATCGACGCGGCGTTTCAGAAGCGGGTGGAAGAAATTCTGTCAGATTATATCGCACAGCTGCGGCAGACCGGTGACCCGGATGAAGGCGGTAATGTCAAAGGCGGCGCAATCTCAGTGATCGATCCGAAAACAGGCGCGGTACTGGCACTGGTGACCTGGCCGACCTATGATATCAATGATTATTACAGCGATTATGCCGCGTTGCTGGAGACGGAAAATACTCCGCTGGTCGACCGTGCGACAGATGGATTGTACCGGCCAGGTTCGACTTTTAAGACGGTTGTAGCAGTTGCTGCACTGGAAGAGGGAATCATCACACCGGAGGACACGGTGAACTGTACTGGTGTGTATACCTATTTTGATCAGGTAATTGAAGGGAACACATTTCATCCGACCTGTCTGGGAATTCACGGAAAGCTGTCGGTTTCAGAGGCACTGACCCGGTCCTGCAATATCTTTTTTTATGATGTCGGGCGCCGGCTGGGGATCGACACGATTAACCGGTATGCGTCGCTGATGGGACTGGGGGAAGAGACCGGGCTGGAGCTGGGAAGCGCAATCGGAACGCTGAGCAGCCCGGAACATACCAAACAGCTGGGCGGAACCTGGACCCAGGGAAATGTCGTGCAGGCTTCCATCGGGCAGATGGATACGATGGTGTCACCGTTGCAGCTTTCGATACAGGCAATGACGCTGGCCAACCGGGGGGACCGGTATAAGGTGTATCTGGTAGATGAGGTGCGCAGCTTTGACGGCAGCGAACTGATTCAAAAGACGGAACCGGAACGGATGTCTTCATTTGAGATGTCGGAAGAGACATTTGATGCGGTGGTTGAGGGAATGATCGGGGTTGGTTTACAGTATACCGCACCTGAATATATGCTGTCCGATCTGGGTTACAGTGTCGCTGTTAAGACCGGAACGCCGCAGGTAACGACCAATACGACCAATTCCTGTGCAATTGCGTTTGCTCCGGCGGAGGATGCGGAAATTGCAATCGGAATCATGCTGGAAGAAGGGACTGGCGCGTCCCGTCTGATACGGGATATTTTGTGTGCCTGGGAAGAATATGTACGGTAAAATGACGAAATCGTATGATGTTTTTCCTGAAGTTTTAGAATAACATCTCAACAAATTGATTATATTTTTTGAGAAATTATTGGAAAATTGCAAAAAATGCCGGGCAAAATAGCCAAAAATTCAGTTTATTTTTTACGAATTGTGAAAAAGTGTGAGAATGCGCTGGAAGTCATGAAAAAAATGTGGTAATATATACTTACATAATTATTCTGGGTCGGAGTATGCCCATCTGCTGGGCGCAGGGAAGGAGAACGCTGGATGGCTGCCAGAAGGGCTAAGGTCATTGCTATTACCTCAGGAAAAGGCGGGGTTGGGAAATCAACACTGACTGTCTCACTGGGGATTGCGGCGGCATCGACCGGAAAAAGAGTCCTGCTGATTGAGATGGATGTTGGGCTGCGCGGCATGGATATCATGCTTGGGCTGAACAATGTTGTCTATGATCTGGGAGATCTTCTGGAAGGACGCTGCAACATCAGCAGTGCCATTGTGCCTTCCCCGAATGTTCCTGAACTGTATGCAATTGTTGCACCAGTGCTGATGGGACAAGTCTTGCTGCAGGATATCCAGCTGCTGGTTGAGGGGCTGCGTGCTTACTTTGATTTGATCTTTCTGGATATGCCGGCGGGACTAGGACTCGGAATACGTGCGACCTGTGCGGTATCTGATCTTGCATTGATTATATCCACCCCCGATCCGGTCTGTATCCGTGATGGAAACCAGGTCGTCCGGGAGCTGGCTGCCCGTGGCTTTACATCCCACCGACTGATCATTAATCGGGTCAACAGAAAGTTTATCCGAAGGCGGGTCGTACAGAATCTTGATGAGGTGATCGACGGAGTCGGTTCTCAGCTGATTGGTGTGATCCCGGAGGATCCGGAGGTCACTCTTTTTTCGTCCAGTGGCAGACTGCCGGATGAAAAAGGTGAGTTACAGCGCATCTGCCGGGCGATATGCAGCCGGTTGGATGGTGAATATCAGCCGCTGATAATCCGTTGATTGGTCACAATATTATGTATGTATGAATTCTGCCCGGCATCTTGTTTTGTTCGGGTGTATTTTTTGGTTATTGTCCCTGTGGTTTAAGATATCCGGTACCTGTTTTCAGAGGCTGGAAGGTACACAATTCATAGAAAGGAATGATCTCCATGAACATCGCGCTGATCGCTCATGACTCCAAAAAGGAACTGATGGTTCAGTTTTGTATTGCCTATTGCGGAATAATGAGCCGCCACAATCTTTGCTCTACCGGAACGACCGGTAAGTTGATTTCTGAGGCGACCGGGCTGACGATTAAACGGTTTCTCAGCGGCTCACAGGGCGGAGATCAACAGATCGCCTCGTTGATCGCCTGCAATGAAATTGACCTGCTGTTGTTTTTCCGTGATCCGCTGACCAGTAATTCGATGGAACCGACAGAGATGAATCTGCTCAGATTGTGTGATGTCCATAACATCCCGATGGCGACCAATATGGCGACCGCTGAGGTATTGATCCACGGATTGGAAAGAGGAGATCTCGACTGGAGAATTATCGTCAATCAGGGGTATTGATCTGTTGTACAGAATTGTTTTCGAATAGTTTTCGGGTGGCAAAGTAAGCTTGCACCGTGTTTCTGAAAAGGGTCGGAAACAGGGGGGAGGCTTGCTTTGTTTGCTAAAGGAAAACTTTTTGGTCATCATTCCCATAATGTGACAGATTTCGCGGATAAAAATATGGATAATAGGAGACAGACAAATGGCTTTGGAAATCAAATCAATCAAGGGCACGGCTGACGTGCTCCCCAGCGAAAGTTATAAATGGCAGTTTGTGGAAAGGCTGTTTCTGGATACGGCGAAGCTGTACGGATTTGGAGAGATTCGGATTCCCACTTTTGAGGACAAGCGGCTTTTCATCCGTTCGGTGGGTGATACCACCGACGTCGTGCAGAAGGAAATGTATACCTTCACCGACCAGGGTGGCCGTGAGCTTGCACTTCGCCCCGAAGGAACCGCCGGCGTCAACCGTGCGGTGATCGAAAGCGGTCTGATCAACGGTGCGCTGCCGGTCAAGCTGTCCTATGCGCTGTCCTGTTTCCGTGCGGAAAAACCGCAGGCGGGAAGAATGCGGGAATTTCATCAGCTGGGGATGGAACTGTTTGGCTCTGCTTCTCCTTCTGCCGATGCTGAGATCATCGCGTTTGTCAACAACTTTTTCGGGCTTTTGAATATCCAGAATATTTCTCTTGAGATCAACTCGATCGGCTGTCCGACCTGCCGTAAGGAATACCATGCGGCACTGCGCGCCTATTTTGAGAGCAAAAAGGATCAGCTGTGTGAAACCTGTCTGGGACGTCTGGAAAAAAATCCGCTGCGTATCCTCGACTGCAAGAACCCGGAATGTCATGAGATCGCCAAGGATGCGCCGGTTGTACTGGATTACCTGTGCGATGACTGCCGGGCACACTTTGAAGGGCTGAAAAAGCGGCTGGATGCGCTGAATATTCCCTATACCGTCAATCCGCGGATTGTCCGTGGTCTGGACTATTATGTCCGTACCGTCTTTGAATTTGTCTCGGGCGATTTGGGGGCACAGAGCACTGTCTGCGGCGGCGGCCGTTATGACGGGCTGCTGGGCAGCCTTGGCGGTGCTGATCAGCCTGGTATCGGTTATGCGATGGGTGTGGAACGGCTGCTGATGGTCATGAAGGCACAGGGAATTGAAATCCCGGAGCCTGACCCTTGCGATCTGTATATCGGTTCGATCGGTGAGGAAGCTGCAATCCGTGCGCTGTCTCTGGTCAGTTCGCTGCGGGAGGAAGGCTTCTCGGCTGAATGCGATATCGTCGGCCGCAGTGTAAAGGCACAGATGAAATATGCGGACAAGATCGGTGCCCGTTATTCGATGATTCTGGGCGATAATGAGCTGGCTGAAAACCAGGCCAGACTGAAAAACATGCAGACCGGTGAAACGGTCGATATCGCGTTGGACGACGATACGCTGGCACAGTTTTTCTACAGTGCAGGCATCGACGATCTGGCCGAATCGCTTAAAAATACTCTTGGCGGAGCATTGGAAGGAATGCCGCCGGCAGAGCTGTAAAATTGCGGAACCCCCGGAAACTTTCCGGAGTCAATATAAATTCCAAAGAAAAAGAGGAGTCCTTACAGTGGCAGACTTAATGACAGGCATGAAACGCACCCACTATTGTGGTGAGGTTTCGGCAGCAGACGCCGGCAAAGAGGTTGTCGTCGGCGGTTTTACCAATAAACAGAGAGACAAGGGCGAGCTGGTCTTTATCGACCTGCGCGACCGTACCGGCATTGTACAGCTGGTATTTGACGATACGACCGACCGTGCGGTGATGGCCAAGGCCAAAGAAGCCAGAAGCGAATATGTGCTGATGGCAAGAGGCGTTGTGCGGATGCGCGAAGCCCCCAACCCTGAGATCCCGACCGGCTATGTCGAGATCTATGTCACCGAACTGCGGATTCTGGCGCGTGCCCAGACCCCGCCCTTCCATATCACCGACAGCACTGATACCAATGAGGAGCTGCGTCTGCGGTACCGTTATCTGGACCTGCGCCGTCGGGAATTGCAGCAGAATATTATCAAGCGCGCAAAGATTACGTCGGTTGCCCATCAGTTCTTTGCAGACGAAGGGTTTATCGAGATCGACACCCCGATGATGATTAAATCCACCCCGGAAGGGGCACGCGACTATGTCGTTCCCTCCCGCGTACATAAGGGTGCCTTCTATGCGCTGCCGCAGTCGCCGCAGATGTACAAGCAGCTGCTGATGATTTCCGGCTTTGACAAGTATGTTCAGTTTGCCCGCTGCTTCCGTGACGAGGATCTGCGTGCCGACCGTCAGCCGGAATTTACCCAGATCGACCTGGAAATGTCGTTTGTGGACATGGAAGACATTCTGGCGATGGGCGAACGGTTTGTCAAATACCTGATGAAAAACGTAATGGATGTGGATATCCCGACTCCGCTGCCCCGTCTCACCTATCAGGAGTCGATGGAACGGTTTGGTACTGATAAGCCGGATATCCGTTATGGTATGGAACTGACCAATATCTCCGATCTGGTCGCCGACAGTGGATTTGGCGTGTTTACCGGTGCGATTGCAGCCGGTGGTTCTGTTCGCGGCATCACAGTCAAGGGTGGTGCTTCGGTTTATTCCCGTAAGGAGATCGACAAGCTGACCGAACAGGCAAAGGGTATCGGTGCCAAAGGTCTGGCCTTCGTCCGTTGGGTGGATGAAAAGCCTTCCTGCTCGTTTGCAAAGTTTTTCAGCGAAGAACAGCTGGCTGCGATTTTGCAGCGGCTGGGCTGTGAACGTGGTGACGTCGCACTGATTGTTGCTGATAAGGACAGCGTTACCCTGCCGGTACTGGGCGCACTGCGCACCACCTGTGCCAAACGGATGGATATGATTCCTGAAGGCTGGGCATATGTCTGGATTGTAGAATTCCCGTTCTTTGAAAAGGATGACGAAGGCAACTGGGTGGCGATGCACCATCCCTTTACGATGCCGATGGACGAGTGTCTGCCCTATCTGGACAGCGATCCCGGCCGGGTCCGTGCAAAGTGCTATGACCTGGTACTTAACGGTGTTGAGCTCTCTTCCGGTTCGATGAGAATTACCGATTCGGAACTGCAGCAGCATATGTTCCGTTCGCTCGGCCTCAGCGATGAGGAGATCGAGGCCAAGTTTGGATTCCTGGTGGATGCGTACCATTATGGTGCGCCGCCTCATGGAGGTATGGGCATTGGTTTGGACCGTCTGACGATGCTGCTGTGCGGCGCAGAGAGCCTGCGGGATGTCACGGCCTTCCCGAAGGTCCAGTCGGCTTCTGAGCTGATGAGCGGCTGCCCGGCTCCGATTGACGCAGCACAGCTCAAGGAACTCGGCATCCTGCTGGAGACTCAGCCGGAAAAATAATACGGCAGCAGGTATCTGCTGCGCAGAGTCTGTCGTTTTTTGGGCGGATGCCAGGACAAAAAACGACAGCATAAACTGAATACCGCAGAAAGCGGCATAAATCGACTGAAAAGTCGGTTTGTGCCGCTTTCGTGCGTTTAAGGGGTTTGTCGAAAGGAAAGAGCCTGCGTCGGACAGCCCCGGATAGATTGAAAAGCCCCCGTTTTTGGTGGGCAAACGTTGAAAAGGAGCGGATTTATATGACAGGTGTACACAACAGAGGACGTAAAAAGCTGGTCAAGCCGGAACACGTCAAACCTGAACGCTTGGGCGGTTGCCTAGCCTTCCGGGTACCCTATCTTGAAAGCAGATGGGTCAATCTGGTATTCCGCCTGCTGCTGAGCAGCGTTGTCGCGCTGCTGGTTTTGAATGCGGTTGCCGGTAAGGTGCAGCAATGGCAGGAAACGGTCCGGCTGCAAACGCTGAATACGGTACAGGTTCAGCTTGCGGATGCCTGTGAACAGCAGCAGCGGGCTGTCCAGTCGGACAGCCTGACCGGCCAGAGGGACGCATTGCAGCAGCAAACAGCCCTTTTGGAACAGCTGGGAGAACTTGCGCCGTCGATGGATGTGTCTGGCCGTCAGCAGCAGGTCTCTGATCAGTTGATACAGCTGGATGGGCAGATTGT
>DCTE01000077.1:0-6822 GCA_002329405.1 Ruminococcaceae bacterium UBA1448 | reverse complement strand
GGTCAAAAGTAGATAACGGAATACAGGCGTTACAGGTGATGAATGCTTTTACCCGTTTGGAGGGATACGCAGATGCAGCCGACTGGCAAGAAGTTTGCAGGACATATATCCGCAATGATATTGCAAGGCAGCTGAGGGAAGGCAATACGCTGACTGCGTGGGTGGAAGATTACCGGCTGACGCAGGCACTGTATCCCGACAGGATAACAGATTGGCCGGTTACTTTTTCCGCTATCCGTGGCAGTTGGATGTGCAGGGAAGATCAGCTGGAATTGATGGGACAGACAGAAGAAATTTCTGCGGGAGAAGGACGGGCAGGAATACGATGTATACAGGCTGTCGGCTGCCGGCTGGCAGGTGGAATATCCGAGACTTTTCCGGTCTGTACAGAGGAAATCATGTTTGACCAGCTGATCATGCAGGGAGGTGTAAGCAGTATTGCGGTGGATGAACAGATAAACGAAGATGCAGACCCGGCGGCATGCCGGTTGATATTAAGCAGTCAAATTGACAGTCAATCAGATAATCTGTCAGAGCATTTGTCTGAAATCTGTGTTCTGTCGGAAAATGTGATTGTCATTGAGGAAGGAGCGTGGTCTGGTACCTATTATCGGATCTTGGAAAATGGTTGATCATATGGATTCGGCAGGACCTGTAGTTTTTTGTTGGGGGAGATCCTGCCCATTGCAGGCTGTCTGCGTCCGGACGGTTCCCGACGGACGGTGCCGCAGTACAGCAGAAAGGAGGTTGGCAGACAATCAAAAAATCATTTTGATTCAGGAGGTGTAGTCTTCAATCGCCTGACGAAGGGCATTTTCGTCAGACAGTGGGATACCGGCGACAAGCAGTTCCCGGTCATATTCAGACAGCTGATTGACCGGATAGGCAATTGAGCGCTGTAAGACACCGTTATAATATACGGCCAATGTTTCCCCGTCTATTCCCAGCATATATCCCCCTTCCGAGCCAGTATCACACAGTGACGCTGGTTCGGAGGGAATGGTTTGATTCTCTTTTCCGCCGGTTCCCAGGCTGATCACAACAGCCGATGATATCAGCAAAACAGAAAAAACAAACAACATAACTGCTATCGCAAGATGGCCCGATGGCCTGCCGGAAGAGACGGCCTGCTCCCCATCCCGGGTCGGGGGCGGCGTTTCTTCCTGTGAAGGCTGCGGCGTATTGATTTCCCGCAGGATCAGATCGACCTCTGTTTCCTGATGGGGTTTTTCCAGCATGCGCAAAAGGGCGTCGGTTTCTTTCTGGAACCCGTCCCGGCGGGCACATTCCAGGATATCCTGTTTAAGTTGGCAGAGATCTGACTGTGTACAATCTGGCTGCTGGTCGGTACTGAAAGTTTTTGACATGGTAAACGACTCCTTTTTTATTTCTCTGCCAGTAGTGTTGACCATCCGATGGGGTTTATACAGCTTTGTGTAGGGACAAAACAAAAACTCATTCAGATTTCAGTTACGATTCGTTTTCATTTAGGGGTTACAATTTACGACCTTGTGTGCTATAATAAGATTTAAGTGTACGGTTGATTTGTCCCGTATTCTGCGGTCTCGGCACCGATTTTGTGCCACATGGCGGCGTTGTTTGTCATGTCGGTATCAGCACAAAAAATGTCTGCGATTGGTAACTGCTCAAAGACAATCCCTGAGCACAAAGGAGGCCATCTACTTGGCAAGAAAAAGCAAAAAGAGGAACAAGGTTGAACGGGGTACCTCTATCGGCGTCCGGGTTATAGGACGGACGGTCGGCATCGCCATTAAGACACTGGTCACGTTGTTCCTGATTGGTGTCATAACCGGCTGCATCGTAATCACTGCGATGATGATTTATGTCATGAACTTTATGGATAATGACAACTCGGTCAGCCTGGATGATATCAGTCTGAGTTTCACAACGATGTTTTATGCCCAGAATGACGAAGGCGGCTGGGAAGAAATCTACCGCATGTCGGGGGATGAAAACCGTATTGAGGTATCTATTGAGGATATCCCTAAGGATGTCCAGTATGCGTTTGTCGCAACAGAGGATAAACGTTTTTATGATCACGAAGGCGTTGACTGGATCCGTACCGCCAAGGTCACGATTTCCTCTATTCTGAACGCCAGCCTGGACCAGGGCGGCGGTTCGACCATCACCCAGCAGCTGATCAAAAACGTCACCAATGATGACGTGGTCACGCCGGTGCGTAAGCTGCGGGAGATTTTCCGTGCGCTGCAATTGGAGCGGGATTATTCAAAGGATGAGATACTGGAATCTTATTTGAATATCATCCTACTGGGCGGCAGGAACTACGGAATTGAAGCGGCTTCCCAGAATTATTTCGGATGTCACGTCTGGGAACTGACAATTCCGCAGGCGGCATCGTTGGCAGCGACGACCCGTTCGCCCAACCGGCTGCGGCCTGATCTCAATCCGATCGACAACTATGTCCGGCGCAATAACTACGTTCTTCCGATGATGTATCAGGAAGGATATATCACTGAGGCAGAACTGGAAGAATATCTCGCGACCCCTGTCGTCACGGTTGGACAAACGGAAGAGGAATACATTGAGATGGTTGACTTCATGCTCTATGGTGATGAGGATACCAAGCCGTATATCACACAACAGCAGCATGACGAACTTCTGGCAAACCGGATTACGATTGACGAGGAGGTTTCCCAATCGGATGATGTCCAGACACTGTCCAGCGGTGTTTCCTCTTACTATATTGACACGGTTATCCGGGACGTCATTGCCGACCTGATGGAAGAAAATGAATGGACCGAAGAGTATGCAGACAACCAGCTCAGAAGCGGCGGCTACCGGATTTATACCTGTGTCGATATGGACATGCAGGATTATCTGGAAGAAAAATTCTGCGACTGGCGTACCTTCTCTTCTTCTCAGCTGTCGCCGAACGAAAACGGCGAAACGCCCGAAGCGGCGATGGTCATTATGGATTATGACGGGCACATCCTCGCGCTGGTCGGCGGTAAAGGCGAAAAGACCAATACCCTGTCTTTCAACCGCGCGACACAGGCGACCCGTTCGCCCGGTTCCGCGATCAAGCCGCTGGCAAGCTATGGTCAGGCACTGGAATACGATTTTATCAACTGGTCTACCGTACTGAATGATTCGCCGGTTATGAAGGATGAGGATGGCAATAACTGGCCCAATAACTACGAACGTGATTATCGTGGAAATATGACCGTTGTGGAGGCACTGCGCATCTCCCGTAATACCATCCCGGTCAAGATTTTGCAGCAGCTGACCCCTGAACGCAGTCTGGACTTTATGCGCAACAAGCTGGGCTTCACCACATTGGATGACCGTGACTGTTCGCTGGCACCTCTGGGTGTCGGTTCGTTGACCTACGGCGTCCATCTGGATGAACTGACGGCAGCATTTGCGACCTTTGGCAACGGCGGTTACTATTATGAGCCGGTCGTATATGAACGGATTGAGGATACTTCCGGTAACCTGATTCTGGACAACTCGCCTCAGAAATCCCGTGCTTTCTCGGAAGATACCGCTTATATCATGAATCGCCTGTTGAAGGTAGTTGTTGACAGCGGTACCGGTACCGGTGCAAAGCTGGGCGATATGCCGGTTGTCGGTAAGACTGGTACAACGACCGACTACTATGATATGTCGTTTGTAGGCCTTTCGCCTTATTATGTAGCAGGTGTTTGGACCGGTTACGATACCCAGGCGGTCCTTCCGTCCAATCAGATGTATGACTGTGATACCATCTGGGGCAATGTCATGGGTGAACTGCATGAGGGTCTGGAAGTAATCGACTTTACACCGAGCGACAATGTTGTGCAGGCTACCTACTGCAAGACGACTGGTTTGCTGGCTTCCAGCGGATGCTCGACGGCAACTGGTTACTTTAAGGCAAATGCTCTTCCTGATTATTGTACCGGACATTATAGCCAGTCCAGCTCGGATGACGGTGACGATGGTGGGGAAGACGGAGATGTCGGCAGCTTTGAGGTATCTGGCGGTACAACACCGGATACAGCAATAGATCCCGACAGCCCGGTGACACCTGGATAATTGGTAAAATGATTGAGCGGCTTTTTGGAGAGTAAGTTCCCTGAAAGCCGCTCTTCTTGGTTATAAAATCTGAAATAGAGTAGGGAGACAGTATGAAAAAGAAATTTCAGTCGGATCAGCAGATTCCGGTCCATAAAAATGGCAGCTATGAAACGATTATCGAAGATGTTACGTTGGACGGAAACGGTGTCTGCCGGGTGGACGGCTTTACAATGTTTGTGCCGATGACGGCGGTTGGAGATAGAATTCGTATGAAGGCCGTCAAGGTGCAGAAAAATTTTGGGTATGGCATTATTGAACAGGTGATTACACCCGCGGTATCCCGTACCGACCCCGGCTGTCCGGTTTATAAACAGTGCGGCGGTTGTTCTTTCCGCCATATTGCTTATGAGGAAGAACTCCGATTAAAAGAAAAGACCGTCCGGGATGCTTTTGTTCGGTTGGGCGGATTTTCGATTGCAGGAGAAGAAGAGACCGGAGAAAATGCGGTCACAATGGAGCCGATTTTGGGCTGTAATGTCAATGGGCTCTCTCCGCTGCACTATCGCAACAAAGCCCAGTATCCGCTTGGAGTGGACCGCAACGGAAAGGCTTGCGCCGGATTTTACGCGAGACGTTCCCATCGGATCATTCCTTCCGATCAGTGTATGATTCAGGACGAAATGTTTGCGCCCGTCGTACAGACATTAGTTCAAAGCATTGACCGGCTGCGGATTCCGGTTTATTCCGAGGAAACGCATCAGGGATTTCTTCGGCATCTGTTCCTGCGCAGCGGCCGCAGAACAGGCGAGCTGATGGTTTGCCTGGTATCGACCCAGAAGAACTTTCCCCGCCGTCAGGAGCTGATACAGCGGCTGACAGCGGCACATCCGCAGATCACCAGTATTATGCTCAATATCAATCCCGATGTGACCAATGTCATCATGGGCAAAGAAACAATTTGTCTGTACGGAAAGTGTTTTCTGGAGGATGAACTGCTCGGAACCCGGCTGCAAATTGCCCCGGAAGCGTTTTATCAGGTCAACGCAGGCCAGACAGAACAGCTTTATTCGCTTGGCTTTGATTATGCGGATTTCCGGGGAAATGAAACACTGCTGGACTTGTACTGCGGAATTGGTTCGATTGGCCTGACCGCTATCGGTAAAGTTGGCAGACTGATTGGCGTTGAAGTCGTTCCCCAGGCAATTGATAGTGCCCGACAGAATGCCCGTATAAATGGGTTGTCAGAAGAACAGGTACGGTTTATTTGTGCTGATGCGGCTGCCGCCGCCGCGCAGTTTGCGGAAGAAGGGCTGCGTCCTGATGTGGTAATCATCGACCCGCCCAGAAAGGGCTGTGACCAGTCAGTTTTGGATAGCATCTGCCGGATGGGACCGTCAAGAATTGTAATGATCTCCTGTAACCCATCGACCGCTGCCCGTGATGCCAAAATTCTCTGCGACGCAGAACACGGTTACCACCTGGTAAAATTCCGGCCGGCTGATATGTTCCCCCGGACTGGACATGTTGAGACGGTATGTTTATTGTCCAAGTAATGATTTTTGTGAAATACATTTTCTAAGAAGAGCGTACTCCAAAATTGATATATAAGGAATAAACCAAAAATGAATAACCGTATTATAACCGATATTTCAAACTACATATTTGTGTCTGACAACCCCGAAATTGTCGATGCTATCTTTCTGCCGGGCGGTTCCAACCCTGAACAACCTGAATATGCCGCGGAGCTATATCGAAAAGGATATGCAAAGTGGATTATTACGTCCGGTGGAGTCAGCGTTAAATTGAATAAATGGCCAGGTGTTCGCTCAAAGGCAGATATATACAACGGCGACTATCAAACGGACTGCGAGTTTTTTACAGATGTATTGATAAAAAACGGTGTTCCTGCTGATGTAATTGTAGGAGAGAATCAGTCGGGTCATACTCGTGATAACGCATATTTATCCCGTAAAGTTGTTGATGATTGTGGCTTACAGATAAAATCAGCGATAATTGTTTGTAAAGCATTTCACGCAAGGCGCTGCCTAATGCTTTATCAGATGGCTTTCCCTTATGTTGAAATAAAGGTTTGTCCAATTCATTGTTACAATATTACAAAAGAGAATTGGTTTAGGACTGAACAAGGTATTGATCGAGTGCTTGGAGAGCTTGCACGATGCGGAAGTCAGTTTGTCGCTGATATTAAGGAATATTTGCGATGAATGTCATTCAGGTTTTGGTCACTACCCTTGAAGTCTTGGTAAACTGTTGAGATGTTTTTTATTTACTCAGAGCACAAAAGGTCAAGAATTTACGTAAATTATATTTAAAAAAGTTCCAATATCCTAAATCTACACGGAACAGCAAAACAGCTAAAGAGGGGATTCCGAAAATGAATTTGTTAAAAATATATAACGACGTGGATAGAGTATTGAATCAAATTGATTTTAACGCACTGTTTCCTGGATTTCATAAGTACAAATATGCCATCTATAATTGCGCAGAAATTTGTCTGGATGGGGAAATAATACCATATCAAGAGAGTTTCAGAGGAAATACTTCAATAGAATATAATGGTGAATATATAGCCATTTGGAACGTGGAATTGGATCCTGTCGATGATATGCAAGAGTTCGCATATTCGCTTGTACATGAAATGTTTCATTGTCATCAAAGAACAAATGGTGAAAAACGGTATCCTTCGGATTTTATTCTTTTAAAAGTAAGCGTAAAACTAATCGGCGGCTTGAGAGACTTTTGTGAATATGGGATAATATCACCATA
>DCTE01000219.1 GCA_002329405.1 Ruminococcaceae bacterium UBA1448 | reverse complement strand
CCCAGGACAGGCAACCACCTTGAGCTGGATTCCCCCAAGGTCAAAACAGTCTCGTTCACTGACCCGGACAATTTCGGTCCCGTCAGAATAGCGGTCCGGGGTCAGCAGCGGCCGTTCGGACGGATGGATATATACCCGTGAAAAAGCGTGCAGGTTGGCAGTATGGTCACCGTCGGTATGGGTCAGGCAGCAGGCGGCCGGAAAGCGGGTCACACTGCTGATCATCCCGGTAAAATCCGCCGGAACTACGCCGGCGTCGATGCACAGCGAAGCCCGTTTTCCAACAATCACAAAGCTGCGTACCATCTGCTGGTCAATCGCGTAGATCTGTCCGCTCAGCTGCACCAGTCTGGTTTCAAAGTTGCCGAACATGTCCATCTCCTCCGTCTTTTTGTCATTCTGTCCAATCCAGCCCGCGTACCGCTTCTTTCAGTCTGGCAAGGTCCGCTGCATCCGGGTGCCCGACAGCCCTGTCAAAATTTTCCAGCATCCGGTCACGGTTCTCCGACGGTTCCATCGCCTGATACCGCTGACGGACTGCGTCCGGCATCTGACCCTGACAGACAAAACTGCCCGCCAGCTGTGCCGCTTCGCTCAGGTTCTTCCGCACATTCCCCAGTATCTGCCCGTAATACGCATCCGAACCACCAAATCCGGCAGTCCCAAACAGGAAAAATCGCTGTGGGCCGCACTTTTGCAGAAAGTCGGCCATCCCTGCGTCACAGCTGCCCCGGTCGGTCCAGAATCCGGCAAAAACAAGACCTGCATGCTCTGCCTTTTCGACCGCCTCATCTCCCGGCTGTCCATAATACAGGCAGTCCTCCTCCGGCAATATTTCACGAATTGCCTCGGCAAGCTGCCGGGTATTTCCGGTTCTGCTGCTGTATACGATCAGGTATTTCATATGCTGCTCCTTTCCAACAATTAACTAGTGCGCATTTTTTAAGATCAGCGGTATTCCTGCATAAAAATACAGCAAAAACCGTCTGCTTTTTATTCCATTTGTTTCAGTATACACTTCCGCCCCACAAAAGTCAAGCTGAAATCCGCAAACAACTGTCTGTCCCGTCCACACAAAAAACGGGAGACCATTTCTGATCTCCCGCACAGTTTATCCGATCGCGATTTCCATGGACATGCCTTCACTCGTTTTCCAGCCACAGCAGGCCCGCACAGCTGGATACCGGCTCAAAACGCATCCGGGGAAACGCCTGTTTCAACTCGTCAAATACAAGATAAACTTCGTCCTGGTCCCAGCCATCCCCGTTTTCTGCCCGGCACTTTTCCAGCTGTTCGCGCGTCGAAAACGCGACATCCCCGATATAAATACTGCCGCCCTCGTTCAGCAGCGGCAGTAACCCACCCAGAAAACCGGCCTTCTGTTCATCGGTCAGATGATGCAGCGAATAGGTCGCAATAATCGCGTCATACCGGTTGTGTTTCAGCTCCTCCACCAGCCCATTGGAAAAATCCCCCTGGTACAGCCGGGCCTGCGGCATCTTGGCCTGTGCAATTTCAAGCATCCTGGCGGAAAAGTCCTGGCCGTATATTGTACAGCCCTGTTCATACAGCTTTGCCGTCAGCGTGGCAGTGCCGAATCCAATATCCAGTACCGTTTTGCCGGCATGAGAGAGCACGCGGTTGTAGATTTCATTCAGCAGATTGCGGTATCCGGCAAATGGATAGCTGCCATCCTCGTCCGACAGCCCGACGCTCTTGTCATAATCGTCCGCCCACAGATCGAATTCCCTACTGTTTAACATCTGTACCTCCATCCTATGAAAGCAGCCGGTTTCCCGCCAAAACCTGTCGGAAAACCGGCTTTTATGCACATCAATACAAACTTAAACCGCCGCAGTAATCACGCCGGTCAGCGCAGTCGCGGCCGCAGTCGCAGGGCTGCTCAGATAGATGTTGACCCCGGAGGTGCCCATCCGGCCAAGGAAGTTGCGGTTGTTGGTCGCAACGACCGTCTCGCCGTCGGTCAGGATACCCCCCGCACGTCCGCAGCAAAGGCCGCATCCCGGCTGGGTGATGATTCCGCCTGCCTCTGCCAGGATCTCGATATACCCTGCCTTGATCGCTTCGCGGTAGATGCTCCGGGAAGCAGGGGTGACGATCAGCTTGAGACCGGGCGCAATCTTTTTGCCCTTTAAAATCTCCGCCGCGACCGCCAGGTCTTCCAGACGGCCATTGGTGCAGGAACCGAGGAAAACCTGATCGACCTTTGTACCGGCCTTTTCCGAAACAGGATGGATGTTGTCCACCTGTGAGGGACAGGCAACCACCGGCACAAAATCAGCTGCATTATAGTGAATGACCCGCTCATAATCCGCGTCGTCATCCGCACGCACCCAGGCGATTTCCTCCAGCGGCTGGCCGGTATAACCGGCGGTCTTTTCATCGGCCGCAAACAGTGCGCATTTCGCGCCGCACTCGATCGACATGTTGGAAATTGTCATCCGGGAAGAAATGCTCATCCCATCGACACAGCTCCCGGCAAATTCCAGTGCCTTATAAGTCGCGCCGTCTGCCCGAAGGTCGCCGATCACCGTCAGGATGACGTCTTTTGCATAAACGCCTTTCGGCAGTTCACCGTCAATCACAATCCGAATCGTCTCGGGCACCCGGCACCACATCTCGCCGGTCCCCAGGATCGCCGCCATCTCGGTATAGCCGATACCGGACGAGAAGCAGCCGACACAGCCATAGGTTGTCGTATGGGAGTCGGTTCCGAAGACGATCTGGCCGGGGCGGGCATAGCCCATCTCCGGCATCAGCTGATGGCAGATGCCGTCGGCACGGTGGAAATGGGCCAGCCCCTGCTCTTTGACGAAGGCATCGCCGATCTTGAAATGGCGGACGTCCTCGACAGCCGAGGTCGGCACCAGATGGTCATAGATTAAGACAACCTTGTCCGGGTCCCATACCTTGGTAAAGCCCATCTCTTTAAACTTATCGACAACAAACGGAATAAAAATATCGTGAATCATCACCCGGTCGACACCAACTGTCACGATCTGCCCGGGGCGGACGTCCGCCTCTCCGGTCCCCCGCATGATGATTTTTTCAATCAGTGTATGTCCCATCGCTTTCTCCTCCTCAGCAAAGACCGTTGCGCTTCTGCATCGCGCGGACCAGGCCGCCCGCTTCCAGAATGTCCATCAGGTTCTGCGGCAGCGGGCTGATCGGATAAACGACGCCGTCGTGTACAATCTGGTGGCCCGGTTCGACCGAGATGGTGTCCCCTTCCTGCACATGGTCATACAGGTCGCTTTCAATCAGCAGCAGGCCGTTGTTGATCGAGTTACGGAAAAAGATCCGGGCAAAGCTCTTGGCAATCACGCAGGCAACCCCCAGGTGGCGGATGATCTCCGGCGCCTGTTCACGGGAAGAACCGCACCCGAAATTCTTCCCGGCGACAATAATGTCGCCCGGCTGGATTTGTCCGGCCAGTTCGGGACGCAGCGGGGAAAAAGCGTATTTTTTCATATCGTCAACCGTTTTGAGTGCCAGGTATTCGGTCGGAATGATGATATCGGTGTCGATATCATCCCCCAGCACCCAGATTTTACCGGTAAAAGTGGCCATTTTGTTCAGTCTCCTTCTTCTGTCATTGTTCAGTCGGCACCGACGATCTTTCCGGCAATCGCCGACGCAGTGACCGTCGCGGCGGAAGCAAGATAGACCTTGGAGGTCTTATGCCCGGCGCGTCCTTTGAAGTTGCGGGTGCCGGTCGAGACAAGCACTTCATTCTCGCCGATGACCCCCTGACAGCTGCCCCAGCAGACCGAGCAGTTGCAGTTCATCACCATCGCGCCCGATTCCAGCAGCACGTCGATAATACCTTCCCGCAATGCCTGGAGGTAGACTTCATTCGACGCAGGCGCGACGATAAACCGGACATCCGGGTGGACCTTTTTGCCCTTGAGCAGCTTTGCGGCGACCCGCAGTTCATCGATACGGCCGTTGTTGCAGGAACCGAGGAAGGCTTCGTCGAT
The DNA here is from genome assembly GCA_002329405.1 of Ruminococcaceae bacterium UBA1448. Lineage (GTDB taxonomy): Bacteria > Bacillota > Clostridia > Oscillospirales > Ruminococcaceae > Faecivivens. The sequence goes on along the minus strand of DCTE01000219.1, from coordinate 1,593 downwards.
CTTCACCTCGCCCAGCTCACGGAGCGGAATGACGTCGTCGACAAAGTCAGGACGGGCGACGACCGGCTCGATCTTGTCCAGGTCATACTCATACACCTTGAGGAACTTCGCGTCCGGGTCGGAGACAAACATATTCTCCGCCTTTCTGCCCCTCGACTCGACGTATTCCTTTACCTTTTCGTCCGGCTCGACGATACCGGTCTTTGCACCTGCTTCCACCGCGAGGTTGCACAGGACAAAACGGTCGTTGACCGACAGGTTATGGACGCCGTCGCCTGCAAACTCCATGCACTTGTAATTCGCGCCGTTGGCACCGATATCCCCGATAATCGTCAGAATCAGGTCGCGGGGATAAACCCCTTCCCGCAGTTTGCCGTGCAGGTTAAACCGGAAGNNNGTCTCCGGCACCATCACCCAGCTGCCGCCGGTTACCATCCCGTACAGGAAATCGGTACAGCCGACGCCGGTACCGAACGCACCCAATGCGCCATAGGAACAGGTATGCGAGTCAGCACCAAAAATCAGCTGGCCAGGCTCGACATAGTTTTCAAACATGATCTGATGACAGACGCCGCTGCCCTCGTACNNATGTACCGCCGCCGTCTTGGGGTTCTCAGCAGGGATATTGTGGTCGACGATAAAGACCACCTTTTCGGGGTCGGCGATATGGGGGTGTTTGAGTTTATTCCGGTACATATCAATCGTCAGGTGGGTGGTACCGTCGTTGCTCATCAGCCAGTCCAGGTTGACCGAGTGAATCTCACCCGGCTTGACTGTGTCGACTTTGGCGGCACGCGCAATAATTTTTTCCGCAATGGTCATGCCCATGATTACTTCATCCTTCTTTGCTCAGTAGTTTAATTCTGTCAGCTCTCCGGCCGTTCTCAGTCCTCTTTATTGAGGAAGGCGATCAGCCCGCCGGCATTGAGGATCGTCTGCATATATTCCGGCAGTTTGGTACAGGAATAGCTCTTGCCGCCAACCGTCACCGTACCGTTTGAAAGGTCGACTTCCGCCTCGTCCCCGGCCTGCACAGGGTCAGCCAGGTCGGCACTTACCAGCACCGGCAAGCCGATGTTGATTGCGTTCCGGTAAAAGATACGGGCAAAGCTGCCGGCGATAATCGCCTTNNTCCCAATGCTTTCAATACGCTCGGCGCCTGCTCACGGGAGGAACCGCACCCGAAGTTGTCGCCCGCGACAATGATGTCCCCGGGGCGAACCTGCTGGGCGAAGGTCTCATCCAGCGATTCAAAGGCATGGCCTTTCATCTCGTCGATATTGGGCAGCAGCAGATACTGGGAAGCCAGAATCTGGTCGGTGTCCACGTCGTTTTTGAATTTAAAAATCTTGCTCATAACCTGATATCATCCCTTTTTTATCCATCAATCAGGCAGTCGGAGAAGCTGACAGCCTGACCGACAACCTATTGTTTCTATTATAAATGATAAACCCGTTTTTGTAAAGACCCGGTGTCCGGGCTGACAGTTTGCCAATGTGGTACCACGCTCCAAATGCTCAGCAAACGAACGTCGCTTCCCCGCTAGAACATTTTTTGCGCACGCTTCCCATCTGTTCACGCGAGCGCAGAGCG
>DCTE01000120.1:4535-4773 GCA_002329405.1 Ruminococcaceae bacterium UBA1448 | reverse complement strand
GCTGTTTTTCATATTCTCACTTTAACTTTATTATAATATGATCATGGCAAGCAATCAATGCCGTCCAGTCTCGACCTCGATATCGCCGGTACCGACGGTGATGACTGCCGAATTGCCCGCCGACTGATCACCCCAGCTGGCGTAACCATCGTAGACCTCCTGGTCGTTGATCTCGATAACACCGCTGCCGGTTGTTGCCTCAACCCGGTAATCACTGGACATAAGCTCCACTTCAACT
>DCTE01000120.1:0-4511 GCA_002329405.1 Ruminococcaceae bacterium UBA1448 | reverse complement strand
GATCGACAGCTGGCCTGCTGTCCCCTCAAAATCGGCCTTGCCGGTCACGACCTCAATTTCAGCCGTCCCAAAGCTGCCGGAGAGATCGGCCTCGCCGGTTGTGCAGACGGCAACCACATAATCCGCAGTCGTTTCCTCCACACTCACCTTGCCGGTCTCAACCTTCAGGTCGATCAAAGCTGCATTCAGCCGCTCAATTTCAACATCGCCGACATCCATTGTCCCCTGTACCGCTTCGAGTTTCACACCGGACGGAACGGTCACGATCACTTCATAATCATCAAACCGTCCCCATTCCTGCTGACCGCCGCTGACCGTTACCGCGCCATTATCATTGGTGACCGTGATCTGATCTGCGCTGATGCCTCTGGTCGTCACACCAAAAGCCTTGCCAGGCTGGACCTTCACCTCAACATATTCGACCGCAAGGTTCAGTTCCCGGATATCACCATTTGCCGGAAGAACCGTCTCCGAGCTTTCGATGTTTCCACCCCCGGCCAGCGAAGAAGAAGAATCGGCAACTTCCGACGATTGGTCAGGCATGACTTCTGAAGAAACCTCGACTGCCGATGCTAGGGAATCAACCGGAACTTTTACTTCCCAGTCATCATGCAGATTCAGCAGCCCCAACTCCCCATCCTCATCCAGCCCGATGCTGATAAAACGGGAGTGGAAGCCGGTCGCGCCCTGCACGACGGTAAATCCGAACAGCCCCAGCCCGGCGATAACCAGCAAAATACCAACCAGCAGGCAAACTTTTTTCTTTTTCGTCATATCAGACATCTCCTTTCAAGAGAGCACTCCCGCTCATCAACCAATATTTTTGATCTTTTCCCATACATTTTTCCAGTTTGTTTTTCCCCAGTCCCACAGCTTTTTGCAGCCGCGTCCAATCGCCGGGAACCCTTTTTTAAACAGCANNAGCGGTGCCAGAATCAGCATGCAGCCCAACCCGATCAATCCGATCGACAGCACCATCAGCCCATTGAGCGGGTCGCCGGGAATCATGTAGATTCCGACCCCAAGGCTGACGATGCTGGTGACCAGCAGGGCTACCACCATCAGTACAGCCGCCAGCAGCATCAGCAGCATTGCAGCCAGCATACACACCAGCATCGCCAGTGCCGTTCCCCAAAACGGAGAAGTAAGCACCGCAATCACTACCCAAAGAAACACCTTACCGGTTGAATCTTTCCCGGAAGGACTTTTCCGGGCAGCCGCCTGATCATGCGCGCCGCTCTGCCATCCCCGCTGTACAATTTTCCCCTCGCCAGAGAGGATTTTTTCAGCGACGGCGTCCGGGGAACCCAGTTCATCCATNNCCGGGCCTGCCTCATCGAAATACTCCTGGTAAAACTGGATCGCGTCTTCCCTTTCATCCACCGAAAGCATTGAGAGTTTTGCCCGAAGCGCGGCGATAAACTCAACCCTTGTCATAATCCTCCATCCTTTCCCCCAAATCACATTCATCTGCCCCGGCGGCAGCCTGTTTTATCATCAGCCGGTCAATCCTGTCACGGAAAGCGGCCCACTCGTCCCGGTAACCGGCGTACAGTTCCAACCCCTTGCCAGTCAGCCTGTAATAGCGGCGGTTGCGACCCATATACGGCTGGTCATAGGAGCTGACCGCGCCGTCTTTCTGTAAACGGCGCAGGACCGGATACAGAGTCGACTCAGAGATCTCGACCACTTCGCGTATCTGCTGCGTCAGCCGGTAGCCGTAGGCATCGCCATCCGCCAGTACCGCCAGCACACAGGCGTCCAGCAATGTCGATCCAATTTGAAAAGCCATTTACCCACATCCTTCCTTTATCCTGTGCAATACTGTATCTTACGCCTATATTATATCTTGTATAATATCGTTTGTCAAGAGGTTTTTTCTCGATTTATATTATTTTCTATATAATATTATTCTCAGCAAAAAATAAAGCCTGCACACCGAATTTTCACCCGGTGCACAGGCTTTGCATAGACGTACTCTATCAGATTGCTTGCTTACAGATTGGTTTTGAGCCAGTCGATATCGTGTTTCAGGCAGGTCATGCGGTCCATTCCGCCGTAATCAGCCTCACGTTCGACGACAAACAGGTCGATACCGACCTCGTGACATACTGCGAAAATCTTCTTCCAGTCGATGATGCCCTGGCCGGTGCCGCAGTTCCAGCTTGCGCGTTCCTCAAACATCTTGCGCATTTCTTCGGTGATGATCGGCTTGCCGTTTTCATCCAGCTTGAAGGGAGAAGGATCTTTGGGGCTGCGGGGTTTTTCGGGGCCGATGACCTTGGAGTTTTCCTTGACATGGATTGCGACAAAGCGGTCGGCATACTGTTTAATGAAAGCAGCAGCATCAATACCGGCAGCGGTTGCCCAGCCGCAGTCCAGCTCGAATACAACGTTTTCCGGGTCGGTATTCTCGATCAGGACTTCCAGCATATATTTATCGCCCAGCTTGTTGAATTCCTGGGTGTGGTTGTGATAGCCGACTTTAATGCCGTACTTGGCAGCTTCTTTTGCAGCCTCGTTGAGCTGGCGCGCACAGTCAAGCGTTTCTTCCATATCGGAGAAGGCGTGCATCGCAACAATCGCATATTCACAGCCGATTTCCTTGAGGAAAGGCAGGGTCGGGACGATCTGGTCCATGCTGAGGTGGACCGAGCGGCAGCCGAGGTGATTGGCGGCGAGCTCAGCTTTGAGCTCATCAGCAGACATACCGCCGTAGTTGTTGCCGGCGAATTCGACGCCGTCATATCCCATAGCGGCGACCTCTTTGAGGTTATCCTTCATCGGGTGCTGTTCGCCATACTGGCCGAGGGAGTAAAGCTGGAGATAAATTGTTTCCATAAAAATCCATCCTTTCAATCCGTCCAAAGTGTAACCGTTTACATTACTGTTATTATATCATATTTTTCCCCCGTTTACAATAGGGATTGTTGAAATAGTACAAAATTTTATTTTCAAAAGCTGATGGGCAGAGTTTGCGAAAAACGGATTGAAAAATTCACGAATTTAGGTTATCATAAATCTGATTAGACAAATTTTGAATCAAGGAAGGGATATAGACGATGAATCAGACAAGAATTGAACGTGTACTCTCCGCGATGCGCGCCGAAGGGCTGCCCCAGCTGATTGTGACCGACCCGCTGTCCATCCGGTACCTGACCGGCGCGGACATCTTCCCCGGTGAACGGATGCTGGCGCTGCTGCTGCGGGAGGACGGCAAGCACACCTTTTTTGTCAATATCCTGTTCCCGGAGCCAGCGTGCGGACTGCCGGTGGTACGGTTTTCGGACACCGACGACGGCCCGGCACTGATTGCAGATAAGCTGATTCCGGGGGAGCCGGTCGGGGTGGACAAGACATGGCCGGCGCGTTTCCTGCTGCGGCTGATGGAGGTACGGCCGGGCGGCTACCGCAACGGCTCTGGCTGTGTTGACTGGGTGCGTGCGGTCAAGGATGAGCAAGAACGGGAAAAAATGCGGGTCAGCTCGGCTGTCAATGACGCCTGCATGGAGGAGTTTGTCGCGACACTGCATCCAGGCGCGACCGAGAAGGAGCTGGAAGAGGCTTTTGTCCAGATCTATGCACGGCACGGCTGTGAAGGCGTCAGCTTTACACCGATTGTCGGATTCGGCAAAAATGCGGCTGACNNACGGCAACGACGGCACCCGGCTGGAAAAAGGGATGTGCGTGCTGCTGGACGTCGGCGGGATTTACGACGGCTATTGCTCAGACATGACCCGAACCTTCTTTACCGCCGAGCCGACCGAGGAAGAGCGCAAAGTCTATGAGCTGGTGCGTGCGGCGAACGAAGCGGCCGAAGCGATCATCAAACCGGGCGTGCGGCTGTGCGACATCGACGCGGCGGCGCGGAATGTGATTGCGGCGGCGGGATACGGCGAGCAGTTCACCCACCGGCTGGGGCACTTTATCGGGCTGGAAGACCATGAGTTCGGGGACGTATCCAGCAATTTTGACCGGCCGGTCGAGGAAGGCATGTGCTTTTCGATTGAGCCGGGGGTTTATCTGGAAGGCAAATTCGGGGTACGGATTGAAGACCTGGTCATTGTCACAAAAGACGGGTGCGAGGTACTCAACCACTATCCCAAACAGCTGAAGGTACTGGATTTATGGAAATGATCGAATGGCTGCTGCATCTTGACGGGCAGATTCTGCTGTGGATACAGGAGCTGCGGACCGACTGGCTGACGGNNTTGCGGCGGGGGTAGCATTGCTGATTCCGAAGAAGACCCGCAGGGCCGGGATAGCCGTACTGGCCGCACTGCTGGTGACGTTTGTTGTGGTCAACCTGATACTTAAGCCGGTGATCGCGCGGACACGGCCGTATGAAGTAATCGAAGGACTGCGGCTTTTGGTCAGTCCGGCGCACGACTATTCCTTCCCATCGGGGCACTCGTCGTCGTCGATGGCGGCAGCTGTCGCGATGGCGGGCACACTTCCCCGGCGGATGCGTGTGATTGGATGGTGCGCAGTCGGGCTTGCGGTGCTGATCT
>DCTE01000010.1:5400-8337 GCA_002329405.1 Ruminococcaceae bacterium UBA1448 | reverse complement strand
TCAAGCGCCAGATTATGCTGGGCACTTATGTGTTGTCCTCCGGCTACTATGACGCTTATTATAAAAAAGCAAAATTCACCCAGAACCTGATGCAGGACATGTTCCGCAAAGCGTTTACTCAGGCTGACGTTATCCTTTGCCCGACTGCACCGGATACCGCCTTCAAGTTCGGTGAAAACAGCGATGACCAGGTCAAAATGTACATGAATGATATTCTGACGGTCACTGTCAACATCGTCGGACTGCCCGCAATCAGCATTCCCTGCGGATTTGACAGCAAAGGAATGCCGATCGGCTGTCAGCTGATCGGCGGTAAGTTCAGCGAACAGATGCTGCTGAATACCGCATTTGCTTACGAAAAGGCAGTCGGCGGGTTTGATCTTTCCCGCACCCTCGGCTGAGAAAGGATGGACTTGACAAATGGATACCAGAGGATATGAGATGATTGTGGGCTTGGAGGTCCACTGTGAGCTGAATACAAAAACCAAAATCTACTGCTCCTGCCGCAACTCGTTTGGTGCTGAGGTCAACTCCCAGTGCTGCCCAGTCTGCATGGGGATGCCGGGAACGCTGCCGACTTTGAATGAAAAGGTCGTCGATTACGCGGTCAAAATGGGTTATGCGCTGAATTGTTCGATCAATCCGGTCAGCAAACAGGACCGCAAAAACTATTTTTATCCCGACCTTCCGAAAGCTTATCAGATCAGCCAGTTTGATATTCCACTGTGCGAAAACGGCCATCTGGACATTCTGGTCGACGGCCAGGAAAAAAGAATCGGCATTACCCGTATTCATATCGAGGAAGACGCCGGCAAACTGATTCACGACGACAGCTTCGCCGGAACGCTGGTTGACTTCAACCGCTGCGGTGTCCCGCTGATCGAGATCGTTTCAGAGCCTGACCTGCGCAGCTCTGCCGAAGCAAAAGCCTACCTTGACACCATCCGCGAAATCGTTATCTACCTTGGCATCTCGGATGGTAAGATGCAGGAAGGCTCTATCCGTTGTGATATCAACGTTTCGGTGCACAAACCGGGCGAACCTTTCGGAACCCGTGTTGAGATGAAGAACGTCAATACCTTCAGCGGTGCGGTTCGTGCAATTGAATATGAAGCTGCGCGTCAGATTGAAGTGCTGGAAAATGGCGGTACCATTTCCCAGGAAACCAGACGCTGGGATGACCTCAAAGGCTGCAACTTCCTGCTCCGTTCCAAAGAGGATGCACAGGATTACCGTTATTTCCCGGAACCCGACCTGTCGACAATCGTTCTGGATGAAGAGCATCTGGAAGAGTTGAAAGCCTCTATTCCTGAACTGCCCAATAAGAAGGTTGTCCGCTATATGCAGACCTTATCCATCCCGGAAGAGGATGCACGCCTGTTGGTTGAGTCGATTGAAAAAGCAGCTTACTTTGAGGAAATCATCGCTGCTGGCAAGATTGTTCCTAAAGATGCCGCCAACTGGGTTCTCGGTGCGGTTTCCCGCGTCATCAATGAAACCGGCAAATCAATTGCAGATATTGGAATCCCTGCTGCTCATATGGCCAAGCTGATTGAGATGCTGGAAAAGAAGGAAATCTCCAGCTCGGCAGGCAGCACGGTATTTGAAGAAATGCTTCATTCCGATAAAGCACCGGCAGATATTGTAGCAGAAAAGGGGCTCGCACAGGTTTCTGACCAGGATGTTTTGCAGCAGATCGTCGATCAGGTCGCGGCTGCAAATCAGAAGTCAATTGATGACTACCGCGGCGGCAAGACCAATGCGCTTGGTTTCCTTGTCGGTCAGTGCATGAAGGCTTCCAGAGGCAAAGGCAATCCTGCAATTATGCGGGAAATGCTTTTGAAGATTCTGAATCAGGAATAATTTATATTGTGATGACTTAATGCAGAAAGAGAAGTTTTTCTCTTTCTGCATTGCCGATATTTTGTTAAAAAAATCACAAATATAGCTGACAAAAGGAGACAACTCAACTAATGAAACCGAATTTCCCGGCAGAAATTACCAATATGGTGATGGTATACGACAAACAACGGGATATGGTCGTTGTGGAAGATCGCAAAAAATACTGGACTGGCTATGCCTTTCCGGGCGGACATGCACAGGCCGGTGAGAGTTTGGCTGAATCTGCAATTCGTGAAGTTTACGAAGAAACTGGTTTAAAGCTGAAAAACGTCCAGGCCTGTGGTTTGATTCACTGGGAATGCGCAGATGGCAAATATTTGGTACATCTGTATAGGAGCAGCGATTTTGAAGGAGAACTAAACCGGCAGGCATCTGACGAAGGCTCAGTTGAATGGGTGCCGCTGGAACAGTTGAAAAATATCCGCATTCATGAACCGTCGCGGCTGGCTGAATATTTTGGGGATTATCTGCGGGTTTTTCTGGACGACGGATATCATGAACTATACGCATTGGACGTTCAAGATGATGTAACTCCGGTAGATTTTCGATATGATTAAAATCATAATCATGAAGTGTATGAAAAACAAATACCATAAAAAATATATGTCACACAGAATCAGCAGTCATCTGGATATAAATAAATTGCAGAATCAACAAGCCAGAAGGCTGCTGTCCTTTTTTCACTTCTCTAAACTTCGCAAAACTGAAATTATGCGAAGTTTTTAATATTTGATTTTTACAGTCCCCTGAACCAGCCGTCCCGTATCCAGATCAGTTCAAATCAAAATTTAATTGAGGTGATTTTTCAGATGTCCTATACACCCAGTGATTACTCAAATGCTCCGCAGTTTTTGCAGGACTTTATGTTTTACCTGATGACCATTAAAGGCCGTTCCAAACTGACGGTTGAAAATTATTTTCTGGACCTGCGCAGTTTTTTTCGCTTTATGAAGGTTCGGCGCGGCCTGGCACCGGCAGATTGTCCACAGGATCAGGTTGATATCAGCGATCTGGATTTTTCCATCGTTGAATCAT
>DCTE01000010.1:0-5395 GCA_002329405.1 Ruminococcaceae bacterium UBA1448 | reverse complement strand
TGTCGATGGCGATATGGTCAAAACACGCTCCCGCAAAGCCTCTGCTATTCGTGGATTTTTTCGTTATTATTTTAACATTACCCAGAAACTCAAATCAAATCCGGCTGAAAACCTTGAGCTGCCAAATGACCGCAACGCACTTCCCCATTTTTTGACGCTCGAACAGTCGTTCGATTTATTGGCAAGCCTGGACAGCAATTCCAAGACCTACAGCCGTGATTTCTGCATCCTGACGCTGTTCCTCAACTGCGGTATGCGTCTGAGCGAACTGGTCGGTCTGAACCTGAACAACATCCGGGAAAATACGCTGACTGTACTGGGCAAAGGCAACAAGGAACGAATGATATATCTGAACACAGCCTGCCTGGATGCAATCGCAGCCTATCTCCCAAACCGTGCGGCCCATATCAAAAAAGTGGTCGATAAAGAGGCACTTTTCCTCAATCCTCAGGGAAAACGTCTCGGACAGCGTTCCGTACAGAATATCGTGTCAGCAGCACTTGACCGTGCGGGCTTAGGCGGAATGGGACTTTCCACCCATAAACTGCGTCATACCGCAGCAACGATGATGTATCAGTACGGCGAGGTTGACCTGCGTGTTTTGCAGGAAATTCTGGGACACGCCAACCTGAATACAACTCAGATTTATACCCATGTTTCCGACCGTCAGAAAGAATCGGCAATGAACAGCAACCCGATTGCAGCATTCAGTAAACGCAGGAAAAAATAAAAACTTTCCCAGCTTTATGGCACGACACAAAGCGGACAGATCACCATTTGGGAAATCTGTCCGCTTTTTCAGATTATTCAATTGGTGGAACAGAGGGATTTTTTACCTTATACCATTTGTCACTGACAATGATATAAGCTGCATCTCCCCTGTAATCATAGGAAAATGCTGGTTGATCGTTAATTATGAAAGTATAGCTTTCATTTCCCTCAACATCTTCCGGCTGATCACATTCTGTCAATTCCAATCCATAAAACCATTCCAATATAGGCATCACTGAAAGATCTTCTGAATCATAATTCTCAGAACCAACCATATATGCAGTTTCCTGGGCTGCCGATAATTTTATAATGTTGATTTGCTGTGTTGGTTCAGGAAATCCATATACATCCTTGGACTGTACTTGATGGTTACAGCTTGTAAGTGCAGCAAGACAGACAAATGCCAAGACGATTGCTAATGTCTCTTTCATAGCAATTCCCCACAATCGATTTATTCTGTTTGGATGGTATTATTAATTATTTTCCTCTTTTTTTGTCTCAGTTGCCGCTTTGGCTTTCATATTCTGCCGATAGGTCAGGTAGCTTTCCAGAATAATGGTCGCCGCTACCTCGTCGATGACCTCTTTCCGCTTTTTACCGCGGGTGTTGGTCTCATTCAGGTAGTTGTGGGCTTCCACTGTCGTCGCGCGCTCATCCCAAAGTTCGACCGGAACGTCAACTTTAGTCTTGAGCAATTCAGCAAACTGTGCGCACTTCTCCGCCCTCGGGCCGATGGTTCCATTCATATTAACCGGATAGCCCACAATGACCATCTGGATGCCATATTCCTGAACGGCATGTGCCACCTTTTGGATCGTAAAATAGAAGTTTCTTTCCTCGATTACACCAATCGGAGACGCCAGAAATTCGGTTCTGTCACAAGCTGCAAGCCCAGTGCGTGCATCTCCGTAGTCTACTGCCATGATTTTCATATATAGAGGTTGTTCCTTTCCACTTTGTTTCTATGTCTGGTATTACCAAGGCTGTACCGTTCCAACAATATCGTTTACGCTCGCAATGCTGTGCTCGTCCAGCCATGCGTTCATCTCGTCAATAATATGAATCGGAGCATATGGATCAGCAAAGATAGCCGCGCCGACCTGTACAGCCGAAGCACCAGCCATCATCATTTCGATCGCGTCTTTGCCGGACGCAATGCCACCCATCCCGACGACCGGAACCTTAACAGCATTTGCAACCTGCCAGACCATCCGTACAGCAATCGGGAAAACTGCAGGGCCGGACAGCCCACCCACATTGTTGCGAAGAATTGGGCGGCGGGTATTGATATCAATTCTCATACCCAGCAGCGTATTGATCAGAGAAATTGCATCTGCACCCTCAGCTTCAACCGCTTTTGCAATATCGACAATGCTGGTGACGTTCGGGCTGAGNNCCGCATGGGTAACCGAAGCGGCCATTTCCGGGCTGGTACCAAAAGCAGCACCGCCCTGTTTGACATTGGGACAGGAGATGTTCAGCTCGATCATATCAACTGCTGTCCCCTCCAATTTTTGCGCAATCTCAATGCAGTCCTCAACGGTCGAACCGGCAACATTGGCGATGATCGTTACATCTTTCTGCATTAAATAAGGCAGCTCTTCCTGAATAAAATGATCTATACCAGGATTCTGCAACCCAACCGAATTGAGCATACCAGACGGAGTTTCAGCAATACGGGGCGGCGGATTGCCGTCTTTCAGGTTAAGGGTTGTACCTTTGCAGGAAATGCCGCCCAACCGGGAAAGCGGATACAGCTTTTCATATTCCCGTCCAAAACCAAATGCGCCGGACGCAGGGATGACCGGATTTTTAAAGGAAACGCCGGCAACCTTTACACGCAGATCTGCCATCAGAACCGCACCTCCTTACTGTCGAATACAGGGCCATCTTTACAGACATGAGAATAGCCTTCGACGCCATTTTTCACCGTCTTGCAGGCGCATCCAAGGCAAGCACCGACACCACATGCCATTCTCTCTTCCAGAGAAATTTCGCAGGCAATGCCCTTATCTTCCGCCATTGCCGCAACACCTTTCAACATCGGAGTCGGGCCACAAGCGCAGATCAGATCCGGCTTTTCCTCTTCCAGCAATTTCTCGAGTGCCGTCGTGACAAAGCCGTGTACCCCCGCGGTACCATCATCTGTACAGAGAATCACCCGGGCACCGTTTTTCTCAAAATCTTCCTTTAAAATAACAGCCGCAGCATTGCGGAAACCGATGATTGCCGTTGCGTTTTTACCATATGCCGCCGCCGTCTGGAGCAGAGGCGGTACACCGATACCACCGCCGATGACGACCACCTTTGCATCAGGCGAAAGGATGGTATATCCATGACCGAGCGGACCGAGAATATCAATTAGCTCACCAGGGTTGAGGGCAGCAATTTTTTCCGTGCCCTCACCGCGAATCTCGAATACAATCCGAATCGTTCCCTTTTCACGGTCAATCCCGCAGATGGAAATAGGTCTTCTAAGCTGAAAACCGGGTGCTTTGACATGTACAAACTGTCCGGGAGCCGCCTCGGCGGCAACCTGCGGACAGGAGATAGTCAGATCAAATATATTTTTTGCCAGGTTCTTTTTCTGGACAATCGGGAAAACGTCCTGAATATAGGCCATGACAAATCCTCCTTAATTGGCATAACAGAATTTTTTAACAGGTCGATATCAGCGACCCAATATCTATTTAAGTTTAACATATATCCCCTCAAAATGCAATCTTTAGACCGCAAATATTCCGGGACATGACAAAACACAAGCCTCCCGCATCAGGAATTTTCCAGAATGCAGAAGGCTTATTCAACATCAGTCGTTCTGTTCAGGTGATAAGATCCGCAAAGCATAATGGACCGAGCTCATCGCATCAGGTGCGTAATAATCAGCACCAATCTGATCAGCGTACTCCTGCGTCAGGACAGCTCCTCCAACCATAACCTTACAGTCGGTCACTTCCCGCAGCTGACGGATGGTTTCTTCCATCGACGGCACTGTCGTTGTCATCAGCGCACTCAGCCCCACCAGCCGGACATTTTCCCGTACGACTGTATCGACGATCTTTTCCGGCGGAACGTCCTTGCCAAGATCAATGACTTCAAAACCATAGTTGTCCAGTAGCACACGGACTATATTCTTACCGATATCATGGATATCGCCTTTGACTGTTGCAATAACGACTTTCCCGCGTTTCTGCTGTTCCGTTCCCGAGGCCGCCATCACCTCTTTGAGCAGATCAAAAGCAGCTCCTGCTGCTTCAGCACTCATCAGCAGCTGCGGCAGGAAGATCGTCCCTTTTTCAAAGCCTTTGCCAACAAGATCGAGAGCTGGAATCAGCCGGTCATTGATGATATCCAGCGGCTGAGCTGTCTCAAGGGCCGCACGGGTCTGCTGGACAGTTTCTTCCTTTAATCCACGACGGACTGCGTCTTCCAGCGTCATGCCCGAAGCGGCAGCTGCTGTGGCAGCAGGTGCGGAAGTGATCTGGGAGTACCGTTCAATAAACTGGCTGCACTGGGCATCCTTTTGGGCAAGTACCCGGTAGGAAAAAAGCGACTGCATCATCGGTTCACTGGCCGGATTGATAATTGCCGCATCCAGTCCGGCCTGCAATGCCAGCAGGAAAAATGCGCTGTTGATAATCTCCCGTCTGGGCAGGCCAAACGAAACATTGGAAACGCCCAAAATTGTTTTGACGCCCAGCTTCTGCTTAATCAGCGACAATGCCTTGAGGGTCACCTCTGCCGCATCGGGACTGGAACTGACCGTCATCGTCAATGCGTCCACAATCAGGTTTTCCCGGGAAATGCCGTACTCCTGTTCAGCGGTACGGACGATCTTTTCGGCGATCGCCAGCCGGCCTTCGGCCGTTTCCGGGATACCGTCCTCATCAATTGTCAGCGCAACAACGACACCGCCATATTTTTTAGCCAACGGAAAAACTTCCCGCATGATCTCCTTTTTGCCATTGACCGAGTTGATCATCGGTTTTCCATTGTAAATACGCAGTGCTGCTTCCATTGCCTGCATACTGGTGGTGTCAATTTGCAACGGCAGATCAATAATTCCCTGCAACTCGCTGACAACCCGCTGCATCATTTCCGCTTCATTGATCTCCGGCAAGCCGACGTTGACATCCAGAATATCGGCACCACAGTCCTGCTGGTGTACGCCTTCATTGAGAATATAGTCGATATCCCCTTCCCGCAGTGCCTGTTTAAACCGCTTTTTGCCGGTCGGATTGATTCGCTCCCCAATTACGACCGGATTCTCCCCCAGTACGACTGCGCAGGAACCGGACGAAACGACTGTCCGATGATATTCCGGCAGCGGACGCGGGATAATATTCCGGCAGGCTTCAACCTCTGCTGCAATATGTGCTGGTGTCGTACCGCAGCATCCGCCGACCATCCAGACGCCTTTCTCTGCGATCTGTGCCATCACAGCTGCGAACTTATCCGGTGCGACATTATACATCGTCTGTCCATTGACGACAACCGGCAGCCCTGCATTCGGGCTGACCAGTATCGGCATTGAACAGCAGCTTTGCATTGTATCTACCAGCGGAAGCATCTGCTCCGGGCCAAACCCACAGTTAAGCCCGATCGCATCGACGCCCAACCCTTC
>DCTE01000060.1:8915-9620 GCA_002329405.1 Ruminococcaceae bacterium UBA1448 | reverse complement strand
TACTGGTCTCCCCCGACGGCGTTTATGAGTACGAGGCCGCCCACGGCACCGTCCAGCGCCATTACTACAAGTACCTCAAAGGCGAACCCACCTCTACCAACTCGGTCGCGACTATCTTTGCATGGTCGGGCGCACTGCGCAAACGCGGTGAGCTGGACAAGCTGCCCGAACTGGTCCGGTTTGCCAAGCTGATGGAAAAGGCCACCATCGACACCATCGAAGACGGCGTCATGACCGGCGACCTGTATGTCTCCTCTCAGCTGGAGAACAAGGTCAAGGTCGGCACCAGCGAATTTTTGACGGTTGTCGCAAACAAACTGGCGGTCCTGCTGTAAATATTTGTGTATCTTCCCTGCTGCCGCGGCGAATCTCTTCTCGCCGCGGCTTTTGATCTTTTGCAGAGAAATCTACGATCTTTCAGCATGCTAAATTGACAAACTGGATAGAATATGATAAAATCATAACGTAAATATGTTTGTACTGCTGAGCCTGTACGGTTTCTCTGCTTAATATTTTATTTTCAGGAGGTTTTTTTCATGGCCAAAAGCAATGTTTCCGCATCTGTCATCCGAAGGCTGCCGCGATACTATCGTTTTCTGCGGGAACTGGCCGACGCGGGCGTGGAGAGAATCTCCTCGGGCGACCTCGCCAGAAGGATGGGGCTGACCGCCTCCCAGATCCGGCAGGACCTCAACTGCTTCGGCG
>DCTE01000060.1:2632-8890 GCA_002329405.1 Ruminococcaceae bacterium UBA1448 | reverse complement strand
ATTCTGGGGCTTGGCAGGCATCGGAAAGCCATCCTGATCGGGGCGGGCAACCTCGGACGGGCAATCGCCCAGCACATGGACTTCACCTCCCGCGGGTTTGAGCTGGTCGGAATCTTCGACGCCAGCCCCGAGCTGATCGGGCGGCAGATCGCAGGCGTCCCGGTACAGAATATCCAGGCGCTTTATGACTTCTGCTCCCGCAAAGCCCCAACCGTCGCGATCCTCTGCATCCCGAAGGAAGCGGCGATGAAGCTGTCAAGGGAGCTGGTTGGAATGGGAATCAAGGGGTTTTGGAACTTCTCCCATTATGACCTTGCGCTGGACTATAAAGGGATTGTCGTCGAAAATGTCCACCTCGGGGACTCGCTGTCCATCCTCTGCTACCACCTCGGCGAAATGGAACGCGATGAAGGAAACGCATCCGCTGAATAATGGAAATAAACGGCAAAAACGGCCGGAAAGTGGGTATAGCTCCCGCCTTCCGGCCGCTTATTTTTTCATCATCTGCTGACCAGCAAAACCACGATAAACCCCAGCACCAGCAGCGCAAACGCTGCCAGCCCGAGCCACCGGGTATAACGGTTTGGCTCACCGTATTTTCTGTACGCGATCGTCTCCCCGATGGCCAGCGCGGCGAAAAGCACCGCCGCAAAGAACCCCCATCCGACAACTGCCGCCGGCCGGTGGTCAAACAGATTGACAATTGCTGCTACCACCCAGATACCCGACAAAATCCAATAAGTAATGTACCGTTTCACAGCAAACGCCCCTTTCAGTCCTTGCCTTTCATCCGAACCAGCAATTCAGCCGCTTCTGCAAAACCGATACCGCCTTCCCCTTCGGTCACAAAGGCCGGCAGATGCTCAAGGCTTCCGGCAAACGGCCGGATATTTGCCACCCCGACCGACAGCGGGAACCGTTCAAACATCGGTTCATCGTTGGGGGAATCCCCGAAAAAGATCACCTTCTCTTCCAGCCGGTCTTCCCCCAGCTGCTGGCGCAGGAATAATTCCGCCATCCCGACCTTGGTATAGTCCCCGAACCAGATGTTGACATGAATCGAGCTGACCTTTGCGACCGCACCGAACCGCCCGGCAATCGCACGGATTTTTTCGGCAGCGGCAAGCCCGAGGTGTACATCTTCGTTAAAGTCGATCGCAAGATCGCATACCCGGTAGGACTGGTCCTTCGACACCCTGCACCCGGACACCTCTTTCAGGCAGGCCTCTTTAATTTCGTTCAGTTTTTCGGTCAGCCGCTCTTTCGGGACAGCCGGATGGAAAAACCGCTTTTTGGTACTCCCCTCAAAGTAATCGACAAACGCTCCGTTCTCCCCGACCACCGCATCCACCGGCCACTGACGCAGGATCATGTCGCACCATCCAGCCGGGCGTCCGGTCACCGGAATGACCTTGAATCCGGCGCGGGAGAGTTTCCAGAGGGCCGCATAGCTTTCCGGGAGGAGTTTCCCGTCGTTGGTAATGGTATCGTCGATATCGTGGAGGATATAGCGGACAGAGGACAGCGAGGCGGCTGTCATTTTGGAAATCGGTTTCATAAAATTTGATCACCTGAATCGTCAATATTGAAAGCCAAGAGCTGTCTGTATTATAGCATTTTTCGACTCCTCTGAAAAGCCCCAAAAGAAAAAGCAGATGCAGGCATCCGGTCGCTGCCGACACCAACCGGTAACCATTGCATCCGCCTTTTTGTCTTTCAGCCGTTAAAACGCTTCATCCAGCATCTTTTCTGCTGCCGCCGCGTCCGCCGAGACGACTACGCTGACATAGCTGCCATCCTGCCGGACGACCGCGTCTTCCAGCCTGCTCACCTCTTCCGGAATGTAGCTCTCGTAGGAATCAATCTGCGACTGGATATGTGCCTGCGCCTGTTCAAGCGCGGTTTTCGCGTCGTCGCTGCTGCCCATCTGGAAAATTGCGACCTCTTCCGCTGTCGCGCCGCTGCCTTTATACAGCACAGCATCGGTATATCCTTCAATATTGTACAGCATCGAGATCATGCTGTCGTCAATCTCAGCAAGGGCGTCGTCAAACGATACCCCCTCGACGATCTGCTGCGCCAAAGCGTCGATATCCACCTCTTTCGTCTGCTCCCCGCATGAGCAGAGCAGCACCGCTGCCGCCAGAACGGTCAGCATCACTTTTTTCATGGAATCCCCTCATTTCCTGTCAGGAACCAGCCCCCGCAGTATGGGTTTTCAGATATTCCAGCCATTTTCCACAGGCTTCCTTGTTCAGATGGACACCATCAGTCGACGCATTGCTGGGCAAAGTGCCGTCCTCCCCCGCCAGACCGGCAGCAGTATTCAGGTAATAGACCCCCTTATCTGCCGCAAGCTGCCAGATCATCTTATTAAAGGAATTGACATGATCATTGTTGAGCCAGTCTGACTTTGCGGATTTTTCCGCCGTCAGCGGGATCAGCGATTCAAGATAGATCACCGCATTGGGATTGGCCTGCTGGATCAGGTCGATCAGCCCTCCGTATTTGGAGACAAAGACCGACCATGTCCCCCATCCCAGCTCGTTCATCCCAAACAGCAGATAGATCTTGCCATAACTGGAAGCGGTCTGCTGCAATGCTTCAGCAAGGGTCAGATCCTGCCCGTTGAGCTTGACAAACCTTTTGGTATAAGCGGTATCCACCGCCAGCCCGACGCTGGTATACGAACTGACATTGCTCAGCCCACTGTACAGGACAAAGCCCTGCATCCGCGAATCCCCGACAAACAGCGCATCGGAAAAATAGCTGTCGTCAACCCGGCCGCTTTCGGCAACAAACCCGCTGTCGGGCGACCAGAGGACAAAACCGTTTTTGGCCGGTTCCGAAGATTCAGCCGGTTTCGATTCAGCTTCCGGTTTGGATTCTGCCGCCGGTTTGGATTCGATTTCCGGCTTGGACTCCGTTTCCGGTTTGGATTCGGTTTCCTGGTTTGACTCCTCACTTGATTCTGATTCCGAAACAGCTTCCGGTTCCGAATCAGACGACGGTATATCTTGTTCATGCACATCCTGTGTACTTTCCGCCGGGTCAGGAAGGACTTCCTGTGCCAGCGTACTGCTGATGTCCGACTCATCCTGCGGAGTTTGAGCAGTACTTGATTTCCCTGCACAGCCGCCCATCATGACAACCACAGCGAAAAGCAAAAAAAACCTGGAAAATCCTTTCTTTTTCCCCATAAAGCCCACCTTTCTGCACGGGTTTCCCTCGANNCATATTCCAAACCTGCCCTATTTCCCACAGACAGGTTCTATATTCTATTATATCTGTACCGGAAGAAAAAAACAAGTAGCGAAATCTTTCCCGCAAAAATTTTTAATTCTGTTCAAATTCTGCTGGAAATCAGCCGATCTGAAGATAAAATTCCGCCGCTTTTGACAAAAATGGAATCCTGTACTTGACCGACAACTTTATATGTGGTATGCTTGCCTTAGTCCTTATTTTGCTTTATCAAACGCTTTCATCAGGAAGGGATGGAACTGAATATGAACAACAACAATGCAATCCGTCTGCGGCTGCACAGCCTGTCGGTCTTCCGCCAGCTGCTCGCCGACCCGGTCGTTCAAAAGCTGGATGCGCTGCTCGGTGCGTCCACCGAAAGCGAGACTGTCGACGCCTGGGGAGACTTTGCCGCCGCCCTTTACCCGCACAGCGTCTCGCTGACCGACTACCTGCTGACGCTGGTGCTGGAAGACGAGAATGTCTACATGCTCAAACGCGCACAGGACCTGCCGGTCGACCCGCTGCTGGAAGCGGCTGTCCGCTCCGACCTGCAAACCTTGCAGCAGCTGGCGGCGCTCGAATGCCGGCAGCTTGCGGCGGTGCCCGGACTGGAACTCCCCCGCTGGAAGAGCGAGACCCGCGACTTCACAGAGATTTATTTTGCCCGGTTGGAGCAGATTCATGCCTACGGCTACGGCGTTTTTGCGAAATACACCACCTTTATGATCCAGTCGGGTGCCCTCGTCCCGGTCCGCCATCCCGACGCGATCACCCTTGAAGAGCTGGGCGGCTACCAGCGGGAACGGCAGATGGTCATTGACAACACCCTCGCGCTGATCGAAGGGCGTCCTGCCGCGAATACCCTCCTGTACGGCGACGCGGGTACCGGCAAGTCCTCGACTGTCAAGGCGGTCGCCAACGCCTACGCTTCCCGCGGACTGCGGCTGATCGAGATCAAGAAGAACCAGCTGCATGAAATCCCCCACCTGGTCGACCAGCTGAGCAAAAACCCGCTCAAGTTCATCCTCTTCATCGACGACCTCTCCTTCAGCCGGGACGACGACAACTTCGCTGCCCTCAAGGCGATTCTGGAAGGCAGTGTTTCAGCGCGTGCCGCCAACCTCGCGGTCTACGCGACCAGCAACCGCCGCCATCTGGTCAAGGAGGACTTTTCCGACCGCCAGGGCACCGACCTGCACATCTCGGATACCATCCAGGAGCTGACCTCACTGTCCGACCGGTTCGGGCTGACCATCACCTTCCAGAAGCCGGGCAAGCAGGTCTATCTGGAGATCGTCCACGACCTCGCGCTGCAAAACGGCATCACCCTGCCGGCCGAAGAGCTGGACAAACAGGCGGAAGCCTTCGCCATCGGCCGGGGCGGCAGAAGCCCCCGCGCCGCCAAACAGTTTGTCGACTTCCTCTGCTCCAAGCAGACGATGTAATCCCCATATATGTAAAGCAGCCGCTCCTTCCGGGTATCGGAAAGGGCGGCTTTTTACATGCTGATTTCGTTTAAAAACTGCCCGGCCGGAAACCAGCCAGGCAGCCTTTTTATTGGGTTCAAAGTTTATTCGCTTCTCAGCGCCTCGACCGGGTCCTTCCTTGCCGCCATCCGCGACGGGATCAGGCCGGAGATGAAGGTCAGCAGCATACTGATCGCGACCAGTATCCCGGCACCTACCGGCGGCAGCATTGCAAGCCCCGAAATGCCGGTCAGCGCATCAATCACCATATTAATCGGAATCAGCAGCAGCAGCGTCACAATAATGCCCAGTGCGCCGGAAGTGAACCCGATGATCAGTGTTTCAGCATTGAAGACGCTGGAGATGTCATGCTTGGAAGCACCGATCGCACGCAGCACGCCGATCTCTTTAGTCCGTTCAAGAACCGAGATATAGGTGATAATGCCGATCATAATCGACGAAACGACCAGCGAGATACCGACAAAGGCGATCAGGATGTACGAAATCGCATTGATAATGGTGGTGACGCTGCTCATCAGCAGGCCCACCATATCGGTATACTCAATCGTATCCTCTTCCCTGCCGTCGGCACGGCAGCTGTCGTTGTAGGCGTCGATCAGCGCGGTCAGCTCCTCCTTGTCGGCGAACGACTTGGGGATCAGCTCAATCGCGGTCGGCGAATCGAAATCAGCCGCACCAAACGCTGTCATATTGCTGTCGTAGGTGTTGGTAGTCGGGGCCGCATAGCTCTCCATCATTGCCCGGACCTCATCGGCAGACATCGACGACAGGTAGGCCAGCTGCTCCTGAGACAGGGTCGACGGGTCAATCCCCATCTCTTCCAGCACCATAAGCCCTTCGGGGGTTTCGTTTTCCTCCGGCTGCTGGGACTGTGCAGCCTCGGCGACCTGCATCCATTCGCTTTCCGTCATCGTCGCGGGGTCCATTCCCATCGACTCAGCCAGCGGCGAGAGTGCAACCTTCTGCTCATCGGTCAGCATACTCGAAGCGGCGGGCTCAGACTCTGCCGACGGCTGGGGCGGCTGTACCACATCAATGACCCGCTGCCATTCGCTGTCGGTCATCGTCGCGGGGTCCATCCCCATCGACTCGGCCGTCGGGGAAAGGGCGATCTTCTGTTCATCGGTCAGCGGCAGCNNCCTGCGGCTGGCTTTCAGCCGGTTCAGACGCCGGTTCGCTGCTCACCGTTTCGGAAGATTCAGCGGAATCTTCTTCCGGCTGGGCGGTCTCAGCCCCCTCAGCGGGTTTTTCTGCATCCTCTTCCGGGTCAGCCGTCTCAAACGGTTTGCCGGTCAGGATATCGGTATCCGGGTTTTCCTTCTGAGCAGCGACAACAGCCGAATCATTCGCAGTATTGATCAGGTATTCGGTCAGCGCGTGGGTGTAACCGACCCCACCCGAAATGCTGCCGGAATCTTCGGTCTGCCGGACAACACCGGTGATCTTGAGCTGCACACCGTCCGCGACCGCCTGCTGCAAAAATTCATCGTCATCGCTCCGGTCGGTCCAGACGCCGTCCCCGTCCTCG
>DCTE01000060.1:0-2579 GCA_002329405.1 Ruminococcaceae bacterium UBA1448 | reverse complement strand
TGTAAAGGTCTTGCCAATCCATTCATCATACGAGAAGGTCAGATCCTCGGTGTGGAAATCCTCCGCCTTCTCGGGGTCCATCATCTGCGCGACCTCATCCAGCGGCTTGATGCCCAGCGTATACAGGGTATAGTCGCTGATCTCGTTGTTGGAGCTGATGATCAGCACCGCTTCGTCATAACTCTCCGGCCATGCACCGGACAGCAGCTCATAGGAAGCGTCCCGCAGTCCCTCATCCTCCCGCAGTTCGGAAAAGACGTTATAGCTGTCGGAATAGGCCGACATCAGCGGGTTGACGCTGAGCAGCTCGGACATGCCCATCTCCCCGACCACCAGGCTGGGGTTGACCTGCTGGACGCTGCCGTCCTCCAGCGTGGTGTACACCATCGGGGTGACGCCGTAGGAATAGGAGATCTCGTTGGCATACTCCAGAAAAGTCTCCTCATTTTCGGCCAGGTACTCTTTGAAAGCCGCCAGGTTGTTGGTCTGGACCTCCGCCTGCAGCAGCTCGGTCATATTCCCCATCATATTGCTGGAATAGATTTTATCCAGGTCATGTTCCTTCGACTGGTGCATCTGGGCAGCCGACGCAAACATCGACGTCAGGTCGACAGTGCGGGCCTCCAGCTGAATCGGATAGGACGCGAGGGTATCTTCCTGCACCCCGTTGATATACTCCTGCACGCCGCTGGACAGCGACAGGATCAGCGCGATGCCGATGATGCCGATCGAACCGGCAAACGACGTCAGGATTGTCCGTCCTTTTTTGGTCATCAGGTTGTTGAGCGACAGCGACAGCGCGGTCCCAAACGACATCGAGGTCTTTTCATTGGAGACAGCCGCCGGGGCGATCTCCTCACCCGGCTCAAACGGGTCGGTATCGCTGAGAATCTGCCCGTCCTGCATCCGCACGATACGGGTGGAGTACCGCTTGGCAAGGTCAGGGTTATGGGTGACCATGATGACCAGCTTTTCCTGCGAGATCTCCCGCAGGATCTCCATAATCTGGACGCTGGTCTGGGTATCCAGCGCGCCGGTCGGCTCATCCGCCAGCAGGATATCAGGGTTGTTGACCAGCGCACGGGCAATCGCGACACGCTGCATCTGGCCCCCCGACATCTGGGAAGGCCGTTTGCGGAGCTGGTCGCCGAGGCCGACCTTTTCCAGTGCCTCGATGGCACGGCGGCGGCGTTCGGACTTGCCGACCCCCGACAGGGTCAGCGCAAGCTCGACGTTTGCCAAAACCGACTGGTGCGGAATCAGGTTGTAGCTCTGGAATACAAAACCGATGCGGTGGTTGCGGTAGCTGTCCCAGTCGCGGTCACGGAATTCCCGGGTCGACCGTCCGTTGATGATCAGGTCGCCGCTGGTATACTGGTCCAGGCCGCCGATGATGTTGAGCAGCNNAGCAGCGTCGTCTTTCCCGAACCGGATGGGCCGAGGATTGAAACAAACTCTGTTTCCCGGAAGGCAAGGCTGACGCCGTCCAGCGCCCTGACCTGCAAATCCCCCGTCACATAGTTTTTGCGAATTTGATTGAGTTGGAGCATCCTTTCCATCCCTTCCACTTAAAATACCAGATTATTTTACAACGCGCTTCTGAAAAATGCAATGAACTGGATGTAAACCCCAACTGGGAATTGCACTTTTTTTCGCAAAGATGTATAATAAAACCAAAAACCAGCAACATTTTGTGGATTTTTCTGGAAAGGATGATTGCGATGTCTGAACCCCATCTGCAAAAACAGTTTGAAATCCGTGTCGAGGTCGCCCCTCCGGTGCTGGTTGGTCAGGACAATATATCCGGCCGCCGTCAGCTGATCCCGATTCTGTCCGGCACCCTCACCGGCGCACCGGGCGGCTGCTTCCCGGAACTGCGCGGTACTGTGCTCCCCGGCGGCATCGACAGCCAGGTCATCCGTCCCGACGGCAGATGCGAACTGTCGGCCCGCTATGGCGTCCGGCTGGAAGGCGGGGAATGGGACGGTGCGGCCTTCTACATCGAGAACAACGGCTTCCGTACCGTCCCGGCAGAGCATGTGCAGACGGTCCTCTCCGGCGGCTTTGTCGACCCGTCGCTCTACTATTTCTGCACCGTCCCGCAGTTTGAACTCTACGACAGCCGGCTGGGCTGGCTGAAACAGCGGCTGTTTGTCTGCTCGGCGGTACGGCTTCCCGATGCTGTTATTCTTGGCTATTACACAGTCGAATAATCTGCTGAAAAAAATTTTAAAAAAGGGTTGACAAAATCCACCATCTGCGCTATAATAACAAACGTTGACGCGATGGTCTGCATGACCGGCCAGATAACTGGCAAGCGGAAACGTCGGGGTGTAGCGCAGTTTGGTAGCGTGCATGGTTCGGGTCCATGAGGCCACGAGTTCGAGTCTCGTCACTCCGACCAGGGTTAAGCTCTCACGGGTATTGGTGTCGGCCAATCGCGTGGGAGCTTTTGTTTTATCCTGCCATATATTTATATTATAACCGATTTGGCAAAGTTTGTCAAGACGTTCGAACAAATTTTTCTTCGACGGGAAAATCAGGGGGATGGAGGGGCGCGGAAGAAAAATTTGTTCGAA
>DCTE01000113.1:8696-12920 GCA_002329405.1 Ruminococcaceae bacterium UBA1448 | reverse complement strand
TGCCCATATCCTGGAGGAGATGGGGCTGGAGATGTGCGGCTGTCATGGAACGACCGCTGCCCTTGCACTGCTCAACGATGCAGTCAAAAAAGGCGGCGTCATGGCTTCTTCCCATGTCGGCGGACTGTCCGGCGCGTTTATCCCGGTATCGGAAGACGCAGGCATGATCGACGCGGCGCGCTGCGGAAACCTGCTGCTTGAGAAGCTGGAAGCAATGACTGCGGTCTGCTCGGTTGGACTGGACATGATCGTCATTCCGGGAGACACGACGGCTGAAATGATCTCAGCCATTATCGCCGATGAAGCGGCAATCGGCATGGTCNNGCCTTTGGCGGCCTGCTGGGTGCAGGACCGGTCATGAAGGTCAACTATACCAAACCGGATATCTTCATCCATCGCGGCGGCAGAATCCCCGCGCCGCTGCAGAGCCTGAAAAACTAATCTGCGTATATACAGAACGGCTTTTCTGGCGGCTGTTCTGTCAGACAGATCATCCCCCGGCAATGCCGGGGGATATTTTATTATCCGCCATCCTCTGACAGCAGCCAGCTACAAAAACGACAGTAAGGAACATCGTTATGAATCCAAATAAAATTGACCTCGGAGCACAGCTTCCCCCTGACACCGATTACCCGGAAATCCCGCTGGACGGCAGCTTCTCTTTTACCTGCCAGGGTTGCGGCGACTGCTGCCGCAAACGGAGCGATATTGTGCTGTCCGGTTACGATCTCTACCGGCTCTGCGTCCGTTTTGCGCTCCCGACCCAGATGGTGATTCGCGCCTTCTGCCACTGTTATACCGGTTCTGCCACCCACCTGCCAGTCGTCCGGCTCCGTCCGCGGCCGGACAACGGCAACTGTCCTTTTCTGACTACAGAGAGCAGCTGTGCCATCCATTCCCATAAACCGCTGGTCTGTGCGCTGTATCCGCTGGGACAGTCGATCGACTTTGAGCCGGGAGCTGATCCGTCTGACCCGGAAGTCTGCCGCCGGTGCATCCACTATTTTGCACAGGATACCGGATGCAGCGGCCGTCAGGTTACGCTGACCCTGCGGGAATATCTGGACAGCTTTTCGATTCTCAGCCGTGAAGAACTGGACTTACGCTGGGCGCGGGACTGCATTGCCCTATCTTCGCGGGTAAAAGCACTTGAAAAGCGGCTGCGGCCTATCGAAATGAAATACCTCCAGCGGAAAATCCAGCGGGCACTCTATCTGGAATACGATTTCAGACAGGATTTTATGCCGCAATACGACCGGAATATTGGGCAGCTGGAAGAGACCCTCTGCAAGCTGGAAGGAGATCAATCTGTCAGAAAGGGAAATCAACCATGAAAATTGTCACTCCTGATTATTTCGCACAATTTCACTGTACCGCCTCCGATTGCCCCGAAACCTGCTGTGCCGGATGGGAAGTCGTCGTCGACCCGGAAAGTGAACAGCGGTACCGTGCGCTGGAAACCCCACTCGGCGAGCGCATCCGCGGTATGCTGGCAATCGAAGACGGCGAAACCTGTTTTCACTGCAATCCAGACGGCAGATGCCCGTTTCTGAATGACCGCAACCTCTGTGATATCCAGGCGGAAATGGGAGAAGAAGCCCTCTGCCGCACCTGTCACCTCTATCCCCGGTTTATCAACGACTTCGGCGGTACCAGAGAGATGGGGCTGTCTATCTCCTGCCCGGAAGCGGCACGGATTATCTTCTCTCAAACTGGGAAAACACAGTTTGTCGCAGAAAACCACCCGGAACTTCCCCCCTCGCTGAACGATATGGACGCCGACCGATATTTTGCTGTCATGCAACTGCGTCAGACTGCTTATGATCTGATACAGCGTTCCCAGTTCCCGATGGACCACCGCTGTGCACTGCTGCTGCGGCTGGCAAGGCAGGGACAGAAAAGAATCAAAAAGGAAAGATGGGAGGATATCGAACCCCTCTGCGACAGCTTTGACCCCCATCAGATGCTGGCACAGCTGAAAAGATGCCGCAGCCGTGCTTCTCAGACGCCTGCCCTGCCATTCAACGCAATCCTCAGCGCACTGTTGCAGCTGGACATCCTGACCGGAGAGTGGAAAGAACAGCTGAACAATTGCCTTCATGTGTTTGAAACCGGCAACCCTCAGGTTGTACCGCTCAATGCTCAGTTTGAACAGAATCTGCTGTTCACATTCCTTTTCCGGTACTTTGCCCGCGCTGCCTATCCCGGGGCCGGTGATAAAACGCTGCTGGGGCTGGTCAAATTTGCGGTATTCAGCCTGCTGGCAGTCCGTATCCTGGGCCAGGGCATGTCAGAAGAACAGCTGCAAAAACTCGCTATCCGCTATTCCCGCGAGGTGGAGCATGACGAAGACAATGTCGAAATGCTGGTCAATACCGTGATGGAAAACCCCAGCTTTTCCGAAAAGGCTTTCTGTTCCCTGCTGCTGGGTTCATTATCCGGTCCGTCACAGGGACAAAACAGCGAAACGTGAGGTAACTGGAATGGGCATTCGAAATTATCTGATTGAAGGAAGCTCCTGTGCCGGAAAAACAACTGTTTGCGACGAGCTGCTCCGCCGCGGATTCCACGCAATTCATGGCGACCGCCTGCTGGCTTACCAGGGAGACCCGGAAACCGGACAGCCATTGCCCGGGCATTGCCATGAACATCATATCTGGAATCTGGAGCTTGTCCGGCAGATAGCCAGCGACAACAGCCAGCCGATAACCTTTTTCTGCGGCGGCTCAAGAAATTTTGAGAAATTCATCGACTGGATGAATGGTGTTTTTATTCTGGACATCAACACAGACACGCTCTGCCAAAGGCTGAACCTTCGTACAGCAGACGACTGGGGTGCCAGGCCTGAGGAAAGAGCACTGATTCTTCAGCTGCACAAATCCGGCTCCGGCCTTCCAGGGAAGGGAATCCATATTGATGCCAACCGTCCAGTTCGGCTGGTAACGGACGATATTCTTCGCCATGTCTTCGATCAGAACGATCAGGCAGGCTTTTAAACAGGCCTGGTCTGTCAAATATTAGCCGTTTCTTGACAAAAATGTATAATTGTGTTATATTACTTATAAGGAAGACTGTGAGTTTGTATATCTGAAACAAGTGGGTTTTTTATCCGGTTGTTTTGCTGTCCCCATTCTGTTGGATAAACACAGGTATTCAAAGATTCATATACGATCTGTAAAATTTCAGGAAACAGTTGATATCTTGATTTTTTCTGGTATCATTTCGTTATAAATATACAATGTCTTTGAAAATCGTCTGTTTTGACGGATATTTGAGAGAAAGGTTTGATAAAAATGAAAAAACGTGTCCTTGCAGCTGTTGTCTCATTATCCATCCTTGCTTCTGTCAGCGTTGGAAGTGTATCAGCTGCCGATTTATCTGAAATGCGTGCCTGCAAATCCTACAGCAGCATGATCGAAAATCATTTCAACTGGCTGAAATCCCGTGTCGATGCTTATATTGACTATCTGGTCGATATCATCTGCGGCGGTGAAACCGGCATTGGTGCCAATATCCCTTCCACAATGTCTTTCGGAGACGAATCCATTCTGATGTAATCTGTTCCAAAGTAAACAAAACGGGTGTGCTGCGGCTGAATTTCCTGCGGCACACCCGTTTTCTGTTTTATTTGATTAAACTTTACTGTGCACGGCCTGACCCTGATAAACAAAGAACTTGGGCGCAAACTTATACAGCAGCGAAACTGCTACGACAACGATAATCGTATTCGGAATCATGTAGGAGCCGTTGTAGACAAAGCTGTACCACCAAACATTGGTAAAGGTATCCGGCATATAAGCTCCCCACAGCCATGCCCCCGAAATGTAGCTGCACACAAACCGGAGCAGGCAGACAACCAGAGAACCAACTGCAACACCGACCTGACGATGGCTGCCGAACAGACCAGCAACCAGACTGGCCAGTCCCAACACTGTGAAAGCGAGGATGTAGTCCAACATAATGCAGGCAAACTGGGTAAACAGCGTCGGGCAATACATAACGTTGGAAAAACCGAGCAGCATCTGCAGTACCGAGTGGACAAACGCAGTAAACGCGCCCCATTTGGTGCCATGCCGGAAGCTCATAACCACCAGCGGAATCATCTCCAGCGTGATACCGCCGCCATAAGGCAAGGTGAAAAACGGAATGTTGGCAAGGATGGTCGCCAGTGCAATCATCAGCGCACCTTCGACCAGGATCAGGATTTTGGAATAGCTTCTCATG
>DCTE01000113.1:0-8609 GCA_002329405.1 Ruminococcaceae bacterium UBA1448 | reverse complement strand
GCCGGCATTACCCGGATCAGGTTGGAGGGTCCTCTTTCGAGTCTCAGCAGATGTTTCCATCCGCGCCCCTGTTTCTATGTCCATATACAGTATAACCATCCTGTCACATTTTGTCAAGTCCCTGTCCTTCTGTCTGGCCGCGGGCTGCTGTACGGTAATCCGCCGGTGTCTGATGAAACGCCNNGGTAAAAATGGGTCATATTGGTAAATCCGCTCTGGGACGCCACCTCCGTCACCGGAAGTTCGCTTTCCCGAAGCAATAAAGCCGCCTGTGCCATACAGAAGCTCTGCCGGAACTCGGAAAAACTCTGCCCCAGCTCCCTTTTCATCCGGGCACTGAGATAACCCGGCGTGTATCCAAAATGAGCTGCCGCTTCCGCCAGCGTGACCGTCCGGTAATGGCTTTCGATATACCGCACGACCCGGTACAGAACATCCTGCTGTCCAGTCTCCTGTTCCCCTTCCGACGCCCGCCGGATGTCCACCAGCAAAACGCCGAACAGCTGCTCAACCGTCTCCCCCGAAAACCCATCCGGGTCAAATGCCTCCTGCATCATCCGGCAGACGGTGTCACGTGCAGCTGACGTCCCAGTATGCAGCAGCAGCGGACTGCTGTTTTCACCGCGGCATCCGGCGTACCAGTCAGCAAGCCAGCGGCCAGAGGTCAGCTCCCGGTCAAACAGATCGGTTGACAGAATCAGATTGACTGCGATGTCCTCAGCCCCGCAGTTATCCGTCCAGTGGGTCAGCCCCGGCGGGATAAACAAAAAATCCCCCCGCGTCAGTGTCGCCTGTCCACAGTTCCAATGGTGGGTAACCGTGCCGTCATACAGATACATCACTTCAATGTAATCATGGCTGTGCGGCGGGGTCGGCTGGAAACGGCCATGGGTGGCGAAACGGAGCAGCTGGGAAGTCTGCCCCTGAAACCGCAGATCGGCGGCAAAATGAATCATGGCGCCGCTCATCCGTTTTTGTATTTCGGGATTGATGACCCGCTCTTCCAGCCGTATTTGACGCAGAAAGGCGTCCAGTCCGTCTTTATCCATCTTTACAGTCTACCTCCCAAAATACAGCAAAAACCCGGATATGGATATGAAAAATCATTGAAATGGATATATCCTTTCCCGGCTCTTTTTATTATTATAGAAGAAAAGGACCGGATTTTCAAGACGAAAACAGAAAGGATGTTTGCTGTGAAAAACAGTCGGATTGCACAGCTGCTGGCCGGCAAGGGTGAGAACTATATCCTCCCCTTCATGTGGCAGCATGGAGAAGATGAACAGACCCTGCGGGAATATGTACAGGTCATCCGCCAGTCAGGATGCCGGGCAGTTTGTCTCGAAGCACGCCCCCACCCGGATTTTGCCGGGGACGGCTGGTGGCACGACCTGGATATCATCCTGGAGGAAGCGCAGAAGCTGGATATGAAGGTCTGGATTCTGGACGACGCCCACTTCCCGACCGGCTTTGCCGCAGGCAGTGTCAAACAGGCGCCTGATGAACTGCGCAAACAGTATCTCTGCTACGCACGCGCGGATGTCTGCGGGCCAAGCGGAGAGATCGGGCTGAATGTCGGAGAGATGATTCATCCGTTCATTATGCCGGCCTCGGGATATTTCGGCCAGCCGGACAAAAAGCATTTTGACGATGATACCCTGCTGCATGTCGTCGCATGGAAAGCAGAACCATACAACAAAATGTCCAGCCCCATTGACCTGACCGCACTGGTAATAGATGGAAAACTCTACTGGTCTGTACCAGACGGCTACTGGAAGATCTACGTCCTGTACACCACCCACAATGGGATTGGCCGGGATGATTATATCAATATGCTGGACGAAAAGTCCTGTGCTTTGCAGATTGAGCATGTCTATCAGCCGCACTTTGCCCATTACGGCCATCTGTTTGGCAGCGTGATCGCCGGGTTCTTCTCGGATGAACCCGCAATCGGCAACACAGTCGGATTTGATTTTGATGAATCCATCGGCAGAAAGGAAATGTCCCTGCCCTGGAGCCGCCATCTGCCGGGTATGATGGAACAACGGCTGGGAGAAAACTGGATGGACCTGCTGCCGCTTCTGTGGCACCCCGCGTCTGACGAACAGCTGGCCGCACGGGTCCGGGTCGGATATATGGACATCGCTACCCAACTGGTGGAGCAGTGCTTCTCAAATCAGCTTGGCAATTGGTGCGCAGAGCATGGGGCTATGTATATCGGACACCTGGTCGAGGACAACGACGTTCACGCCCGATTCGGGTGCTCGCTTGGACACTATTTCCGGGGACTGGGCGGACAGCATATGGCCGGTATCGACAATATCGGCAACCAGGTGCTGATCGGCGGCGGCGACAGCCAGCGGATTCCCCGTTTCGGCGGAACAGGAGACGGCGAGTTCTACCATTATGAGCTGGGCAAGCTGGGGGCCTCCCATTCCCACATTGACCCGAAAAAACAGGGCCGCGCGCTGTGTGAAAACTTCGGTGCCTATGGCTGGCAGACCGGCGTCAAAACGATGAAATACCTTGCCGACCATTTTCTGGTCCGCGGCATCAACTATTATACCCCGCATGCTTTTTCTCCCAAGGCGTTTCCCGACCCCGACTGCCCGCCCCACTTCTACGCACACGGAGAAAATCCGCAGTTTAAAGCGTTCGGCGAACTGGTCGGATATATGAACCGGGTCTGCCACCTGATCAACGGCGGCATCTCGCTGCCCGACGTCGCGGTGCTCTACCACGCTGAAAACGAATGGGCAGGCGATTATCAGTCGGACAAGGTGGTCTGCCGGGAACTGGCCGAACACCAGATTGACTTCGACATCATTCCGGCTGACCTTCTGGGCAATCTGTCCGCATGGAACAGCTGCCTGAAAGATGGGCAGCTCTGGCTGAACGGCCGTCCGGTTCAAGCCCTTGTCATTCCCTACGCGCAGTTCATCCCGCGCGCGGCAGCCGAATTCATCCGTCAGGCGGCAGCATGTGGATTCCCTGTCTTCTGCACCGAAAAAGCCCCCGAAGGGGTCAGTGATGCCAGCAGAGAGGAACAGGCCGATTATCAGGCATTGCTGCAAAACATCTCCGTCCTTCCCACCCATCAGCTTGCCGCACAGCTGAACCGTACCGTCCACCGGGACATCTCCATTCAGCCGGATTTCCGCCGACTCACCGTCTATCACTACCGCACCGACTGCGATATCCTGCTGCTGCTCAACGAAGNNGGCCGTTTGCGCAGAAGGTACACCGGTACAGTATGACGCGCTGGACAACTGCCTCCGTCCGGTTGAAAGCCGGTCGGTAGACGGAAAAACCGTCCTTTCGATCAGCCTTGCCCCGCTGGAATTGGCGATCATCTCCTTTGACCGGGAAGGCAGTGATACTGTTGCAGCTTTTCCCGCTCCCAAGCAGCAGACAGTCCTCAAATGTTTTACTGTTTCCCGCTGTGAATCCAAGGCCTACCCGCAGTTTACCGATCCGGTCCAGATCGAAAATCCGGGCAATATGGGACGGATATATCCCGACTTCTCAGGATACTACCGCTATCAGGCAGATGTATCGGTGCCCGAATGCAGTCAGGCGGTTCTGACCGTCGGCGACGCAGGTGAAACAGTCGAGCTGTTTGTCAATGGCGTATCGGCGGGCATCCGTTTTGCAAAACCCTACCGGTTTGATATCTCAGCCCTGCTCCATCCGGGTGAAAACCAGATCACGCTGGATATTGCGACGACCCTTGAGCGGAAAACAGCCGCGATGCAATCGGAACAGCCTTCCTTTATGAAAAATCATCTGATCTCCCCCACCGGCCTGCTCGGTCCGGTTACCGTATGCTGGTCGGAATAAACGCCATCTAAAAATTCAAGCCGCCCGTTTTTCAGACAGACCAATCTCTGTCCGGGAACGGACGGCTTTTTCACAGCCAGTTATTTCAAAAACAGTTCAATGACGGGAACAACGACCGGCGGCTTGATTGCCGGAAGACTGAGCACCAGCAGATCATCACTCTGAGACAGCCCGTCACCAAAATGCTCGACTTTTCCCTCGGTAAAGCGTACCTCGCTGCCATCGTGCAAAAACTGGGCGTATTCCACCTTTCCTGCAAACCCTTTCAGTTCAAGGAAGGCATACGGATACTGGAACAGATGGATATACAACCGGCGCCCGTCTTCGCTCTGGGTCAGACGGCAGCCAGCCGGTGGGGTAAATTCAGGGTCAGCCATCGTACAGCCGTAAATCGACCGGCTGCAATATTTCATCCAGTCACCAATCGCCGCAAGTGCTTCAGTTGCGCGGTGATCAAAATATCCCCGCGCGGTCGGCCCGACATTGAGCAGCAGGTTGCCGCCCAGCGAAACGGTCGTGACCAGCATCTGCACCAGCATTTCCGGCGACTTCCAGCTCATCTCATCCCGGTAATATCCCCACGAACCGGAAAATGTCTGGCAGGCTTCCCAGGTGACCAGCTGCCCCGCATCATCCGTCAGCCAGGACTGAGGCTGGTATTGTTCCGGCGTCCAGAGATCCTGTTCAATCCCGGCACGGTTGTCAATGATAATGCCCGGCTGCAAAGAGCGCGCCAATGCAATTAATTTTTCTGCTTCCCAATCGTCTTTACCTTTACCCCTCATCCAGGGTTTGCCGGGCATCGTCATATCCGGGTAGGAGAAATCAAACCAGAGGATATCTATTTTGCCATAACCGGTCAGCAGCTCGGTCACCTGATCCCGCATATATTGGGCATAGCGTTTCATATCACGGCCGACATTCTGCTGTTCAGCGTCGGGGTCGTCCCGTCTGGGATGGTTGGGGTCTATCGTAAAGTCCGGGTGATGCCAGTCGATCAGCGAATAATAAAAGCCGATTTTCAGTCCCTCTGCCCGGAAAGCATCGACAAATTCCCGCACCAGGTCGCGTCCTGCCGGGGTATTGGTTGCTTTATAATCGGTGTACTGAGAGTCGAACAGGCAAAATCCCTCATGATGCTTGGTCGTCAGAACCGCGTATTTCATCCCGGCGGCCTTTGCCTGCCGCGCCCATTCCCGCGGGTCAAACAGATCAGGGTCAAAATGCCGGAAATACCGGTCATAGAGTTCTTCCGGTGTGCGCTCATGGTTTTTGACCCATTCATGCCGGGCAGGAAGAGCGTACAGCCCCCAGTGGATAAACATTCCAAAACGGTCATGCCGGAACCATTCGGTGTCCCCCGGCGTTTTTCTAACCTGATATACTGACATTGCAGTCATCCTTTCCGTCCTGAGCGAAACTACAAAGTTTGCTTAACTTCAACGACAGTATACAACGCCAAAGGGCAGAAAGTCAAGGCATTTTCCATAAAAAATACGCCCTGAATATTTTCAGAGCGTACATTCTGCATGATGTTTGATTATCTTCGGTTGTTGCGCCGGTTCACCAGCAGCATCAGCCGCAGCAGCTGGGTCACTGAAACCGCCAGCGCAGCCACATAAGTCATCGCGGCAGCCGAAAGTACCTTCTGTGCACCTGCCAATTCCTCACCTTCAAGCAATCCCTGCTGACGGATGGCGGTGAGTGCCCGCCGGGAAGCGTCAAACTCGGTAGGCAGCGTCACCAGCTGGAAAATTGTGCTGAGTGCAAAACAGGCAACCCCGACATATGCCATCGTCGCAAAGAAATAAGAAGTCGCGCCGAACAGCAATCCCAGGATAATCAGCGGCATCGACAGCCTTGACCCAATATTGGTCAGCGGAACGATGGCCGTTCGTATCTTGACCGGCAGATAGTTTTGTGCATGCTGGACCGCATGTCCCGCCTCATGGCAGGCAACGCCGATCGCCGCAGTGGAGCTGCTCCCGTAAACGCTGTCCGAAAGCCGGATCACGTTGGTCCGCGGGTCATAATGGTCGGTCAGGCTTCCTGAAACCCGCTCAATCCGCACACCATACAGCCCGTTGTACCGCAAAACTGCCTCAGCAGCCTGCGCCCCGGTCAGCCCACGGGATGCGTACTGGTTCTGGTACCGCGCAAAGGTGGATTTGACCCTTCCGCTCGCCCACAAAGCGAACACCACCGCCGGCAGCACCAGCACAATATATGTCCAGTCAAAATACATCTGTAACTGCCTCCTTTGACCTGGCATGCCAGATTTCCTGTATCATCAAGTATGCCGCACAGCAGGCGTTTCATACCACCCACTGTGCGGCATTTTTTGTCTGTCAATCAGACTTTGGCCAGAATTGCCTTTGCCATCGCAAGGCCGATCTCGGTGCCCTGCTCGCAGACTTCCATACCCTCAAATTCCAGAGAGATATATCCGTCAAAGCCGGAATGTTTGATCAGCCGCAGGATGTCCCAGATCTCCATGTCGCCCTGTCCGAGAATCGAACCGCGCAGCATCTTGCCGCCCATCGTTTCAAACCAGGAACCGTTGTTGCAGTTGAACATCTCGGTCTGATCGGGGAGCTGTTCCTTTTTACGGATGTAAAAGTCCTTGAGGTGAATCATCTCAGCAAACGGCAGGCATTTCTTGACCGCCGCGACCGGGTCCTCGTCCACACAGAGGAAGTTGCCGACGTCAACCGTCATCTTCAGGTTGGGGCGGTTGATTGCGTCAATCAGGCTGAGCACACGGTCGGAACCATTGATAAAGAAACCATGGTTTTCCATAACAATATTGATGCCTTTTTCAGCAGCATAGTCGCACAGCAGCGCGCCATTTCTGACCATCTGCGGAAATTCTGCGTTAAAGTTGTGAATAGTATTGGTCGAGAAGGGACGGCGGAAGGACGCAACGTCAAAACGCATCCGCTTGAGTCCAAGTCTCTCAGCGGCGTCAATATGGCGTTTGATCCGTTCAATTTCGGCCGCCTGTTCCGCCTCATCGGTTTTCAGCAGGTCACCGTTGACCGAATAGGTTGAAATTTCAATACCGGCACTGGCGCATTTTTCCCGAACATGGTCGATCAGCTCGTTATTCAGTTTTTTCTCCGGGGTGACAAACTCCAGATGGAACGGGACAAACTCGATATGCTCACAGCCATGGGCAACCGCAAAATCAATAACGTCATCCACATTCATTCGGCCTGCTGCCATCGCAGGGTCCAGGCAATAACAGCTCATTCCAAGTTTCATATACAACTTACCTCCAATAATCTGACACACATTTATGTCTTGTTATCATCATCATTATAGACGTTTTGAACAACTCTTGCAAGGTGTTTTCAAAAAATAAAAAGCAAAGTTTTATCCGCAAAAACACATCTGACCTCGGCTGAAAAACAGGTAAAACTACTTGACAGACCTACGCAGGCATGCTATAATAACAAAACAATCGAAATTCCCGTGAGGGAGTAGTAAGCGTGTTTTTGAATACGTAGCAAGTCAACATACTGGCCTTTTGGTCTGGCTTGTTTTAAATTACGAGACTCATGTATAACTGGAAAAGATCTGTCAATAGGACAGGTGTTTGTCTTTTTCGGTTATACCTGGGTCTTTTGTATTGCAAAAATCGTCTTTCAGAAAGGATTGGTCGGAAAATGGAGTGGAGCCTGGTATTCTTTGTCAANNTTGCAATGGACGCCTTTTCAGTATCGCTTGCAAATGGGCTGCACCAGCCGCAGATGAAAAAACGGCGGATGTGTGGAATCGCAGGGGTATTCGGTGGTTTTCAGGCACTGATGCCGATGATCGGCTGGATTTGTGTACACACACTTTTGCAGGTGTTCGAATGGTTTGAAAAGCTGATTCCGTGGATTGCGCTGTTTTTGCTTTTGTATATCGGCGGAAAGATGCTGTGGGAAGGGCTGCATCCGGGAGATGAAGAGGAAGGATGTTCCCGGCGGGATGGAATCGGCGCGCTGATGATTCAGGGGATCGCCACTTCGATTGATGCGCTGTCGGTCGGTTTTACCATTTCGGGATACAATCTATTGATGGCGGTGGTATGCGCGCTGATCATTGCAGTGGTAACCTTCATCATCTGCATGGCCGGGTTGGAAATCGGAAAACGGTTTGGGACAAAACTGTCGGGCAAAGCGGATATCCTGGGCGGCATCATCCTGATCGGCATTGGGTTGGAAATCTTTATCACCAGCTTTATCTGAAAATTTCTGTGACCGATTGACAGATTTCTGCGTGTATGTTATCATAAAATTGAAGGATCAAGCATTCTTTAGCTTGCTGCTGAATAATAACTTTTGTTTGTGACACACTGTATATGAGGGAGTAATTCCACACAGAATCTTTCGGACTCTGCGCGGGAAGACATCGTCAGTACGGCGCGCAGGCGTCCGGTGTCCTCCAAAGACTGAATGAGACTCATATCGTTTCCGGGATTATTCCGAAACGGTATGGGTTTTTTTAGTTCCAAACAAGGAAGGAGAATCCATATGAAAACCTATCAACTGTCCGCTGAAGAGGTTGTGCAGGCCCAGCAAAGCCGGCTATCAGGTCTGACAGCAAATGAAGCAGACCAGCGTCTGAAACAATACGGCCCCAACCAGCTCAAGCAGGCCGAAAAAATCACCCTGCTCCAGCGGTTCTGGCAGCAGCTCAAAGACCCGATGCTGATTATCCTGCTGGTGGCGGCGGCGGTGTCCGGGATCACTTCGCTGATGCAGGATGAAGGGATGGCGGAC
>DCTE01000082.1 GCA_002329405.1 Ruminococcaceae bacterium UBA1448 | reverse complement strand
ATCTGAAACTCGTACTCAAAGTCAGAAACCGCCCGCAGGCCTTTGACGATCGCGCAGTCCCCCAGATTTCTCAAATAGTCCACCAAAAGCCCGTCAAAGCTCTCCACACGGACATTGTCCAGATGGGCCGTTACCTTCCGCGCCAGCTCGACACGTTCTTCCAATGAAAAGGAAGTATGTTTTGCAGCATTGACTGAGACCAGAACGACAACCTGGTCAAATAACCGCGCCGCTCGACTGATGATATCCAGATGCCCAACTGTGATCGGGTCAAAACTGCCCGGGCAGACTGCTGTCTTATTCAATGAAACGTCCCCTTTCCGGCAGGCCGTCAGTTGTCCTGCTGCGGATCAATATGTGTATAGGTCGTAATCAGAGTTTTGCCGTAACGGTATTCTTTCACCCGTTTCAGCCCTGCGATCTCTTCCGGCAATACCTCGTCCCTTGCGTGCTCAAACAACACCAGCCCGCCGGGAGCAAGTGCCTGACCCAGAAGCGGAAGAAGTTTCATCCCAAACCCGCGGTTATAAGGCGGGTCGAGAAAGATAAAATCAAATTTTTCCCGGGTGCGTCCCAGAAAAGACTCGGCACTGTCCATCACAACATCTGCCTGACCGGCCAGCCCGGTCGTTGCAAGATTGCGGCGGACAATCTCAATCGAAGCACGCGACTGGTCAACAAAAGTTGCCTTTCTCGCGCCGCGGGAGATCGCCTCAATCCCCATCTGCCCGCTGCCGGCAAAAATATCCGCGACATTTGCGGCAGGAAGACGAAAATGTATCATACTGAAAACCGCTTCCTTGACGATTTCGGTCGTCGGCCGGACATCCAGCCCGTCCAGCGTTTCCAGTTTTCGTCCCCGCGCGATACCGGTAATTACTCTCATATATTTCCTTTCATCATGCCATCAGATCAATCGTAAATCTATCATCCGCCGCATCACCGGCAGACTGAACTGCAATCAGCCTTTGCGTCTGACACGGCGCTTCCTGTCTGCCGCCGAAACGCTCAGAACCAATCCAACCGACAGGCAGCTGACCGCAAGCGAGCTGCCGCCCTGACTGAAAAAGGGCAGCGTGACACCAATCACCGGCAGCAGTCCCAAAACCATCCCGATATTCAGCGCAGACTGAAAAAAAATCATCGCAAAGACGCCCGTGCAGATGCTGCATCCCAGATAATNNGGAAGATCTCGCGATTAACAGTATTTTACCACAAATCACAGTCAATAGCAAGAGGGCACCGGCTGCTCCGACAAATCCGAGTGCCTGGCCAATATGGGCCATCACCAGATCGTTTTCAATCGCATAGACATACACAAAATCATCCGAAAACAGCCCTTTTCCAAAACTCATCCCTGAGCCGAGAATCCGTCTGCCCAACAGCTGCTGGTAGGCTTCCTTCAAAGACGCATTCTCCAGATCTCCCAACACCAGAAACCGATTTTTCAGATAATCCGGCAGCAGCAGCCATACCACCGGGCTCAGCCCGGCTGCACACCCGGCTCCCAACGCCAGATATTTCCAGGAAAGCCCTGAAACAAACATCATACAGACAAAGATCACAAAGAAGATCAATGCACTGCCCATATCCCCCTGCAAAAAGATCAGCAGGCAGGGCGCGGCTCCATGCAGGCACAAAAGCAGCAGTCTGCCGGGATGGTTGATCTGTTCCTGTACCCTGTCCAGATGCCAGGCAAGAGTCAGAATAAATGTAAATTTCAGCAATTCCCCCGGCTGGAGCGAAAAAATTCCAAACCGCAGCCAGGCACTGTCGTCCGAACCCTCCGGCCGGTAAACAACCGGCAGGCTGGTAAAGGTCAGCAGTGTCAGTCCCAATGTGACCGGAAGATGAAACCGCCATCCGGCAGCCAGCTGACGGTAATCCAGCTCAGACACCAGCAGCATCGCGACAATACCGACCCCACCGGCAATCAGCTGGGTCACCATGGATCGGCGGGTAATAAAACCAGCAGTCATTTCGGAATACTGGATGACCAATCCATAACACAGTGCCGCGAGAACCAACAAAAACATCGGCATGTCCAGCCGGCGAAAAAACGCCCGAAGCCCGTTTCGCAGTTCTTTCACACTTTCCGCCATAAACAGCCCCCCGGGGTCATCATGCTTTTAGCCGTGCAGGCATTTCTTCCCGGAACAGAAGTTCCTGTACAAAGGATGCCTGACTATTTCGTTATTATAATATATTTTTGCCAAAGTTACAAGAGAATTGTCAAAATTCCGGTTAAAAGAACGGAAAATGCCATCCGACAGCCGGAAAACTGTCGGATGGCACAAAACATTTATTTGAATTTCATTAAAACAGGCCGCTAATATGCCCTTCGGCGTCCACGTCGATCAGCTCTGCGCTCGGACGGGACGGCAGGCCCGGCATCGTCATGATCGAACCGGTCTGGACAACGACAAATCCTGCGCCGGCAGACAGACGGACTTCACTGACATTAATCGTGAAGTTCTGCGGACGGCCGAGCTTCTTGGGATCGTCCGACAAAGAATACTGGGTCTTCGCCATGCAGACCGGCAGTTCTCCAAAACCAAGGTCGGTGATCTCCTTGATTGCCTTTTTGGCCGCAGCGGTATAAGCGACACCCGAAGCACCGTAAATTTCCTTTGCAATCGTTTCGATCTTCTGTTCAATCGTCATCGACAGCGGATAGATCGGTGCAAATTTGGGCAGGCTGTCGCAGTTCTCGCAGCGGTCAATGACATCAACCACCCGTTTGGCCAGTTCGATGCCGCCTTCGCCGCCCTTTGCAAAGACTTCGGACAGTGCGTAATCGACCCCCAGCTCACGGCAGCAGTTGTCGATTACCGCAAGTTCCGCGTCGGTATCGGTTCCGAAACGGTTGATCGCAACGACAACCGGCACGCCGAATTTGTGCATATTCTGGACATGTGCTTTCAGGTTGACAATACCCTTTTCCAGTGCTTCAACATTTTCCGCCGCCAGTTCCGCCTTGGGAACGCCGCCATTATATTTCAGGGCGCGAACCGTCGCGACGACAACGACACAGGAAGGTTTCAGCCCTGCATACCGGCACTTGATGTCAAAGAACTTCTCAGCACCCAGGTCGGAACCGAACCCTGCTTCAGTGATGCAGTAGTCGCCCAGTTTCAGCGCCAGCTTNNAGTTGCAGCCATGCGCAATGTTCGCAAACGGGCCGCCATGAATCAGGACAGGGGTATTTTCCAGCGTCTGGACGAGGTTGGGTTTGATTGCGTCTTTCATTAGAGCAGTCATTGCGCCGTCCGCTTTCAGGTCACGTGCATAGACCGGGCGGTTGTCATATGTCCATGCAACCAGAATATCGCCCATCCGTTTTTTCAGGTCCATCAGGTCTTCCGCCAGGCAGAGGATCGCCATGATCTCGGAAGCAACG
>DCTE01000204.1:1158-2643 GCA_002329405.1 Ruminococcaceae bacterium UBA1448 | reverse complement strand
CGGCGATGTTGACGATGTTGTTGCCGATCAGGATGGCCGACAGTGCGTCATCATACCGCTCGGTTACCCGAAGGGCAGTTTTGGCGCGGGCGTCGCCCGA
The DNA here is from genome assembly GCA_002329405.1 of Ruminococcaceae bacterium UBA1448. GTDB lineage: Bacteria > Bacillota > Clostridia > Oscillospirales > Ruminococcaceae > Faecivivens. The sequence continues at coordinate 2,543 of DCTE01000204.1, read as the reverse complement.
TTCCTCAATCGCTTTCAGCCGCGGACGGCTGACACTGGAAATTGCGGTCTCTGTCGCCGAAAAATAGGCGGACAGGGCCAGACAGATCACAATACTTATCGGCAAAAGCGGGTTATCCAAGTAGATTTCTCTCCTTTACAGGCAGGGCACAGCCGGATTGGACAGCCGCTCGCTGTCCGAAAACTGCGCGTGTATCTTCTATCAGCAAGAGGCTTTCCCGGCATCCGGCACCGGGCGTTTTCCCTCTTCCAGCATGCTCCGGGCAGTCTGGAGCATCAGTTCGGTGACATGGTCGGTCGAAAAGATCCGTGCGACCTCTTCCACCCGCGCCTCACCTTCCAGCGGCAGAACCTCGGTATAGGTCCGCCCCTCTGCGGTTGACTTGCGTATCAGCAGCTGCTGGTCAGCAAGTGCCGCAATCTGCGCCGAGTGGGTGACGCAGATCACCTGCCGGTGGGAAGCAATCATCTGCAATTTCTTCCCGATCTTCTGCGCTGCCTTGCCACTGACACCGGTGTCGATCTCGTCAAAGATCAGGGTGTCAATGTTGTCCTTGTCCGCCAGCGCACTTTTGATCGCCAGCATGATGCGGGACAGCTCACCGCCCGACGCAATCTTCGCAATCGGCCGCGGCGGTTCACCAAGGTTTGCAGAAAGCAGCAATTCAGCAGAATGATTGCCGATGCTGCACAGTTTGCAGGGGGCAAACGAAGTCTCCACCCGCAGGTTGGGCATTTCCAACGAACGGGCTTCCTCCTCAATCGTCCCGGCAAAACGGACTGCTGCGTCAATCCGCGCTTCTGTCAGACTGTTGGCAAGTGAAACAGTCCTTTCCTTCTGGGCACGTGCTGCCTTTGTGACCTTCAGAAGGTTTTCTTTTTGCGAGGACATGCCTTCCAGTTCCTCCCGTGCCTTTTTGCAATGGGCGAGAATCTCCTCCACACTGCCGCCATAGCGGGATTTCAGCCTGGAAATCTGCCGCAGACGGCGCTCAATCGCCTCCGCCTCCGTCTGATCAAAGGAAATCGCGTGCAGGCTTTCACTCAGCTCCGACGTGATCTCCCCCACTTCAATCCGCAGATTTTCCAGCGCTTCCGCCCGCCCGGCAAACTCCGGGATGGCACGCAGCCCGTCCAGCGCGGCCGCCGCGTCGGTCAGCAGATCGCAGGCACCGGGAATATCTTCTATCCCCTCCAACGCACGGCAGGCTTCGCCAAGCGCCCCCGCAATCTTTTCGCTTTCCCGCAGCTGTCTCGCCTTTTCGGTCAGCATCTCCTCAAGACGGGGAGACAGTCTGGCCTTTTCGATCTCTTCGATCTCCAGCCGGAGCAGTTCTGACCGTCTTTTTATCTCATCCTCTCCGACCGACAAACTCCTCATCTGCC
>DCTE01000204.1:0-1132 GCA_002329405.1 Ruminococcaceae bacterium UBA1448 | reverse complement strand
CCGTGCCATCGGCTCCAGTTCACCGAACGCATCGATGATCGAAAGGTGCCGTTCAGCAGAAAGCAGAATCTGGTTGTCATGCTGGCCGTGAATATTGATCAGATTCTGACCGATATCCCGCAGCAATGCAACCGTCGCCGGCCGTCCGTCGATGCGGACAGTCGACCCGCCTTCCGCTGAGATCTCCCGCTGAACAATCAGGCTGTCCTCCTCTGTCGGATAGCCGTTTTGCCGCAGCAGCGACCTGACCGGCTCGGGTATCCCGCAAAAGGATGCGATGACCAGTGCCTTTCTGGCTCCCGTTCGGACAATCTCCCGTCCGACCCGCTGCCCCAGACAGGCGTTGATCGCGTCAATAACAATCGACTTCCCTGCCCCCGTCTCTCCGGTAAATACCGTCAGCCCCGATGAAAAATCAATCGACGCCTTCTCGATGACGGCAAGGTTCTCGATATACAGCTGGCACAGCATCTGCTGCCCTCCTTAGTGCTTATCCAATATCGCCGTAATCTGGGCAGCCAGTGCTTCCGCCTGCCCTTCATTGCGCATCAGGACAAAGATGGTGTCATCCCCCGCGAGGGTCCCGACCACCCCGTCAAATCCCATCGTATCCAGTGCCGCGCAGGCCGCATTCGCCATACCCGTATGGCAGCGGATGCAGGTGATATGCCCGGCATAATCGACACTCAGAAGCGACTGCATGAAAACCGCATGGTACTTCTTTTCCAGGTTGCCGCGGTCACGGCGGCCATACGCATAATAATAGTTTCCTTCACCATCTGAGATCTTGACCAATCCAAGCTCCTTGATGTCCCGGGAGATCGTCGCCTGGGTCGTCTGGATATTTTCCTGGTCGCGGAGCAGCTGCTGCAGCTGTTCCTGGGTGTCAATTCTGTTTTTTTCGATCAGCTCAAGTATTTTTTGCAGTCGAACGGATTTGAGAGACATAGCCGATGATCCTTTCCATTTATTTTCTGCTGCGCCAGATCAGCTTTTCATTCAACACATCATAAAACGACTTCCCGGTCAGGTTGATCAGCGTCACGGCGATCTCGCTCTTCTCAATGAACAACCGGTCGCGCGGCCATACGGGAACGCTTTCCTCCCCGTCTATCGTCAGATAGGCTTTCGC
>DCTE01000067.1:21387-39187 GCA_002329405.1 Ruminococcaceae bacterium UBA1448 | reverse complement strand
GAGTGATCCATATGAAGAAAACCGGGAAAATACTTTTTTCTGCTCTGCTGATCGCGTCGGTCAGTTTGGCACCTCTTCCGTCTGCAGTTCCCGGCATATCTGCCACAGTCTCGGCAGCGACATCCCAATATAACGGAACTTATCAAAATATGACCTGGTCATTTGACAGGGGAACGGGAACCCTCACTTTGGGCGCTAAAGAATCTGCCACCAGTTCAGGTAATTCTACACACGACGGAATTTATTACTTTCGTAAAAGTGATGGGAGTGAACAGCCTGCCCCCTGGGAAAGTTACCGGGACCAGATTAAAGCCATTTGCATTGAACCTGAATATAGAATTGATGAAAATGACCTTCCCTATTTCCAGACGTTTGATAAATTCTATTGTGAAGATGACGGTGAACATTGGTCGTATGACAGACAGGCTGATACCTTAACCCTCTCCTCTGATGGGTCAAGTTCTTACCAGCTGGAAAACTTTAACATTTATGCACAATGGAACAGAGTTAAACTTGACGGTAGTATCAGCCAGACAAATCTGGTCTGGTTAAAAGCAAATACCGTTATTCTGGGAGAAAATGTGTCCACATATATTCCGGCATATGAGGAATATATTGTTGACGACAATAATTCGTTTTTTTCCAGCTATGATGGCTGTCTCTACTCCAATGACTACTCCGAAATCATTAAGGTTCCTCTTAATAAAACAACCATTGATTTTCATCCCGATCTGACAACCATTACGTCCAACAGTATTACCTGCAAACTGGACGGTCCGATGATTGTACCATGGGGAGTAACAACCATTGAAAGTGCTTCATGGTCTTTTGGTGATAAGACCATTATCCTGCCCGATACTGTTACATCAATTGGAAACTATTATGCACGAAGTGCCAACTATATCTATATTTTCTCTAAAAATAATCAGGAGGCAATCCGCACCATCCAGCCAATCACAACGGACAGTGCCTGTACGACTACACCCCAGCAGGTGGATTCCGTGGCATCCTACTACGGCATTTTGCCGTCTTCTTTTAAGACTTTTGGCAATAAAACCTACTACTTCGACGCTGACTGCAAGATGGTCACCGGGACACAGACCATCAACGGCAAAACCTATACCTTTGACCAGAACGGCGTTTTACAGGGAGAAAGTGACACCACTTCTGCTCCAACCGGCATCGTTTATCAGAATGGAAAAACCTATATCTACGATGAAAATGGCCACATGCTCCGCTCCGGCTGGTATCAGGCGGAAGGAAACTGGTATTACCTCAACGACAACGGCGCAGGTGTCGTCAACTGTTGGCGGCTGAAAGACGGAAAATATGTCTACCTCGGCGCTGACGGAAAGATGAAGACCAGTTGCTGGATTGAAGATTACAGCGAGTGGTATTATGTGAAAGGTGATGGCACTAGGTATGAATCCAGCTGGGCAAAGATTGGCGGCAGCTGGTACTGGTTCGGCGGTTCCGGCAAGATGATGTCAAATGGCTGGCTCAAGCTCGCAGACGGCAAATGGTATTACTTCCGTTCTGGCGGCCAGATGGCAACTGGCTGGATTCAGGATGGCGGCAAGTGGTATTACCTCACCGGCTCAGGGGCTATGGCGGCGAACAAATGGGTCAAGTCTGGAAGCTACTGGTACTACCTCGGTTCCAACGGTGCCATGCTGACCAATACCACCACCCCCGACGGCTACCATGTCGATTCCGAGGGCAGATGGATTTCTTAATCCGTCCAAACATATCGCAAATGCAAAATTCTTCCGTCATACAGGCGGAAAGGAGGAATCTTCCATGAAAAAACAAACTAAAAATACCGTAGCCTTTTTGATGGCGGCCGCCATTACGCTGACTTCGGCAGTCAGCGCACCGGCATACGGGCTGTTCGGCACCATCGCCCACGCATCGGTCATTTCTGGGGAAGGACAGGACGAACAGTTTACCGGCAAATGGTCCTACAACTCAGACACCAAAACATTGACCCTCAGCGAAAAAATGTACCTCAAAGATGTCGATGCTGCTCCCTGGAAACAATATGAAGCGGAGATTCAGCGCATTGTCTTCTCGTCAGAACTGGAAATCGCAGGCAACCAGAGCAATATGATCGTTTATCTCTGCCATACAGCCGACTATCTGAGCGGAACCCATCCTGACGGGTTTTCCTGGGAATATGAAGTCTCCTCCCAAAAGCTGACCCTTTCCGGCAAAGGGGTCTGGCCGACGGTCAATTCCTATACCAACTGGGCTCCCTGGACACTGATCGAATATTACAGCTGGCCAAAAGAGATCATCGTTCAGGACGGTATCACCAGTCTTCCCCATTCGGCGTTGGTGTGCGATACCCTCCGGTTGGGGAAGGACGTCGAGCTGACGCATATTGTCACCAACCGCTACATCACAACCTCTTACATAGTTGATGAAAAGAACCCCTATTATTCAACTTATCAAAACTGCCTTTACAGCAAAGATTATACAACCCTCTATTCTGTTCCCGGAACCGCGACGCCTGCTTTCCATGCTTCCCTGAAAACACTGGCGCCGTTCTGTATCGTGGAGAAGACGGGAAAGACACTCACCCTTCCATGGGGCGTGCAATCCATCGAATGCTCCGCCATTCAGGACCCAATCGTCGTCCCCGATACGGTGACCAAGCTGGCAGACGGCAATCATTACATCGGTTCTTCCAACTGCGCGGCACTGGTCAAATACCAGCAGCAGATGACTTCTGAGACTGTCGGCAGTGTTACGCTGACCGACATTTCCTCCTACTACAATCTGATGCCCAATTCTTTCAAAACCTGGGGCGGAAACACCTACTATTTTGACGCCAACTGCAAGATGGTGACCGGTACCCAGACGATCAATGGCAAGAGCTACACCTTTGATGAAAACGGTGTTTTGCAGGGTGAAGCACCACAGGAAGATACATCTGACGATGATTCAACCACTGTCACCCAACCCGGATTTGTGACCGAAAATGGCAAAACCTATTACTACAAAGACGGCAAAAAGATGACCGGCCTGCAATATATCAACAGCAAAGCATATTATTTTGGCACCGACGGCGCAATGCAGAAATCCAAATGGATACAGGCCGACGGAAACTGGTACTATCTCAACGATTACGGCGCAGGCGTCGTCAGCTGCTGGCGGCTGAAAGACAACAAATATGTCTACCTCGGCTCTGACGGCAAGATGAAAACCAACTGCTGGGTCAAGGATTACGGCATCTGGTATTATGTCAAGGCGGACGGCACCCGGTATGAATCCTGCTGGGCAAAGATCGGCGGAGTTTGGTACTGGTTTGGCGGCTCCGGCAAGATGGCCGAAAATCAGTGGCTGAAACTGGACGGTATATGGTACTACTTCTATCCGTCGGGCGCGATGGCTTCCGGTCAGTGGGTCAAGACAAGCGGAAAATGGTATTACTGCCTTGGCTCGGGCGCAATGGCGGAAAACCGGTGGGTCAAATCTGGGGCTTACTGGTACTATCTCGGTTCTGGCGGCGCAATGCTGACCAACACCACTACCCCGGACGGATACCATGTTGACTCTGAGGGCAGATGGATCTGACAGCATTCCTGCAAAAGGGCGTACGGCCAATATGACCGTACGCCCTTTTATTATGCCTCATTATATCAAGCAACTTTTTCTTGTTCAGCGACCATCTTTTTCTCAGCCTGACTGAGCAGCCTGAACTCTTTGCTGACCAGCAAAACGGAAACGACAAACGCGATAAAATCCGAAATCGGCCCGGCAAGCAGAACCCCAAAAACACCCAGTTTCAGCGGCAAAATCAAAATCAGCGGAATCAGGAAAAATACCTGACGGGTCATGGACAAAAACAACCCTTTCAGAGCCTTTCCAATTGCAGTGAAAAAGGTAGAAGACAACAACTGTACCCCATTGACAATTACCATGAACAAAAATGTCCGCATAAACAGCACGGCAAATTCAAAATACAGCTCGTCCCCATTGCCGAATAGTGAAATAATCTGCTGCGGGAAAAACTGAAATGCGCAGAACCCAATAATTGAAACGACCGCATTCCAACTTATGGCCAGAAGATAGGCTTTTTTGACCCGGTCATATTTACCGGCGCCAAAGTTGAAACTGATAATCGGCTGCACGCCCTGGGATATGCCTACAATAATTGACAGCAAAATCGCATTGGTTTTCATGACAATACCACAGGCAGCAAGCGGAATATCTTCTCCGTAAACAGACAGCGCACCATAATAAGTAAGAGAGTTATTCAGTACAATCTGCACCACCGTAATTGCCAGCTGGTTCACACAGCTGCTTGTGCCCATATACATAGTGATCAGGCTGTCCCGCAAATGAACCCGAAGATGTTTCCTGGTAAAATGAATCTGCTTAAATTTCCACAGGTAACGCACAGCCATGAAAAACGACAAAAACTGTCCCAAAATGGTTGCCAGCGCAGCTCCGAAAACGCCCCATTTGAATCCAAAGATAAACACCGGGTCAAGGATGGTGTTGACAATTGCCCCAGAAACCATGCAAAGCATCGAATACTTCGGACTTCCGTCGGCGCGAATCAGATTGCATATTCCATTGGTCAAAATCAGGAAGGGCATTCCAATCAGGGTAATCCCGGCATACTGCTGGGCGTAGGGCAAAATCTGTGCGGTTGCGCCGAATATCCTGAGCAGCGGTGTCAGAAACAATTCTCCGAGGATCAGATAACAAATACCAATCAGGGACATCAGCACAATGCCGTTGCCGGCGATATCTGCCGCCTGTTTGGATTCACCCTTGCCAAGGCAGATAGAAAAACGGGCCGCGCTTCCGACTCCCAACAACAATGATATTGCCAAGCAGATCGTCGACAAGGGATACGAAACATTGGTCGCCGCGTTACCCAGATAACCGACTCCCTGACCGATAAACACCTGGTCTACAATATTGTAGAGTGAACTGACCAGTGTTGCAACGATACTGGGGATTGCAAACTGTTTCAACAGTCTGGGGATTTTTTCATAGCCGATTGGATTTTCATTCATCAAAACCATCCTCCTTTTCATTTAGCCCGGCCTGCTGTGCCATCCGTTTTCCGGCCTGCAACAGAATCCGGGCAAAATCATCCTGTTCCTGTTCGCTGATGCCTTCCATCAGCATTTGTTCGGCATCCTGACAGATTATCTGTACCTGCTCACAGATATTCTTTGCTTTATCTGTCGGATAAAGCCTGTAGGTGCGTTTATCTTTTTCATATGGCTCCCGAACAAGAAATCCGTTCTTTTCCAACGCACTGAGCATACGAATAATATTGCTGGGATGAACGTAAAAGATATCAAGCATGGAATCCTGCAAAATACCCGGTTCACTGCAAACCTTCAGCAGATACATATGCTGGCTGCTGTTAATTCCCAACGGAGCAAACCGGCTGTCCAAATAAGTCTTGGTAAAGCGATCTGCCACTGATAACCATTTCAACAATTTCATCAAAATTCTCCTTTCAATAACATAGTATAACACAAATTGCGCGCGCAAGCAATTATTTTATTCCACTCTCATGCAAATAAAACAGCCAGAGAAGCGGCTATTCCTGCTTCTCTGGCTGAAACTACGCACATTATACCAGTTTGCGTCCCATCAGGACACCCATGACCGATGCCATCATCAATCCCCGCGTCCAGCCGGAGGAATCCCCCAGACAATGCAGGTTGCGGATATTGGTATTCAAATCAGTATCCATCTTGACTTTATTGCTGTAGAATTTAAGTTCAGGCGAATACAGCAGCGTCTCATTTGAAGCAAAGCCTGGCACGACCTGGTCAACAGCTTCAATAAAGTGGATAATATTGGTCATTGCGCGGTAAGGCATTGCAGCGGTGATATCGCCTGCAACCGCGTCCGGCAGAGAAGGCCGGACATTGGACCGGGAAAGTTCCTTTTCCCAGGTGCGCTTACCGTCCAGAATATCCCCAAACCGCTGGACCAGAATATGCCCGTCTCCCAACATATTGGTCAGCTCACCGACCTTCTGAGCGTAAGCAATTGGCTGATTGAACGGGGTGGTAAAGTTGTGGGAACAGAGAATCGCAAGGTTGGTATTTTCCGACTTGCGGTCCTTATAGGAATGGCCGTTTACCACTGCAAGATCATTGTCGTAATTCTCCTGACTGACAAAACCGCCGGGATTCTGGCAGAAGGTGCGCACCTTGTTTTTAAACGGACGGGGATATCCGATCAGCTTGGATTCGTACAGAACCTCATTGACAAACTCCATCACCTCATTGCGCACCTCAACCCGGACACCGATATCCACTGTGCCCGGCTGGTGTGCGATTCCATGTTCTGCGCAGATTCTCTCCAGCCAGTCAGCACCCCGCCTGCCGGTCGCGACGACCGTATGTCCGGCCAGACAGTCACAGCTTTCCTCACCTCTGCGCAATGTCGCACCGACGCAGTTTTCCCCTTCCAGCAGCAGATCTTCACATTCCCAGCCAAACAGCATCTCGACCCCTTTTTCAGCCAGGTGCTGTTCAATGGCAAGGTATAGCTGCTGTGCCTTTTCGGTACCAAGATGGCGAATGGGACAGTCGACCAGCTTGAGCCCTGCCTGAATTGCATTTTTGCGAATCACCTTGACCTTGTCCGGGTTACTGACCCCTTCCACATGGCTGTCCGCGCCAAACTCCAGATAGATATCATCGGTATAATTGATCGTCTCCTGTACCAAATCGGTGCCCATCAGCTCGGGCAGGTCTCCCCCGACTTCATAGGACAGGGAGAGTTTTCCATCCGAAAAGGCACCCGCACCGGAAAAGCCGGTGGTAATATGACAGTAAGGCTTGCAGTTGACGCAGTGGCCGACAACCGATTTCGGGCAGCGTCGTTTTTCGACTGGCTGTCCCTTTTCCACAATCAGAATTTTCTTGCTGCTTCCGCGGCGCACCATTTCCAACGCCGTGAAAATACCCGCAGGACCGGCACCAATAATCAGCACATCTGTCTTCATAACATTCTTCCTTTCCGCAAAAAAGCCGCCCCGGCCGGTTCATGAACCTGCGTTCTGTCAGGTCTGAATCTCCGAAGCGGCTATTTATTCAATTGATCACGAACTGATTATAGCAAAACCATCTCGCAATGTCAAGTAGTGAATTTATTTATGACCCAAATACCGTCATTTTCCAGCGAACCAGCTACCTGATATCAGATTTTGACTGTCTTGAACTGGATAGACGGCATCATCTGCTCAACCATCTCCCGGGTCACAACATCGGTTCCGTCCAGCGTAACAGACGCGGTACCGGCTGCCGCAGCAAAATGAGCAGCTTGTTGCGGTGTCTGGCCCAGCCCCAACGCATAAAGGAATGACGCAAGGGTCGTATCTCCTGCACCGATGGTCGAACGAACTTCGACCGGAGTCGGAATCAACCGTACGCCTCCGCCTTCACCGATGTACAACAATCCTTTTCCGCCCAATGAAACCAGTACATGGGTCACATAACCTGCCAGCACTCTGGCAAACTTAATAATAGACTGTTCGGTCCGCAGGTCGGTCCCACACATTGCACGGAATTCAGGAAGGTTGGGCTTAATCAGAAACGGCCGCAGTTGTTCCATATCTTCCAGACGGAAAACAGCCGTGTCCAATGCAATCTCAACATTTTCCCGTTTGAGTGAAAGGATAAAAGCCTTATATGCTTCGGGCGTGATGTTGGGCGGAAGCGACCCCGCAAAGATCAGCAGGCAGCGGCCAAGCGGCTCAATCTCCGCCAGCAGCCGGTCTTTCAGCTCGTGCATCGCTTTTGCACTGACCGGACAGCCTGCCCGGTTGACCTTCAGTACCCGCTTGTCTGGAATCACCAGCGTCAGATTTTCCCGGACCGCGCCAGGAATCTGGACAAAGTCAAAATTGACCCCGTCAGCACGCAGCAGCTGGGTAAACGTCTGATAGTTGTCACTCCCGACAACGCCCAGACAACAGGCGTTTTCCGCTCCATATGAAGCAAAGACACGTGCAATGTTAACCGCCTTACCGCCGGCATAAACCTTTTCATCTGTCGTCTTGTTCGGCTCGTTAAAATCCAGGGTATCCACCCACAATGTTACATCCAAAGCCGGATTTAATGACACCGCGATGATGCGGTCAAACTGATTTTCCATCCAAAACGCCCTCCCTTTCGTCTGATCTGTGTACGGTCAGTTGGCGCGGCGGCTGACCTGCGTCCCCTGCCGGGTCTCCTTGACCTCAAAGCCCATCTCTTCAATCTGTGCGCGAATCTCATCAGCAAGGGCAAAATCCTTTGCTTTTCTGGCCGCTTTGCGCTGTTCAACCAGCTGCATGACCTCCTGCGGGATCTCATCTTCCTTGTCATTGTACAGAAGACCAAGAACACCGGTCAGCGCAGTGAAAATACGGTGCATCTCTTCCAGCTTTTCTTTGGGAAGCGGGGACTCCTTGAGTGTCGTATTGATATCCCTTGCCAGTTCGAAAATAACCGACAGAGCATCTGCGGTGTTCATATCATCGTCCATATATTCGCGGAAACGGGTTTCATACCCGCTCAGCTGTGCAGGGTCAAACAGTGCGCTGACCGCGTGGGGAAGTGCTGCTTCCAGTGCTTTTTTGCAGTTATACAGCCGCTCGAGAGATGCGACACACTGGGTCATGATATCCGCCGAATAGTTAATCGGGCTGCGGTAATGGGACTGAAGCATCAGATAGCGGATGGGTTCATAACCATAAACACCCGCAACATCCCGAACGGTAAAGAAGTTGTTGAGCGATTTGCTCATCTTGACCTTATCCACCGTAATAAAGCCGTTGTGCATCCAGTAATGAGCAAACTCCTTGCCGTTTGCCGCCTCCGACTGGGCGATCTCATTTTCATGATGCGGGAAGATCAGGTCTTCGCCGCCGCAATGAATATCAATCGTGTCTCCCAGGTATTGGCGGGCCATCGTCGAGCATTCAATATGCCAGCCGGGACGTCCTTCCGACCAGGGAGAAGTCCAGTGCGGCTCGCCCGGCTTTGCAGCCTTCCACAGCGCAAAGTCAGCGGGATGTTCCTTGATATCACCCACTTCAATACGCGCGCCCGCCTCCAGGTCTTCCAGCGGCTGATGGGACAGTTTGCCGTAATCCTTAAAATTATGGGTACGGAAATAAACATCCCCATTTGCTTCATAGGCATAACCCTTATCGACCAGCACCTGAATAAACGCAATGATCTTATCCATCATCTGGGTAACCTGTGGATGGAAGTCGGCAGGCATAACGTTCAGCCCTTCGGCATCCTTCTTATATTCGGCAATGTACCGCTCGGAAATTGTTGAAGACTCTACCCCTTCTTCATTTGCACGACGGATAATTTTGTCGTCGACATCGGTAAAGTTCTGCACATACGTAACATCATATCCGCAGTACCGCAGATACCGGCGCAGGGTATCAAAAACGCAGATCGGACGGGCATTTCCCAGATGAATCAGGTTATAGACAGTCGGTCCGCAGGCATAAATCGACACCTTGCCGGGAGCAATGGTTTCCAGCGTCTGTTCGCTGCGGGTCATGGTATTGTAGATCTTCATACAGACAGTTCCTTTCATTTCCGCCGGAACGGCAAAGGTGCACGCCCGGCGGGATTTATCTTCATTCAGCCGCGGGTCAGTCGGTTTGTTCAGTATCCGCTGTCCCCTCAACCTTTTGCAGCTGTGCTTTCAACTCACGGTTTTCCTTTTCCAGCTCAGAAACACACTGGCACAGCCGGGTAAGCCGTTCCTCCAGCGAGGAGAACTCCTGTCCGACCGGGTCGGGCATATGAATCTGGTCCAGATCCTGTACCACCCGTACACCGTCCAGCTTGACAACTCTGGCCGGGACGCCGACCGCTGTTGCGTTGGCGGGAATTTCCTCCAGTACAACTGCACCGGCGGCAATTTTGGAGTTATCTCCGATGGTAAAGGGGCCGAGTACCTTTGCCCCGGAACCAACCGTCACATTTTTTCCAAGGGTCGGATGCCGTTTACCGACATCCTTGCCGGTGCCGCCCAGCGTAACTCCCTGATACAGGGTGCATCCATCCCCGACCTCTGCCGTTTCACCGATGACAATGCCGCAGCCGTGGTCGATAAACACACCGGTTCCGATTTTGGCACCGGGATGAATCTCCACTCCGGTACGGAATTTTGCGTACTGGGAAATCCAGCGGGCGAGGAAAAAGCGTTTGTGCTGATACAGCCAGTAAGCCGGCCGATGCAGCATGATGGCGTGCAGCCCCGAATAGAGGAGCAGCACTTCCAGTGAATTTCTGGCTGCCGGATCCCGCTCCTTGACAGCGCGGATATCCGCACGAAGACGATTTAGCATAGCTCAGTTCCTTTCTTCAGACATGGTAAACAAGAGGTGTCTGCATACCGCAACACCCGAAAATCACCAGGCGAAAGCCCCAAAGCGTGCGTACCCGCTTTGCTGTCATCAGAAAAGACATTTTTTCCATTCCCTTCAAAAACTAGATGATCGGCAAAAGCGCCGCCGCATGGTCAGGATACAAACACCTTTCCTCACCATATGCAGCCCATTCGCTTTTGCTGCCGGTTACATCGAACCGGTAAAGACATCCTTATTCTGCACCAGATATTCGACACCCGAATAGACAGTGATGACACCGCAAACCCAGATCAGGACATTGCTGACCGCCGCCAGCGAAACCGTCATACCGGTGACAAGATCTCCCAACGCCATCAGCAGCAAAATCGCCACAATTGAGACCATTGTTACAGCGGTTTTGACCTTGCCGGACTTGCCGGCCGCAATAACCCGGCCCTTGCTGGCAGCGACCATCCGCATTGAACTGACCAGGAATTCCCGCGCCATCATGATGACGACAGCAGCGGAAGATGCCAGCCCCAGCTCAACAAACGCAATCAACGCCGCAAATACCAAAACTTTATCTGCAACCGGGTCAAGAAATTTGCCGAAATCGGTGATCAGTCCCCGGCTGCGTGCAATATGCCCATCCATCGCGTCGGTCACCGACGCGGCTGCAAAGATCAGCAGTGCCCACAGTCCATGCAGCGGAATCTGGTCCACCAGCAGAAACAACAGGAAAAACGGTACCAGAATAACCCGTAAGAGGGTCAGTTTATTCGGCAGATTCATTTCCAGCGTCATTCCTTTCATCCGACTGTCCGTCTTTGATATCCTCAACATTGGTGCCCAGCAGGTCAATATCCATCATATCATCCAGCCGGACCTGCAAATATTCGCCCAGATAAGGACGGCGGCGGGAAGTAAAGAAGATCTTCCCGTCAATTTCAGGTGCTTCATATTCACTGCGCCCGAAATAGCATTCAGCGTATTTGTCCCAGCCTTCGGTCACAACTGTGACAATCTGGCCCAGACGTTTTTCGTTCTTCATCATATTGATGTTGTCCTGCTCCTCGGCGACAATCTCCGCGCGGCGGGTGCGTTCCTCAACATCAACCTGATGCTCCATCTCCGCAGCACGGGTGCCTTCCTCTTCAGAATAAGCAAAACAGCCGACATGATCCAGCCGCAGATCCTTGACAAACTGTGCCAGTTTCTTGAACTGGTCGCGGCTCTCCCCCGGGAACCCTGCGATCAGCGAGGTCCGCAGTACGATGCCGGGAATTCTCTCCCGCAGTTTGCGAATCAGTGCTTTATACTCCTTGCCGCTGCCCGGACGGTTCATCGCCCGCAGGATATCCGGGTCACAGTGCTGCATCGGAATATCCAGATACTTGACCAGCTTATCTTCCGTCGCGATCACGTCGATCAGCTCGTCGGTAATCCGCTCAGGATAAGCATAGAGTGTACGAATCCAGCGGATACCGTCAATTTTACACAGCCGGCGCAGCAGCTCGGCAAGTTTGTATTCGCCGTACAGGTCACGGCCATAACGGGTGGTATCCTGTGCAACAACAACCAGCTCGGTGACACCCTGTCTGGCCAATTCTTCTGCTTCCTTTACGACATTTTCCATCGGACGGGAACGGAAACGTCCGCGGATAGACGGAATCGCACAGTAAGAGCAGCAGTTATCGCATCCTTCGGCGATCTTCAGATAAGCGTAAAACGGCAGGGAATATAGTTCCCGTCCGCCTTCCAGCGGCAGATCTTCTTTAGGGGCCTTCAGCCGCAGCACTTCACCCTCCAGCGCACGCTGTACCATCGAAACAATATCACCGTCACAGCCAATCCCGGCGATGACGTCCGCCTGCGGCATATTCTCTGCGATATCATCTGCGTAACGTTCTGCCAGACAGCCGGTGATGATGACCTTTTTGATTCTGCCTTCTTCTTTAAGCGTCAGGAATTCGTCAATATTTTCGATTGCTTCTTCCTTTGCCGACTGGATAAAGCCGCAGGTATTGATAATGACTACGTCAGCCAGTCCGGGTTCGGTTTCCAGCTGAAAACCTGCTTCTTTCAGTTTATGCAGCATCATCTCGGCGTCGACCTGGTTTTTCGGACATCCCAGGCTGACCATGCCGACTTTGATTGGTTTTTCGGACATAATTTGCTCCCCTTTTTATATATTCAGCGGCATCAGCCGCACAGGCTCATTCCTGCGTCTCTTCCGCCAGCTCTGCCTCTACCCGCTCAACGGCTGCGAGACTCTCGCCAAAGCTGTATCCAAGACGCATCAGCCCCTGAATTGCCTTATTTTTTCCTTTGGAATATCCCCGGCAAAACCCGGAAGGTTCCTCTTCCTCTTCCGACGGCTGTAAAAAACGGGCATATTTTTTCCGTGCCAGAGCAGTCAGCTCATCCTCATCCGTTTCAATCGCATCCAATGCCTGCTGGATATCGCTGCCGGAAAATCCCTTTTTCATCAGTTCCTGATAGATTCTGCGGGAGCCGTGGTGCCGGACACTGCTGAGATATTCGGCAAGCCGCCTGGCATAGTCTGTCTCGTGAATCAGTCCCAGCGACTCCATCTCATCCGCAATTTTCCGCGCTGTCTCCCAGTCGATATTCCGCGCCAATTTGGCTGCCAGTTCCGATTTGGTATGTTCCCTGCTTTCCAGCAGATAAAAAGCACGTTCCCGCCCCTTGCGGTAATCTGCAGCCGCCCGGATTTCTCCGAGCAGCTCTTCTGTAACCGACATACCCTTGCGCAGACGGAAATCCATGATCAGCGTATCAGCCAGAATATACCAGTATTCACCATCGACATCTATCCGGTACCGGTTTCCTTTATCCCCGTATCTGGTTATCGACGTAATGATCATACGAAGTCATCCAGGTCCGCTTCGACATCCAGCTCAAAATCGGTGATATCTGTCGAATTGTCCGGTGCCTCATCCGCCAGCGAATAGGTGGTATCCTCATCCTCAGCGACTGCCGTTTCAACAACGGTGTCATCGCCGCCCTCACGGACAAATGCACTGCCATTCCATGCCAGTACACCGCCCCGGACCGAAATCGTCGCGGCCTTTCCTTTTGTCGCCGGGTTGAAAATAAAGCGGTCGATATTCTCCCGAATCAGCTTTTCGATCTCCTCACCGACTGCCGGATTGTTTTTCAGGAAAGCGCGGACACGTTCCTTACCCTGTCCAATCCGTTCCCCTTTAAAGCTGAACCAGGAACCCGACTTGACCACCACGCCCAGCGCAGTACCCAGGTCGATCAGTTCACCTTCGCGGGACGTCCCTTCGCCGAACAGCAGGTCAAACGAGCACTCCTTAAATGGAGGCGCAACCTTGTTTTTAACGACCTTACAGCGGGTGACATTGCCGACAAACTCATTGCCGTCCTTAATCGCTTCCCCTTTGCGGACATCAATACGGACCGTCGCAAAATACTTGAGTGCACGGCCGCCAGTCGTTGTCTCAGGATTGCCAAACATAACGCCAATCTTTTCACGAATCTGGTTGATGAAAATTGCGACACAGTTTGTCTTGCCGATAATGCCGGTCAGTTTGCGCATCGCCTGGCTCATAAGACGGGCCTGCAAACCGACATGGCTGTCGCCCATATCCCCTTCAATCTCCGCTTTGGTTGCCATCGCTGCGACCGAGTCGATAACGATGATCGAAAGTGCATTCGAGCGAACCAGTGCTTCGGTAATTTCCAGTGCTTCCTCACCGGTTGACGGCTGAGAAACCAGCAGCGAATCAATATCAACGCCCAGTGCCTTTGCATAAACCGGGTCCAGTGCGTGTTCAACGTCAATAAACGCCGCTTCACCGCCCGCCTTCTGTGCCTGTGCGACCATCTGAAGCGCAACCGTCGTTTTACCGGAAGATTCCGGTCCATAGATTTCAACGATTCTTCCTTTCGGAACACCGCCAACACCGAGCGCAATGTCCAGACAGAGCGACCCGGTCGGAATCACATCGACATTCATCGTCTTATTCTGCCCCAGACGCATCAGGGAACCGGGGCCATACTGCTTTTCCACCTGTGCAATAACTTCTTCAAGGGCCTTTCGGCGTTCTTCACGGGTATCCAACTGCTGAAGTGCATTTTTATCGGCGTTTTTCGCTTTCGCCATAATCTGTTCCTTTCCTTTCCAGCCCGGAAAACTTTCGCCGGGCTCCGTCCTCATTTTTCTATCGGTACAGCCGCTCACTAAGCGATCAGGCCCTTGCGGTCAATACCCTAATTATACCACCGTAATCCATTGTTTGGCAAATAGTATTTAATCCAGCCGCCTGCATGAAAGCGGCGACCTGTGACTGCTGCCCCATTCCAATTTCATAGGCCAGTAGTCCGCCCGGACGCAGTCTGTCTGCCCATCGCGCCGTCAGCTCCCGATAAAAGAACAGGCCGTCCGCATCACCATAAAGTGCCATCGCCGGTTCACACCGGACTTCTGGTTCCAATTCACGCATATCGCTATCCGACAGATAGGGCGGATTGGAGAGGATACAGTCAAAATCCCCCTCCACACATCCAGTATCCAACGCATCGCCCAACAGGATATGTACCTCCGCACCGAGCGCATCATTGTTTCTTTTGAGATACGAAAAAGCCGCCTCCGACTTTTCCACGCACCAGACCTCTGCATCCGGCCGTTCCAGTGCGACGGTTACTGCCAGGCAGCCGCTGCCGCCGCACAATTCCAGCACCCGCGGTGCTTTTACATGTTCCAGCCCCGCCAGCACCTGTTCTGCCAGGATCTCGGTATCCGGCCGGGGAATCAATACCCCTTCCCCGACAATAAAAGGCCGTCCGTAAAACTCCCAACTGCCCAGCAGATATTGCAGCGGCCGGCGTTCTTTTCTGCCCTGCACCAGTGCCAGCAGCTGCTCACGCCGCCCACCATCCAGAGATACTGTCCTGCCCAGCAAGATATCAGTCCGCGACACCCCGAAAACGGTTTCCAGCATCAGCCCCGCTTCAAAACCGGGGGTATCGGTGATTCCCACAAGTTCCCGCTGGACTGCCTGCTCCAGCCGATCCAGCAAAACTCTGTCCTGTGACAGCCATTCTTTCAGCGTCTGCGTTTTTTCCATCCGGTTTACTCGCCCCATACCGCGTCTTTCAGATCTTCCGGCAGAACCGCTTTAATCGAAGCAATTGCAGCCTCAATCATGCCGTCGTCCGGCTCACGGGTGGTCAGCCGCTGAATTTTGAGTCCCGGCCAGGACACGATTCGGGTAAACAGATTGTCATGCCGTCCTGCCAGCCGGATCAGTTCATAGGCAATCGCCATCACCAGCGGCAGCATCAGCAGTTTGAGAGCTACCCGGATCACCAGACTGTTCCAGGTCACGACCGATGAAAGGATAATCGAGATGAACAGTACCAGAAAGATAAAGCTCGTTCCGCAGCGGGGATGGAAACGGGTATGCTTGTGAACATTTTCAACAGTGAGTGCTTCTCCTGCCTCAAAGCAGGCGATTGTTTTATGTTCGGCACCGTGATAGGAAAACATCCGTTTCATATCCGGCAGCAGTGATACCAGAGCCATATATCCGATGAAGATACCCAGTTTGATCAGGCCTTCCACCAGCGAATAGCTCCAGGAAGGCAGAAAACCCTTACAGAGGCTGACCGCCTGCGCCGGCAGATAGACAAACAGAAGCATTGCCAGCACCAGCCCCAGCACCATTGAAATATAGCCGACCGTTTTGACTAGCTTGTCGCCAAACTTTTCTTCCAGCCACTTATCAAATTTAGATGGTTCCTCGTCCTGGAGGCCGTCCGTCGCAATCTCTGCCGACTTCATCAGGCATTTGTATCCATCTACCATACTGCTGATAAAGTTGGTCACGCCGCGGACAAAGGGAACTTTATGATACCATTTTTTAGCGGGGTTATCCCATACTTCCTGATACAGGGTACCGTCCTGTTTGCGAACCGACATGGCCGTCTTTTTCGGTCCCTTCATCATAACGCCTTCTATAATCGCCTGTCCGCCGATACTGGTTTTAAAGCCGGCAGGACAGGTCGGGTGTTCCGATTGATTCATGTGATTCCTTCTTCCTGTCAAAACTGTATACAGGCGCCGCGCCGAAACTTGGTCAGCCGTTTTTCACGATACGGCAGCCATTTTCCAGCCAGCGCAGATGCTCTGGAGATAATCTGATATCAGATTTCCAGGCACCTTTTGGCAAGCCCGGATTCTCCGACAATTCCTTATCTATTATATCGGCTTATGCCCCAAAAATCAACGGATATTTCTGAACATTCATCCCAATTTTCGCACTTTTGTTCCCTTTTGTAAAAAATCAGAAGGTCAGCCGCATCTGGTGCCAGACAACACCGCCGTGTTCCGAACCGGAAATTCCTTCATCTTTAAAGCCAAACTGGGCGTAATACCCGATCAGGCCCGGCTTGCAGGTCAGTACCAGTCCCTTTTTCCCTGCCTTTTTCGTTTCCGCGATAACTGCCCGGAGCACCATCCCGGCGTATCCTCTGCCGCGGCGGGATGGAATGGTATCTACCCCGAAAATCATCTGCCACGCCCCATCCTGGTCGTGCAGTTCAGCCTTTTCATACATCTCATCTGTCAGATCGGGCAGACTGGTGACCATCCCGTTGATAAAACTGACCAGCTGTCCATCCTCTTCCAGCAACCAGAAATGATCGGGATAAACCGCCAGCCTGTTTTCCAAGCTCTCCCGGGAAGCTGCCTCTGCCTGCGGGAAGCAGACAGATTCCACCGCGGTAATCGCTTCCAGATCTTTGTCTGTTGCTTTTCTGAGTTTCAGCATCTTTTCTCCGTCCTTTTATTCAATTTCAATAATCGTCTGTTCACCGCCACTTTGAGCGGCAGACTGCTGACCGCTCACCGGAATCAGAATATGAACCGTTGTCCCGACACCGACTGTAGAGGTTAGTGTCAGGCTACCGCCATGCTGTGCGATAATTTCATCTGCGACCGCCAGCCCAATACCGCTTCCCCGGCGGGAATAATTGCCCTTATAAAACCGCATTTTGACCCGCGGAAGATCTTCCGGGGCAATGCCAATCCCGTCATCCGACACCTGGATCAGGATGCTATCCCCGCGGACCGCGGCACTGATACGGATTTCCCCGCCGGGATCAGAGTATTTGATCGCATTGTCAATGACATTGATGAACACCTGCCGCAGGCGCGCCCGGTCGCCAAAGATAACCGGCAGCATCCCCGGACCGGTGTACCGGACCAGAATATCTTCCTTTTTTGCCTTTTCTTCATAAATCAGCACTGCTTCTTCCAGTTCAGCAAGAATATCCATCTTTTCCTTCTGCATATTCAGCCGGCCGCTTTCCATCCTGGAAAAATCCAGCAGTTCCTCCACCATGGCATACAGGCGGTCGGTCTCCGCCCCGATGACTTCCAGCCCCTTGCGGTAGTTCTGG
>DCTE01000067.1:280-21375 GCA_002329405.1 Ruminococcaceae bacterium UBA1448 | reverse complement strand
GGTCAGCGGGGTACGCAGTTCGTGCGAAACCGACGAGATGAAATCATTTTTCAGTCTTTCGGCCGTTTCCAGCTCATCCGCCATTGAATTGACCGTTTCACACAGTTCTCCCAGTTCGTCATCCGCTTCACGGGAAATACGGGTCTTGAAATCGCCGCCGGCAATTTTTCGAGCAGCGGCCCCCAGCTCCCGAATCGGGCGCACNNTTACCAGCAAAATGAGCGACAAAATAATCCGATCCACCATCTCCAGCGAAACCACAAATCGCAAAGCAGAATAGCTGCTGTTCAAAACCGGCACCATCCGGCAGACTGCCATTACCTTTTGGCCATTCATCTGGCCGGTCCACCAACCGACTCCCGATTCTGATTCCAGTGCCTCCAGATAATCAGGAGCCGCACCGCTCTGATAGGTAAAACCACTGGAAGTCAGCTTGGCAACCCCCGAGGAATCCAAAGCCATCAGTTCAATGGTCCCCTTGTCCGCATATGAAACAACATATTCCCGCAGGTCTCCGTCGACAGAACCGGTTGCACTGCCTTGCGCATACCGTTCCAGCATGCTGTACACAAAATCCGATCGCGCCAGCAACAGCTGCTGTACCGCTCCATAATAGTACTGCCGGAGCAGAATACCGCTGCCAATGATGCAAACAATCAAGATGACCAGAACGATGCCAAAGGAGTTCAGCAGCCATTTCTGAGCAATTCCTTTTATCCGCATTTTCTGTCTTCCTTTCCCAACCGGTCATCCAGTATTCACGGACACCATTTGTACCCATAGCCCCAGATTGTCTGGATATACTGCGGGCTGGACGGTTCATCCTCAATCTTGACCCGGAGACGACGAATGTTGACGTCGACGATTTTTGCATCGGTGAACACTGCTGTACCCCATACCTCGCTGAGAATCTTGGTCCGTTCCATCGCCGCTCCATGATGCTGCATCAGCAGTTCGACAATCTGATATTCCACCTGGGTCAGGTCAATCGGACGGCCATTTTTATGCAGCGTCCTGCTCCGGGTGTTCAAAACAAACGGCCCGCTTTCGATCACCGCCGTACGGGATGAGACTGCCGCCAGCTGCACCCGCCGGTAAACAGCGTCTACCCTGGCGACCAGTTCAGACGGAGAGAATGGCTTGGTCACATAATCATCCGCCCCCATCATCAATCCGCCGACCTTGTCCATTTCCTGCGTGCGGGCCGTCAGAAAGATCAGGCCCAGCGTGGCAGATTTCGCCCGCAGTCTACGGCAGACCTCAAACCCGTCGATACCGGGCAGCGTAATGTCCATCAGAACCACATCAAAATCTCCGTCCGCCGCCTCATATGCCTCCAGTGCCTGCTCGCCGCTGGCAGCGTCCACAACGGTATAACCACTGCGCTGCAAATTGACGACGACAAAACCACGGATTGCGTCTTCATCTTCCACAACCAGTATTCGCTTCATCTTTTCACCCCATTATCTCATATCCATAAAGCGTTCCCTGATATCCTCCATCGACACCGCATACCGGCTTGTCGTATCAATTACCCGTGCCAGAAAAACAATTTGTCCACGGGAGCCAAGATATTCATATTCGGGAGAAACCTTCCCCGAACGCCAGCTGGAAATATTTACCGCCCTCAGGGACATCAGCGCGGTATCCTCCATTGGTTTATTCTCATCCCAGACCGAGAAGGTGATCTCATTGCCGTATGGACCGCGATAAGCAGTGACATTGCCTTCCCATTCATCCGGGAAAATAAACTGATAGCTCAGCAGGCTGTTGATATATGCCGAATACACCGGGATATACCGCCTGCCAAAATGCCGGTACCAGGTCGTCAGATAGACAATATCCGTATCTTCTGCCTCATACCCCGGAAGCGGACGCTGGCCTGGTATCTCGTACCAGCCATCCTGGTTGATATCCATGGCATTGAGCATGAACCTCTGCGGATAACTTTCTCCTGTCCAGTCACCGGCATCCGACCAGGTCAGATTTTCCAGGCTGGATATTCCATTCTTGGTCACCAGCAGGATTTCCTCTGTCAACATCGCACTTCCACGATATCCGTCCAGATAGACATGCACCCTGGTATCCCGGCTATCCTGCACAGAGATTACTGTATTGAGCTGCTGATACCGGGTAATCTCCGGGTTGACAGAACAGCTGACCGCCTGCACGAAGTCTTCATTTCCATTGTCTCTGTCTGTACAGACAAACAATCCAGCCTGTACACTCTGCATACCCTCGTTGTTCTCATGCGGATAAACCAGCAATATTTCATTTTTCCCGTCACCGGTCAGATCCCCGATTGTTTTAGCCAGATAGGTTCGGGAAAACACCAGCCGCAGTTCTTTTCCATACAGCCTGAAAACCTGTAACAAACTGCTGCCCGACTCTCCCGCATATGACAGTCCAACCGCCATCATCGGTTTTCCTTCCCCATGGACGACCGAGAAGTCTTCTACCCCGCTTCCATCCAGTTGGATATCCGAAATGACCGTCCAGCGTCCGCCCTGATGATCCATCACCGCCATGTTAATTGGTGCGGCCGAAGTGGAAGCAGTCAGCTGATAAAAAACTACGGCCTCATCCAGCTGGTCACCATCCAGATCCTGCTGGATAAATGCAGACAGATAATTTCCCTGCTGCGGATAGACCAGGTGCATTTCCTTGCCCGACAGGTAAGCAGCCAGCGCATCATAAATATCGTTCTGATCATCGGTCAGCCGGGGCGGGCGCAGAAGTGCGTCCACACTGGTGATGACATTGGTCGCAGAACATCCGCCCAGCATGACCACCGCTGCCAGCAGACACCACAAGCTCAGAATCCTTCTTTTCACCCCGCTGCCCCCTTCTGTAAACTTCAGCCTTTTTTCCGCATCATTTCATGTTCTTTTTGCAGTTCTTCCACCAGCTGGTCAAACCGCCAGCCACGATTGGTCGGCGTCACTACCGCCTTGAGAGCAATACCTGGCAGATTTTTCTCACCAAAGCCCCGTCTGAGTGCTGCAAGCATCTGATCCAGACCAGCACGATCAATACCGTCCATCAACAGTACCGGCTGTTTTGGAGGAACGATCTCGACATCCAGCCCACTTTGCACGCTGCCGGACAGAATATCCGACAGTTTCATGCCGGCAGACGCAGGGCCAAACTGTCCAAACGTCGTGCCGCATTGCTGCGCGGCGGTTTTAACCGTTTCTGCAATCTCTTCATCCGGCTGCGGAAGATACAGCCAGACAGCTGCCACTGCTTTGTCTACAACTCTTGCTTTCATATCCAGACTCCTTTAATAAGCCGCAACCTGACCATCGGTACGCATCTCACATCCGCCGCAGAGAACACCATCTTCATTCCGCCAGATGATCTCTCCCCGGCCAAACGGGACACTTGACTGCCGGACGACAATCTTATGTCCTGCACGCGCCAGCTGTCCCAGCAATGCAGGATCAAATGACTGTTCAACCTCAATGGTTTTGCCGCCAGTCCACATCCAGCGGGGCTTATCCAATGCGTCCTGCGGATTAAGATGGTGATCGATCGCCGACAGCAGCACCTGTAAATGGGCCTGCGGCTGCATGAAACCGCCCATAATGCCGAATGGGCCGACCGGCTTTCCGTCTTTCATCAGGAAGCCGGGAATAATTGTATGGTAGGATTTCTTGCCCGGTCCGAGACAGTTGGCAAGAGAGGGATCGAGATAAAAGTTTGCGCCCCTGTTGTTCAGCGAAATACCCGTTCCGGGAATGACAACGCCTGAGCCGAATCCCATGTAATTACTCTGGATGTACGATACCATATTGCCTTCACGGTCAGCAGTACACAGATAAACCGTGCCGCCCTTGACCGGTTCCCAGTGTTCCGGCATCAATGCTTCGCTGCCAATCAGGGTACGGCGTCCGGCGGCGTATTCCTCGCCAAGCAGCTGTTCAGGAGAAACAGCCATATACCGCGGATCTGCGACATACCGCTGTGCGTCGGTAAATGCCAGTTTCATCGCTTCGATCTGCCGGTGTGTTTCGGTAAACAGATCACTGGCCGGTTCCAGACCTTTTAAGATATTCAATGCCATCAGGACGGTAATCCCATGTCCGTTCGGCGGAATCTCACAGACGGTATAGCCATGGTAATCGGTCGTCAACGGCTGCACCCATTCGGGATAAAAAGCCGCCAGATCCTCCTTGGACAGGAACCCGCCGTACTGTTTCATAAACCGGTCAATCTCCTCAGCCAGACTGCCCCGGTAAAACTCTTCTGCGTTGCTCTCAGCGATGGCGCGTAGGGTACGCGCATGCCCGGGCAGCCGAAGCAGCTCTCCTACTTCAAGCGGCCGTCCGTCCGGCGCGAATGTCTCAAACCAGCTATTGACCTCAGGAAAACGCTCGGCAGCCTTTTTGCAGCGGGCAAAGGAAGATTTCCAGCCTGACCCGACACCAGGTTCAATCGGATATCCTTCTTCTGCATACCGGATAGCCGTCTCCATTGTCTGGGTAAGCGGCATACTGCCAAACCGCGTGGACAACGCTGCCCACGCTCCAGGTGCACCAGGAACATTGACCGGTACCACACCATCTTCCGGCATCTGGTCAAATCCACGGGAACGCACCTCTTCCGCCGAAATAGACATCGGAGAAGGGCCGCTCGAATTGAGGCCATACAGCTTCCCGCCGGTATACAGGATAGCAAAAGCATCGCTGCCAATGCCATTGGCGGTCGGTTCTACAACCGTAAGTGTTGAAGCAGCCGCGACAGCCGCATCAATCGCGTTGCCGCCCCGCCGCAGGATATCCAGACCTGCCTGAGCAGCCAGAGGGTTACCGGTACAGACCATCCCGTTTTTTGCATATACAATATTCCGCCGGGAGGAATAATGATAAGTCAATGGATCAAAGCGGATCGGAAAAGACATGTTTTTGACATCCTTTCAAATGAATAATACAATTTGGTTTCATTATAACCGATTTTTGATTGTTTGAAAATATCCGATTTGCTGTCAACAGACGAAAAAAGCGTTTTCCAAGCCGACAAATACGCGGTTTGAAAAACGCTTTGATTTTTTACATTCTCTCTTCGATCGGAATATACGGACGGTTACGGACAACAGATTTATACGCCGGGCGCATAATGCGCGAGCAGGTCGAATATTCCTCAATCCGATGAGCAGCCCAGCCGCTGATCCGCGCCGTTGCAAACAGAGGCGTAAACAGCTCTTCCGGTAACCCCAGCATCCGATATACAAAACCGGAATACAGGTCAACATTGGCACAGATATCCTTTGCCGAACCTTTTTTCTCGGCGAAGACCTCGGGAGTCAGCTGCTCCACCTTTTTCAGCAGCCGGAATTCATCTTCCATTCCTTTGATTTTGGCGAGCTTTTCGGCATTGTCCCGCAGCATAATGGCACGGGGATCTGACAGGGTGTAAACCGCATGCCCCATACCGTAAATCAGGCCGCTGCCATCTCCGAGCTTTTTATCCAGCACCATCCGCAGCGCGTCCCGGACCTGATCATCATTTTCCCAGTCCTTCACCTGCGCCTTGATCGCCTCAAACATCTGGCAGACACGGATATTGGCACCACCGTGACGGAAGCCTTTAAGTGAACCCACTGCGGCAGAATATGCGGCATAGGCGTCTGTCCCCGAAGAGGTCATCGCACGGCAGACAAAGGTCGAATTGTTGCCGCCGCCATGTTCGGCATGCAGCATCAGGCAGATATCCAGCAGATGCGCTTCTTCATCGGTATATTCCCGGGTCAGCCGCAGTGTCGAAAGGATACTCTGTGCAACCGATTCACCCGGACGCACCGGATGGAAATAGGTCGACTTGTTGTCATAGTTGCCGATCTTTGCCATATAGCTGTTAACCATGATGGTCGGCATACGGGCAATGATATAGATTGCCTTTTTCAGTTCCGCCTGCAAACCTTCATCCTGTGAGAAGTCATCATAGGAATACAGCGCGAGAATGCTTCTTCCCAGCTTGTTCATAATGTCCCGAGAAGGTGCCTTTAAAATCATATCCTGTACAAATCCCATCGGGAGCGCCCGGACCTGGGAAAGTACCTGCCGGTAAAAATCCAGCTGTTTCTGATTGGGCAGATGGCCAAACAGCAGCAGGTAGGAAACCTCTTCATAACCAAACCGGTTTTCGGCAACGCAGGACTCGACCATATCCCGTACATTGATTCCCCGGTAGGTCAGTTCGCCGTCGACCGGGCATTTTTCCCCTTCGTTCATAATATAGCCGTGAACATTACAGATCTGAGTCAGACCCGCCAGCACACCGGTGCCATCCGCGTTTCTGAGGCCACGTTTGACGCCATATTTTTCGTTGAGCGCGGAATCAATATGGTTATATTTTTGAAATTCGTTGAATAAGGTGTCCAAAGACTCTTTTTTCATAGGCGACATGATGCACTCTCCTCCTGGTGCGGCAGATTCATCCATTTACGGTATCTTCTGACCCATCATCTTTAAGCGTTGTAACTCTTATTGTACACAATAAATGCAATTTCGTCAAGTCAATTCTTGCGTATATAGAGTATATTATCGCAAAATAATTGTATATTTAGCGAATATATAATGTATATATGTCAGTCTGCACAGCAAAAGCTGCAAAATTGGAGTGAAGTTCATGACACTGGACAAACTGAAAAACAGTCTGAAAATCCTTTTCATTTATCTTGGCCTTACGATTGTCTGCCTCAGTCTTTTCCCGGCTGCCACCGTCCTGTTATCCCATCAGTTGCAGGAAACGCTCTCCTCATCGCAGTCCGATACAGCATTTTCCCAGCCCCTTGATCAGCTTCTCAGACAAATGCCCGTCACAGTACTGACTCAATCTCTTCCACAGGGATATCGGGTGGAAACCGCAGAAGGGAACATTCAATTTGTCCCGCCGGCCCAGTTGATCGCCGCATTTCTCCTTTCTGAAACAGAAGCTCTCCCGGAAAACTGGGAACAGCAGCCCAGTGCCTGCATGGCTATACTGATGCGGGCAATCGGGCTGCATTCGGCACTGCTTGGAATGATCGGCGATCAGACAGAGGGCATTTCAGGGGAAAAGCTAAACGATATCTGCTGGCTGACCACAGATCAATACGAAAAGATTGCACAGCCGCTTCAGGATTCTCAGCTGAGCCGGGCGGAGCTGGAAAAAAACTCAGCTTCTGCGATTGTGCAGGCAGCAGAGGTCGCCGCCGGATATTTTCTGTCCCAAAACGGGAGATTGGTACGGGAATGCGGCGAGATATCTGTTGAAGAGATTTGGGAACGACTGATTGCCCAACAAACGCCAAAAGAAATTTGGGAAGAACTGTGCGGGACAGGGATTCAGATAGAAACTGTCAAAAATCCATAAAGTTTCACTTTATGACTATACACTTTTAACGCTATAAAGTTGTTGACGCACGTTGCAAGATATGGTATAATCTATGTGTGAATTTTGTTAATACCAGAATTCACATGGATACCGGGTTCCCCACCCGGCACTCCTTCCGTTTGCATACCGCATTCCCCCGCGGATCAGCAAACAAGCGCAGATATGAAGTGCAAAACTCTGGATGCAGTCTTGTATCCAGAGTTTTGCCTTTTCTTTTTACAAACAAAAATCAGCACGGCTGCCCGGAAAATGATTTCCAGGCAGCCGCTTTCTGTTCAGCCATATGCAATTTTTATACTGGCACTTTTGTACGAATCAAACTGACCACCGCAGTCTCAACCCGATGATCCCGCACCGATTCTACCACAACATGTAAAACCGGCGTATCCAGTTCAAAAGGTCCGCTGTCTTTTGGAACCTGGCCCAATACACCAAAGATATATCCACTGAAAGTGTCATATTCCTCCACCGGCAAACTAACCCCAAGTGCCTTGGCAACATCATCCAGTTCGGTCAGCCCCTGAATCCGCCAGCTGCCGTTTTCCAACTGGACAATTTTTCTTGAGAGTGACCCATTTTCGTCCAGATCACCGACCAGTTCCTCAATCAGATCACGCAAGGTGATAATACCATCCATCCCACCGTACTCATCCAGCACCACAGCAAAATAATTGCCGCTCTTTTTCATGTTGGCAAAGAGCACATCTGCCTTGACTGTCGCAGGGACAAATACCGCCGGACGAAGTGCCTGACTGAGCAGGCCTTCTTTGCCATACTCCCCACTCAGACGGAAGATATCTTTCGCGCTCAGAATGCCAAGGATGTCGTCAATATCCTCGCCGCATACCGGGAAAAATGAATGCCCGCTCTGCTGGACGGTTTCCTTCCACTGTTCCAGCGAATCTTTTTCCCACAGTACCGATACAGCGGTCCGGTGGGTGCAGATCTCATCGACAGAGATATCGTCAAAAGCAAAAATATTGTGAATCAGTTCCTGTTCGGTAGAATCAATCGATCCCTTTTCCCCGCCGGCATCCACCATCATCCGAATTTCTTCTTCGGTAACGATTTCTTCTTCCTCCTCCGGGTTGACCCGCAGCAGCCGAAGCACACCGTTGGTAGAAGCGGTCAGCAGCCAGACCAGCGGAGCAAAAATTTTTGCAACCAGTGTCAGGATTCCAGAAAGTCCCAATGCAATCTCTTCAGTCTTTTTCATCGCAAGACGCTTGGGCACCAGCTCACCAAAGACAAGCGTTACATAGGAAAGCAAAATGGTGATCAAAATAACAATGATTGAACGGGGCAACGCAATTCCAATTCCGGCAAACAACGCCAGAAGCCGATCGGCAAAGTTATCAGCCGCAAATGCACTTCCCAAAAAGCCGGACAGAGTAATTGCAATCTGAATGGTTGCCAAAAAACTAGCGGGGATTTCGGTCAGATTTTGCAGCCGGACAGCCTTTCGGTTTCCCTCAGCGACCATCTTTTTGAGGTGGTTGCCATTAACTGAGATAACAGCGATTTCCGCGCAGGCAAATATTGCGTTGAGTGCAATCAGCAGGATCTGCAGAAGAATTTGCCAGAGCCATTGGTTGCTTTCCAAAATAATTTCCTCCTTAAGTCGTAGAAAAAATGTGTTATTCAAATTATATCACATCAGCTTTAACGCTGTAAAATCTGATGGTAACCCAATTTCAACGAAAAAGGCGTAATTTAAGCACCGGCATCCATCTGTCTGCCCCGTACACAACAGCGCTGGCTGCCGCAGAATATTTCCCGAGCATTTGTGTTATCCGCGGCTTACCGGCCCATCTGATTGCATTTTCAGGCAACCTGTCCGATATTGCTAACCATATTTCTGAAAACACTTCAAACCTTTCACCTGCAAAAAGATATCACGTAAATTACCTGATTTCGCAGAAGTATTCCTTTCCTTGTGTAAATGCTACCAAACTTTCAATTCCACATGTCACCATACTGTCGACCGCCTCTTTGGTGTAAAATGCCATATGCTGGGTCATGATGACATTCGGGAACTGCCGCAGATAAGCCATGTCCCGGTTTTTCAGAATATCGGTCCTGCAATCGTGATGATAGATGCCGTCCTCCTTTTCAAAGACATCCATCGCCACCCCGCCGATTCGCTGATTCTCAATCGCATGGGTCACCGCCTGAATATCCATCAGCTCTCCGCGTGCACAGTTGATCAGCATGCCGTCCGGCTTCATCAGTGAAAGCGTCCGTTCATTGACCAGATGGCGGGTGGAGTCCAAAAGCGGGGTATGCAGCGAAATCATATCGCAGTTGGTAAAGATTTCATCCAATTCCACATATTCCCCCAGCCGGGCTGCCTCCGAATTTTTCCGCACATCACTGCACAGCAGCTTGCAGCCAAACCCAGACAGATTTTCCATGACTGCACATCCAATCCGTCCGGTGCCAATGATACCGACCGTCATATCGCGCATTTCTCTGCCCATCAGGCCGCCGAGCGAATAATCGTTGACCTGCTGCCGCCAGAGAGCTGGCTTATACCTGCGAATCAGCATCAGCATCAGCATTACGGTATAATCTGCTACGCCATACGGGGAATAGCTGGCATTGGAAATACGGATCTTCAGTTCCCGCGCCGCTTGGGTGTCAATATGGTTGATCCCGATGCACCGGGAAGAACAGGCGTAAATCCCCATTTCCGACAGTTTTGTGAGTACCTCCCGGTTAAGCCTGGAATACCCCAGCGTCGACACCCCATCACAGCCCTGCGCATATGCAATTGTATCAAGGTTCAATACCTCGTTGGTAAGCACCAGCTCCAGTTGATACTTCTGACGCAATGTTTCCAGCATCTGCCGTTCGTCATCCCTTACCTCATAAATACAAAATTTCATCCTGCTGCTCCTTTCCTGATTGCTCTGTTANNCTTTTTGTTTTTATCCTTTAGCGTATAAAAGAAAAAGCGGCGGGAAAACCCGCCGCAAATTTCACCCTTTAAAACTGGCTGGACATCTGCCCCGGCCAGATAATTTTTCCCAGAAACAGGACAAGATATCCACCCACCTTTCCATTTTTACTCTCCGCAGACAAGATACCGGCCGCAGATTACATCCTCGACCGCCAGTCCAAGCGCGTCAAACAAGGTAATATCCTCATCCGAGGTACGTCCCTCTGCCCTGCCGGTCAGCAATCCGCCAATCGAGCCTTTGATATGCTCCCGGGTGATCAGTCCTTCCGACAGCGGGATCAGATATTCGCCCGCTTCTTTTTCCATCGCCTCGATCTGGTCGGCATACAGCCGGGAAGCCGCGACCAGTTCAGAAGTAACTTCACGGGTCACCGGCGTAAAAGTGCCGACCGCATTGATATGCGCGCCCTTTTTGACCCACTCCAGTTTCAGATACGGGTCTTTGGAGGGGGTCAGTGTGCAGATAATATCGGCATCCCGCACTGCTGATTCAACATCGGAAGCAACCTGCACCGGGATATGATATTTTTCCTCCGATTCCTCCGCAAATTTCTGTGCAGCCTCGGGACGGATATCATAAACTGAAACCTGCTGCAATCCCGGACGGACAACCAGCATCGCGGCCAGATGGCTTCTTGCCTGGGCACCGGCACCGATCAGGGCCAGTTTCTTCGGATTCCTGACAGCCAGCAGATCGGTTGCAACGCCCGATACTGCACCGGTACGAATCTCGGTGATTACACCACAGTCTGCCATTCCAACAAAACTTCCATGCACCGACTCAAAGATCATCACGTAGCCCATATGGGACGGATACTCGGTGCCTGCGTTGGCATGAAATGCCGTAATAACCTTGGCACCAAAATAGTTGCCATCGCCCAGATAGGCCGGCATAAATCCAAAAAGGTTGCCATGCGGAAGTTTGTTGACGCTTCTCAGCGGCTGCATCGCGCTCCCATCTTCCAAAGCGGACAGCCCCTCCCGCATCAATTTGATACAGGTCGCCATATCCAGCTTTTCCCTGGCCTGTTTTGCTTCCACAACAATCATGATTCTGACTCCTTTTCAGCTGATAACTGTGCTGTTCAGTAAACTTTACAAAAGATATTTTTAGTATAACAGTCCCATTACAAGATGTCAAATATTCCGGCTCATTTTTTACACATTGTCACATTTGTACCGAAGTAGCAGACAAATTTCACCGTCTGGTTGAAAAATACCCTTTTCGGCGGTATAATATCTTCAGGACTTTATTACTACAACCGGCTGCTGCCACAGGAACACGCATTTGACTATCAAAAAGCGGTTCCCTTTATTTCGGAAAAACCGGACGTTTCCACTATACAATTTATAACTATCTGAAACAGGAGCAGACGGAGGACTGAATGACCGGCTGCCGTAAGGAGGAAAGCTATGTCTGCCGCCGGAATCGTCGCGGAATACAATCCACTGCATACCGGACATTTTTATCATATCACTCAGACACGCAACCAGGCCGACGGGCTGGTTATCGTCATGAGCGGCAACGCGGTCCAGAGAGGCGGACCCGCTTTTTTTTCCAAATGGGACCGGGCGCGGGCGGCTGTCCTGTGCGGTGCCGACCTGGTACTGGAGCTTCCGGCAGTTTGGGCCTGTGCGCCGGCTGAACGATTTGCAGCAGGTGCAGTGGAAATCCTGGCTGGGTGCGGATGCGTCAGGATGCTTTCCTGCGGCAGCGAATCGGGAGACTCACAGCTGCTCAGACAGGCTGCTGAAGCCATCCGGCAGGCAGAAGCCTCTCCATTGGTCGCCAGGCTGCTGAAAACCGGCATCACCTACGCCGCAGCGCGCGAAGAGGCAGTTCGCCAGCTGTGCGGCGGGCAGACAGCTGACCTTCTCCGCAGTCCGAACAATATCCTTGCAATCGAATATCTGAAAGCAAACGCTGCACTGAACCACCCAATGGACTTTTTTACCATCCGGCGGCAGGGAGCGGCACATGACAGCGATCAAGCCAGCGGCCATACCGCCAGTGCTTCAATGCTGCGCAGCCTGTATGCGGCAGAAGAGGGTGCTTCAGCTGAAGAATATATTCCGTCGGCAGCACGGAAGATCTTTACCCGTGCTTTGCAGCGGGGGGAAGGCAATACCGATCCTGCAAGGATGGAACGTGCCATTCTTTACCGGCTCAAAACCGCGTCGGCTGAGGAACTGAAAATACTGCCGGATATTTCAGAAGGGCTGGAAAACCGGTTCCTGACGGCGGCCAGAACTGCACATTCCCTGCCGGAACTGCTGGAAACCGTAAAAACTAAGCGGTATACCCTTTCCCGTCTGCGCCGGATTATCTGGAACCTGATGCTCGGCAATACCCGTGCGCTAACCCTCTCTTCGCCGCCTTACCTGCGGGTACTGGACTTCAACCAGACGCGGGGACGGGAACTTTTACGCCAGATGAAAAAAAGTGCTTCCCTTCCAGTCTTTCATTCGATGGCTGACCTTGAGCGCACATTTCCAGTTTACGCCGAAGTGGAAAAACGGGCGACCATACTTTTTAATCTGTGCTGCCCCACAGTAGCGGAAGTTACCGAGTATCCAAAAATCGTTCCTTACGCTTCAATGACCGAATATAAATGAAAAAACGGGATACTTCCCTTGTATATATAAAGAGAAGATTCAAACAGAAAGGATTTTTTGACATGATTTCAATTGCGATCGACGGCCCTTCCGGGGCTGGAAAAAGCACCATCTCCCGCACGGTTGCCGGAAAGCTGGGGTATCTGTATGTCGACACCGGCGCACTTTACCGGACGATCGGACTGTATGTCCTCCGCAATGGTTCCGACCCTAAAAATGAACAGCAGGTGGAAGCACTCCTTCCCAAATTGCGGATAAATATGGGGTACCAGGATGGCGTCCAGCAGATGTTTTTGCAGGGCGAAAATGTGACCGATCAGATTCGCACCCCTGAGGTTTCAATGGCAGCGTCCGGCGTTTCGGCACACAGCTGTGTACGGACGTACCTCCTGGATTTACAGCGCCGTCTTGCGCGGGAAAATAATGTGATCATGGATGGACGGGATATTGGTACGGTCGTCCTGCCCGACGCAGATGTCAAGATCTTTCTGACCGCCTCATCGGCTGTCCGGGCAAAGCGCCGGTTTGATGAACTGATCGCCAAAGGTCAAGATATTACCTATGAAAAGGTACTTGAGGATGTTGAAAAGCGGGACTATGCCGACAGCCACCGCGCAATCTCCCCTCTCAAACAGGCTGAGGACGCGGTCGTTGCTGATACCTCTAGGATGGACTTTGAGGAATCGGTTGCATTGATTCAGAAGATCATCGCCGATCACTTAAAAAAATAAGCTGACCAGTCCCCTGATTCCCGCTCAAATGTGTTTTTATAAAGAAGGTATCCGATATGATTTTTTACAAAATGGCCCGCGCCGCTACCTTTCTTGTCTCCAAAATTTTGTATAAAGTCCGGTATGAAGGATTGGAGAATATTCCCAGTGACCGCGGTTTTATCCTCTGTTCCAACCATATTTCCACTTTTGACCCGATTCTGATTGCCGTCAGACTCAAACCCCAGTGCTTTTTCATGGCCAAGGAGGAACTGTTTGAAAAGAAACTGCTTGCTCCGATCATTCGCGGATTGGGCGCTTTTCCAGTTACCAGGGGCAAAGGAGATACCGCCGCAATCGAAAAAGCGGTGGATTACGTCAAAAACGGCAAGGTTGTCGCGATCTTCCCGGAAGGTCACCGCAGTGAAGACGGAAAACTGCAAAAACTTAAATCCGGCGCAGTCGTCATCGCGGCGGAAACCGGAATGGGATTGCAGCCCTGCGTCATCAAAAAGGGACAGAAAAAATTCCTGCGAACCCCTGTCGTTATCCGTTACGGTCAATTTATCACCCATGAGCAGTTGGGATTGACCGGCAAGGTCCCTTCCCAGATCCGGGCCGCCAACCGGCTGCTGTCAACTTCTATGGAAAATATGCTGGAGGATATCCATGTCTGAACAACCAGTTTTACAGCAAAACGTACTTTCTACCAAAGATCATCGTACCATCACCCTTGCATCATCCGCAGGTTTTTGCTATGGCGTCCGCCGGGCGGTCGACCGTGCATTTGAAATTGCCGCACAGTCTTCCGATGCGGTGACGCTTGGGCCGATCATCCATAACCCCCAGATTGTCCAGCGGTTACAGGACCTTGGTGTTCCCAGTGTTTCCTCCCCTCAAGAGACCCATCCCGGACAGACGGTTATCATCCGTTCGCATGGTGTAGCGCAGTCGGTATATGACCAGCTGGCCGGAAGGAATATCATTGACTGTACCTGTCCGCATGTTGCCCGCATCCATCGAATTGCGCGGGAGGTAACGGAACAAGGGATGGTCCTGCTGATCGCAGGCAATCCAGACCACCCGGAGGTGCAGGGGATTGTCGGTCATGCAAAGGGAGAGGTGCATGTCTTTCAGGATGAAAAAACGCTGACCGCAATTCTGGAAAAGCTGCGCCGGGAAGGGAAAACTGAAATTGCAGTTGTACAGCAGACGACGCTTGGGCAATTGTTGTGGAAAAATTTACAAAGCATTATTGAAAAGTACTATACAAACATCAAAAAATTTGATACAATATGTAACGCAACAAATCTGCGGCAGCAGGAAGCTGTCGCTCTGGCGCAAAAATCCGACCTGATGATCGTCATTGGCGGCCGCGAAAGCTCGAATACACAAAAACTTTACGAAATTTGTGCGCAAAACTGCGAAACTATCGCCATTGAGACAAAAACAGAACTTGACAAAACACGGATTTTACGCCATAATAATATTGGCGTTACTGCCGGTGCTTCTACCCCGGCTGATATAATCAAGGAGGTTTTAACAACCATGAGTGAAATTCTGGAAAATCAGGAAGAAGAGCTCACTTTTGCCGAGCTCTTCGAACAGTCTCAGACTGAAAAATTATATAACGGGAAAAGGGTAAAGGGCATCGTCTCCAACATTACGCCTAACGAGATCCACGTAGATATCGGTGCCAAACAGACCGGTATCGTTCCTGCATCTGAACTGTCTGAAAACGGCGAACTCACCCCCGACAGCTTTAAAATCGGCGATGAGATTGATCTGGTTGTTGTCAAAGTCAACGATCAGGAAGGTGTTGTCACCCTGTCCAAGAAACGCCTGGACGCGGAAGCTAACTACACTGCTGTTTGCAAAGCATATGAAGATGGCACCGTTATGACCGGTACGGTTACCGACGTAATCAAAGGCGGTATCCTTGTCAACTGCAACGGCCTGAAGGTATTTGTACCCGCTTCTCTTGCTTCCGACAGACGCACCGAAGACCTTTCGGTTCTGATGGGCAAGGAAGTTCAGTTCAAGGTTATCGAAGTCAACGACCGCCGCAGACGCGCTGTTGGTTCGATCAAAGCTGTACTGAACGAAGCGAAGAAAGCGAAACAGGAAGAGTTCTGGGCGAACGTTGAAGTCGGTAAGGTTTATACCGGTGAGGTTAAATCCATTACTTCTTACGGCGCGTTTGTCGATCTGGGCGGCGTAGATGGTATGATCCACATTACCGAGCTGTCCTGGACCCGCATTAAGAGCCCCGAGGAAGTTGTCCATGTCGGCGATACTGTTGAAGTTTATATCAAGGACATCGACACCGAAAAGAAGAAAATCTCTCTCGGCTACAAAAAGGCAGAAGACAATCCGTGGGAAATCTTCAAGAGAGATTACCCTGTTGACACCATCTGCCCTGTCAAGATCGTTTCGATCACCACTTTCGNNTGATCCCCGGCATCGACGGCCTGATCCACATCAGCCAGATCGCCAATGAGAGAATCGCAAAAGTTTCTGACAAGCTGGCAGTCGGCGATGTTGTCGATGCAATGATCATCGACATCGACTACGAGAAGAAGAAAGTTTCTCTGTCTATCCGTGCTACTCTGGATACCGGTTCTGACGAAGAATAATTTTTCTGAGCTGTAAACAAACGGCGCGTCCCTGATTGGGTGCGCCGTTTTCGGTTTCGGGCGTGTGCCCGCGCACATAGTCAAATATTGAAAGGGGATTTTTTCATGGACATCAAACAGGCAAAACAGGACATCCGCCTGGGCAAAACCACGCTGGGCATTGAATTGGGCTCGACCCGCATTAAAGCAGTGCTGATTGGAAGCGACCATGCCCCGATCGCATCCGGCAGCCATGACTGGGAAAACAGGCTGGAAAATGGCATCTGGACCTACCGGCTGGAGGATGCCTGGGCAGGTATCCAGGACTGCTACCGCAAGCTGTGCGAAAAGGTACAGGCAAAATATGAGGAAAAGCTGACCAGCTTTGCGGCAATCGGTTTTTCTGCCATGATGCACGGCTACCTGCCTTTTGACAGCGAAGGGAATCTGCTGACCCCCTTCCGCACCTGGCGCAACACAATGACGGAAGAAGCAGCCGCTCAGCTGACCGATCTGTTTGGTTTCAATATTCCGCAGCGCTGGAGTATCGCCCATCTGCAGCAGGCGATCCTGAACGAAGAACCGCATGTTGCAAAGATTGCCCATCTGACCACACTGGCCGGGTATATCCACTGGAAGCTGACCGGCGTCAACGCACTGGGTGTTGGAGAAGCATCGGGCATGTTCCCGATCGGCGAGGACGGCGGATATAACCGTGAGATGCTGGAAAAATTTGACACACTGCATGCAGACAAGGGTTTTTCTTGGAAGGTTGAAGAGATTTTGCCCAAAGTCCTCAGTGCCGGAGAAGACGCCGGCAGCCTGACCGCAGAGGGTGCTCTGCTGCTCGATCCCACCGGAACATTGCAGCCCGGTATCCCGCTCTGCCCACCCGAAGGAGACGCCGGGACCGGCATGACGGCAACCAATGCGGTCGCTGTCCGTACTGGCAATGTCTCGGCCGGTACCAGTATCTTCTCAATGGTCGTACTGGAACACCAACTTTCAAAAGTTTACCCCGAAATTGACATGGTCACCACACCCACCGGCAAACCGGTCGCGATGGTCCACTGCAACAACTGCACCTCGGATATCAACGCCTGGGCGGAAATGCTGATCGGGTTTGCAAAACGGGTGGGGCTTACCTGCTCGATGCCGCAGGCACTGGACGCGATCTTCTTTGCAGCACTGGATGGGAAACCGGACTGCGGCGGAATCCAGACGGTCAACTATTTCTCCGGCGAACCGGTAACCGGGCTGGCAGAAGGACGCCCGCTGCTGGTGCGCAGCCCTGACGCTGATTTCAGCTTTGAAAACCTGTCCCGTGCCCATCTGTACGCGGCAGTTGCGACCCTGAAAACCGGTATGGACATCCTGACGGAAAAGGAACATGTCACCATCGACACACTGATGGGGCACGGCGGCTTCTTCAAGGCAGAAGGTGTCGGGCAGAAACTGATGGCTGGCGCACTGTCCACCCCTGTATCGGTTATGGAAACGGCCGGAGAAGGCGGCCCGTGGGGAATTGCGCTGCTGGCAGCATACCGGGTTTGGAAACAGCCGGGTGAAACGTTGGAAGATTACCTGGCAAACCATGTCTTTGCCGGTGCAAAGGCAACAACCGCACAGCCTGAAAAGGAAGACCAGGAGGGGTTTGCCGCCTATATGAACGGGTTCCGGGCAGCGTTGGAAGTAGAAAAAGCTGCCGTTCATTTCTGCTGAAATACCAGAAGATGCAGTCATTTTTTCCAACGATACCGGCCTATTCACCGTTTATTCATAGGGAATGTTACAAATTCCTGCAAAATGCTTGAAATTTAACGGAATGTGGGCTAATATATAAGTGTACGTTCGCTGTGCGCCGGTATCGTTGGTTTTGCAGAAGCGGCAGAATGTCTGCCGCCCTGTATATCCCGGCCCGTGAACATATTTTGCAGCGCAAGCTGACTGAAAGGACAGGAAAATATGAAAATTCTGGTTATCAACGCCGGCAGTTCCTCTTTAAAATACCAGCTGATCAATATGGATAACGATGAGGTTATTGCCAAAGGCAACTGTGAGAGAATCGGCATCGACGGCCGTATCACCCACAAAACAGCATCCGGCTACTCGGTCACCGAGGATTGCAGCTTCCCTACCCATACCGAAGCATTTGAAAAGGTTATTGAAAAGCTGACCAGCGGAGATGGTAAAGTCGTCGATTCCGTCTCTGAGATCTCTGCTGTCGGTCATCGCGTTGTCCAGGGCGGCGATATCTTCAGCAAGTCGGTCATTGCAACCGATGAAGTCATCGACCAGATCGAAAAGCTGTCTCCTCTGGCACCCCTGCACAACCCCGCACATGTTCTGGCACTGCGCGCCTGCCGTAAGGTTGTCGGCGAAAATGTTCCGATGGTCGCTGTTTTCGATACCGCTTTCCATCAGAGCATGCCCTCCAAGGCATTTATGTATGGCCTGCCTTACGAAGATTATGAAAAATATTCGATCCGTAAATATGGTTTCCACGGTACCTCCCACCGCTTTGTCTCTGCTGACTTTGCAAAGCGCATCGGCAAACCGCTGGATCAGCTGAAGATGGTCACCTGCCATCTGGGCAACGGCTCTTCGATCACGGCTGTTGACTGCGGCAAATCGGTTGACACCACGATGGGCTTTACCCCTCTCGACGGTGTTATTATGGGTACCCGCTGCGGCGCAATCGACGCTTCCGCTGTCCTGTACCTGATGGAAAAGACTGGTATGAACGCTTCTGAGATGAGCAATTATCTCAACAAAAAGTGCGGCTTCTTCGGTATCACCGGCGGAAAATCGGATAACCGTGACATCGAAGCCGGCATTGCAGCCGGTGACAAACGCTGCGAACTGGCAACCAATATGCTCAGCTACGAAATCAAAAAACAGATCGGTGCTTATGCTGCCGCTATGGGCGGACTGGACGCAGTTGTATTCACCGGCGGTATCGGTGAAAACGCAATTGGTATCCGCAGACTTTCTTGTTCTGATCTGGAATTCCTCGGAATCAAGCTGGATGAAGAACGCAATATCGCTTTGAACCATGGAGAAGGCCGCATCTCTGCTGATGACTCCAAGGTAGAGGTTTGGATTGTTCCGACCAACGAAGAACTGCTGATCGCAATGGATACACAGGCTCTGGTTGAAAACCAGGCTCTGTAATCCGTCCGGGAAAAGATCAATGCCTCCAGGGAAAACTGGAGGCATTTTTAGCAGCAAACAGTCTATATCAAATCTCTGGTTGATGACGAAACCCCCGTCCTGTATAAACAGAACGGGGGTTTCGCAGCGTATGAAAAATGAGGAGGAGAGGGTATGTCTGTTTCAATTCGGTTTACCCATAATCCGAAACGCCCAGCCAGCTGTATTTCCCAATCAGCAGACGGGACTTGCATACTTTAAGGCCGTATGCCGGAGTCTCGCATCTGCCGCCAGGGGGACTCACTTATTGCCAGTTCCCGAAGTCTTGGGACTATGTGGCTTTTGGTATCCCGTCCCTGTCGACAGTTATAGTATAGCGCACAAATATGAATTTTTTACCCTTTCCGAATGGACGCAGCCTGAATAATAGAAACATAATTTGTAAAGCTGCAAAATACCAAAAGGTGAATTTTGTCTGTATTCTCGTGAGAATCATACAGAACACAGACAAAAAGTTTTTCAGTTTTTTTTTCAGAATACTGGAAATATTTCATCATCTTTGCTATAATAGAGATGAGACACTGGAAGGGTTGTTTGTACAGCCTTTTTTGGCATGCAAACGGCTGAAAGTGAATTCGCCCGTCTCCCTCAGGGAGAGCGGAGTGTGTATTAGTAATTGGAGGTAATAACAATGGGCAAGAAGTATTGCTACCTGTTCAGCGAAGGCAACGCTAACATGCGTGAGCTGCTGGGCGGTAAAGGCGCAAACCTGGCTGAGATGACCAACCTCGGCCTGCCGGTTCCCCAGGGCTTCACCATTTCCACTGAAGCCTGCACCCAGTACTACGAGGACGGTAAGAAGATTAACGATGATATCATGGCCGAGATCATGGAATACATCGGCAAGATGGAAGAGATCACCGGCAAGAAATTCGGTGATAAAGAAAATCCTCTGCTGGTTTCCGTTCGTTCCGGCGCCCGTGCTTCCATGCCCGGCATGATGGACACCATCCTCAACCTTGGTCTGAATGAGGAAGTTGTTGAGACCATCGCCAGCTGGGGCAACCCCCGTTGGGCTTACGACTGCTACAGAAGATTTATCCAGATGTACTCCGACGTCGTTATGGAAGTCGGCAAAAAGTACTTTGAACAGCTGATCGACAAGATGAAAGAGGAAAGAGGCGTTACTCAGGACGTCGAGCTGACCGCTGAAGACCTCAAGGAACTGGCTGAACAGTTCAAAGCTGAGTACAAAGCAAAAATCGGCGAAGACTTCCCGTCTGACCCCAAAGAACAGCTGATCGGTGCTGTCAAAGCTGTTTTCCGCAGCTGGGACAACCCCCGTGCAAACGTTTACCGTCGTGACAACGATATTCCTTATTCCTGGGGTACCGCTGTTAACGTCCAGATGATGGCATTCGGCAACAAGAACAACGATTCCGGTACCGGCGTTGCGTTTACCCGTAACCCCTCCACCGGTGAAAAGGTCCTGACCGGTGAGTTCCTGATGAACGCACAGGGCGAGGACGTCGTTGCTGGTGTCCGTACTCCTCAGCATATCGACCACCTGAAGGAAGTTATGCCGGAAGTCTACGAACAGTTTGTCGGCATCTGCAACACGCTGGAAACTCATTATCATGACATGCAGGACATGGAGTTCAC